>WRJK01000076.1 GCA_009782285.1 Clostridiales bacterium
CGCCCGCTGCTTGTTGCGGCGGGCGCCGCCGGCATAATGGTTCTGAATAAAAGAGGAGGGTCCGAAGAAATGAATGCTGCCGAACTCTACGAGCATATAAAATTGGGCGAAGACAGCCAGCGGCAATTTAAGAAAAACGTAACCAATGCCGATTCGCTGGCTGCCGACATGGTGGCGTTTAGCAACGGCGCGGGAGGCAAAATGCTTATAGGCGTCAATGATGACGGCTCCATAGCCGGTTTGACCGGGGACGATGTCCGCAGGTTGAACCAACTCGTTTCCGTTACAGCCAGCCAGAGTGTGCGGCCTGTGATCAACCCAACTACAGAAAATGTAAATACCAACAACGGGATTGTAATAGTTTTGGACATTCACTCTGGCATAAACAAGCCGTATCAGGACAAGAACGGCGTTTTCTGGGTGAAGAGCGGTGCAGACAAACGGAAGGCGACTTCACGGGAGGAAATACAGAGGATGTTTCAAAATGCAGGTCTGATTTACGCCGACAAAGTTATTGCGCAGGGCATTACGGTTGACGATCTGGATGTGGATTATTTCAATCGTTATTTTCAAAGGCGTTTTGGAGAGGAACTTGAGTTGCAGGATCTGCCGCTGCAGAACCTTTTGGAAAACATGAACCTGTCTGTGGACGGCTCTCTGACTGTTGCCGGCGCACTGCTTTTCGCAAAAGCGCCGCAGTACAGCCTGCCTGCTTTCATTGTCAAAGCCGGTGCGTTCGATTCCAACGATTTGGCAACGGCGGATTACAACGACAGCCGAGACATTGCAGGAAAACTGGCTGACGTTTTTCGGCAAACTGTTTATTTTATCATTTCGAACATTCGGCATGTGCAAGCAGGACAGAACTTCAACAGCATTGGCGTACCGGAAATCCCTCGCGAACCTATTGAAGAACTTGTCTCAAATGCCCTGATCCACCGCAATTACTTCATACAGGCACCGGTTCGTGCGTTTGTCTATATGGACCGGGTTGAAATAATCAGCCCCGGGCATTTGCCCAATAACCTGACTGTTGAAAACATCAAACTGGGCATATCCAACACAAGGAACCCCGTGCTTGCGTCGTTTGCGAATCACGCACTGCCTTTTAGAGGATATGGTTCCGGCATCGTCAGGGCGCTGTCAAAATTTCCGCACATCAGTTTTTATGACGATAGAGAAAGGAACCAGTTCACTGCGGTATTGAAAAGAGGCATATGAACAAGGGCAAGACGAAAAACCCGGGGCTGGTGAACGTATTCTTCCTCGGCATGGTGAGCTTCTTCACTGACATAAGCACCGAAATGGTGTATCCGCTAATACCCCTTTACCTGACTGCGGTGTTTGGGGCGACTCCTGCTATGGTCGGCTTCATCGAAGGCGTTGCCGAAAGCCTCGCCAGCCTGCTCAAGGTGTACAGCGGGTATGTTTCTGACAGGTTCCAGCACAAAAAGGCGATTGCCTTTGCTGGGTATTTCGCAGGAATTGTCTATAAGCTGGCACTGATTGCCGCCACTTCATGGGGCGGCGTGCTTTTTGCACGGGTCATCGACCGCTTCGGCAAAGGGGTGCGCACCGCTCCAAGGGATGTCCTCGTCAGCGAGAGCGCAGACAAAGACAAGATGGGCAATGCGTTCGGGCTTCACAAGGCATTGGACACGGCAGGGGCAGCACTTGGGATTTTGTTTACGTTCCTGCTGCTCGGGAGCGGAAGCGGCAACTACGACTATAAAATGCTGTTTGGGATTTCAATTGTTCCTGCAGTACTGGGGCTGTGCATGTTTTTCTTCATCAAGGAAAAGCGCGGAAAGCGGACGCAAAAGAAATGGCTGCCGTTCTTCAAAAGCTTTGGCAGCCTTGACGGGCAGCTGAAACTGTATCTGCTTGTAGTGCTGCTGTTTACGCTGGGCAATTCGTCCGACGCTTTTTTGCTGCTGAAAGCCAAGGACGTGGGGTTCAGCAGCCAGTCCGTAATCCTGCTTTACTTCATTTTTCATGTTGCCGCCGCTGCGTTGTCGCTGCCCCTAGGCGGGTTGTCCGACAGAATCGGCAGGAAGAAACTGCTGGTTTCCGGGTACTTTGTGTTCGCCGCCGTGTATTTCGGATTTGCGGCTGCTTTCAGCAAGCCGTTCATGTACTTGATGTTCATCCTTTACGGCGTCCACACCGCCATGATTGCAGGGGTGGAGCGAGCCTATGTGGCTGAAATCGCGCCGCCGGAACTGAAAGGCACCATGCTGGGCCTGCAGTCCACTGTGGCAGGCATTGCCTTGCTCCCCGCTAGCATCGTCACGGGAGCACTGTGGAGCACTTTTGGAAGCGTGGTCCCTTTTGCATACGGTGCAACGTTGTCAGCGGCTGCGGCAGTGGTTCTGCTGCTGTTCATGAAGCAGGCGAAATGAGGACGGAACAAAATTCAGAAAAAAACGTCGAACGAGTGGGAGGGAATTTGACATGAAAAAAATAATTATTACTGCGATGCTGGTATCTGTATTTCTTTGCTGCACAGAAGCAGCTGCGGCAAAGTCCCAGGTTTCTGTTACCATACCGGCATTTTCGATTACGATCAATGAACAAACGTTGGATCACCGAAGCGACCGGTATCCGTTCATATGCTACAAGGGCATCACCTATTTCCCGATGACCTACGACCACTGTTCATATCTTGGAGTAGCTACGGCTTGGACTGCGAAGGACGGGCTATATGTGGCTGCCAAGGGCTATATGTCAGGCGAACTGCCGAATTACGGCAAAGCAAACAATTCTGCCTCGTCATATACTGCCAGCGTCGCCGATTTTCCGATTCACGTCAACGGCAAGCTGATTGACAACAGCAAAGAGGAGTTCCCTGTTCTTTTGTTCAGGGACGTCACCTATTTCCCAATGACGTGGCGCTTTGCCACAGAGGAGCTTTCGTGGAAAACCTCATGGGACGGAGGGCTCACGGTCAGCATGGAGCACCGCAATAATTTCTATTTTGACTCCGTGGGCAGCGAAAGCGCAGATTTGGTGAGGTTTGGGGAGAAAAATTACTACGCAAGGCTCAATTATGCAGACGACAGCTTTACTCCCCTCGCGACTCCGCCAAACAATGAATACCAGGGACAAGGCAAGCGCGCGGACGTGCGCCTCCAAGGCAATTCTTTGTATTATGAAGGCGCTCCCATAGCGGACATAACAGATATTGTGACGACTGACGCACAGTCAAATTACGGCAGCGCTTCGGGGCATCAAATCTACGTAAGCGGCACAAGGGTTGATTTTAGCGGTGGGTTTTACCTAACGGTTAGAGTTGACTACGAAATGGGAATTCCGGCACCTTACACGCCGAAAAAATATTTCCACTTCGCGGCTTTTGACGGGGCAAACCTCAAACAGCTCGATATTGGGGAAGATGAACAATTCGAAAGAGTGCACTCTGTACAGGGCGGCATCTATGTCTCAACACACTACAGCGTGAGCCGCCACGGATTTGGGTACAGCACCCTGCGGCATGTCTCAAAAGGCGGTGTAGTGGTTAATGTAAACGACAAGTTCGACGATTTTGGCAGCATGCATTTGCTTGGCACTGTGGGCGATGCCGCATACCTCATATGCCATTGGTCGCCGCATTTGGGGAGAGTTTCACTGATCAACGACGGGTACTACAAGATGGGAAGGGATTACAGCCTTACCAAGATATACCCCTACATCGCCACGAATGGGGAAATACTGGCGCCGAACGGGAATCTATACGCCTTGCCCCAATGGAAGGACGGCATACTAAACCTGACAAAGGGCACCTTTATCGATCTCAGTAGCATGCCGGTGGCGAAGGTAGAACACCGGGAGTAGCCTTACATCTAGGAGTAATCAATTGGAAAATTTATCTAAAATCAGAGGCAAGATAGAAGAGATTAAGCCTCTCGAAGACATAATCGCAAAACTGGATGAGCGATCACTCAACGCAAAAAACGAGATTGAAAGGCACCTTCAGAAAAACTGTGACGCTAATCGAATACAAACAAAGTCGTGGCTCTCTTTTATCAAGAAAATTAGAAAATATGAAGAAGAACTTGAAAAAGAGAGGCAGGAAGAAATCGAGGCTAGGTCAAGCTTCCAAAAAGCCGTATCAGAATTGGCAGGTGTAAAGGAAGAAAAGAGAGAGTTGGAATTAATGCTCTCCGAATTGAGACATCTTGCGCAGGAATATGAAAAAGAGCTGGAAAACCGCAGGAACAATTTTCAACATATATTATCTGAAGTCGAAGGGCAACAATACAGGCAATATGAAGATGAAATAGACGACCTCGTTTCGCAAGCAAAAAAAATTGACGAAGTAACAAAAGCAGTTGCATGCGTAATATCTACCACATGGTTTGCGATAGATTCCTTGGATTCAGCGACCGGTTTGTCGGTACTTGATGCATTTTTAGGGGGCTTTCTTATTGATGCTGCCAAATATTCGCATATTGACAAGGCTGAGGGCTACCTTTACAGTTTGCCTAAACAAATTCATGATTTGCGTGAACAATTAAGCAGCCTTAAGGGATTGTCTTGGCCCGAGTTAACACTAGAATGTACGCCTACAAGTACTGGAGCTTCTTGGATTTTTGACGTTTTATTCGACTCTACGCTTGCCGATATACATGTTTTAAGCAAAATACACGATAATAAAGAACAGCTTGACCTCTTAATGGAAGCACTTGGAAAGACTAAAGCGCAACTAAACAACAAGGTTCGTGAAATAAACCTGTGCATTGAAGGCATAAGGCGCAAACAGGAGGATTTGCTGATATCTCAATAGGCAATGACTGCAGGTAAGTCTTCATTTTTTACATTGCTCAAATACAATTTATATTGGGCAATGTGTCTTTGAATTGCTAAAAGCGATTGCCTTAACTGGACAAGAAATGGTATAATCAATCAATCCCAAAAAATTCAGGAGGTTTAAAAAATGAACAGACGATCAGTTACCGCAAGAAAAACGCTATCGGTTGCATTGGCACTGTGCATGGTTTTCAGCATGGTTTCAGTCAGCGCCGCAGCCGCGCCGCAATACGGCGAAACAGCTGTCGTAGCCGAATGGAACTATTCTGCCGTGCCGCCAGCCGCAGCCGTGCCCGCTACAGGCGGCGAAAACAAAGACGGGGCATTGCTCACGAATTTTCAGAACGCCGTGCCCGGTTTCAGCACAGGCAGCTTGGTGATAACAGACTGGGCAACGGGGACAGGGGAAAAATACTGGATGCTGGCTTTCCCGTCAAAGGATTTTGAAAGCATGACGGTTTCCTTGGCACAGCGTTCGTCCGGAACAGGCCCCCGTGACTTCAAGCTGCAGTACTCGGTTGACGGGAACACCTGGAAGAGCGTTACAAGCAACCAGTACGACGCAAGCGTAGTATCTACGGCTTTAGCCGTGACGCTGAACAACGTTCCCCTGCCTGCCGAAGCAAACGACATGGACATGGTCTATCTGAGGCTCCTGCTGGCGTCGAACATCAGCTCAAGAGCCGGGACGGGCACGTATTCGCCTACTGAACTGATTGCATCAGGCGGTACAAGCAACATCAACAGCATTGTGGTAGCAGGCAAATACATAGGCGACAGCGGTCCTGTCATCGAAAAGGTCGCGGCTGTTACCGCAAACCCGGCACCGGGCGCCATTGAGCAGAACGCTAAAGTTGCGCTTGCATGCGCTACCCAAGGTGCACTGATCAAGTATACGCTGAACGGCACCGACTACTTAGACTACGAAGAAGCTTTTGCGGTAGCCTCGCTTCCTGCGGTTGTAAAAGCCTACGCAGTCAAGGAAGGGATGGCAGACAGCGACATTGCCACTTTTGCGTATACGCTAAAAGAAGAGCAGCTGCCGGCAGACGCCTACCACCACTATTACGGCATGCTCCATTCCCACACCAGCAACTCGGACGGCACCGGCTCCTTCGCTGACGCCTTCACCATGGCAAGGGACAGGGCGGGCCTGGACTACTGGACAGTTACCGACCACTCAAATTACTTTGACACTGCGTCAAACCTTGGCAATTTTGCCACCGGAGGCGGCGCAAACGGAAACAGGTGGGCAAACGGCCTGACCGTCGCTGACGAATTCACAAGCAGCACCTTCGTTGGCATGATGGGCTTTGAAATGACATGGGCAAACACCCAGTACGGCCATGTAAACACCTTCAACACGACAGGCTACGTAAGCCGCAACAACCCGAGGTACACAAGCCTGACGAACGGCACGGGCCTTCAGAACTACTACGACGACGTTGTAGGCATCCCGCAGTCCATCACCCAGTTCAACCATCCGGGGACGACTTTCGGGGACTTTACCGACTTTGCGTACTACACGCCAGCCAGGGACAGGGCCATCACCCTCATTGAGGTAGGTAACGGGGACGGCACCAACAAACGGCTTAACAACGGCTACTGGCGCTCGGACACTTATTACGACAGGGCGCTTTCAAAAGGGTGGCACCTGGCTCCGACAAACAACCAAGACAACCACTCCGCAAACTGGGGGATAGGCAACGACCACAGGACGGTCATCTTGGCGACCGAACTCACTCGCTCCGCTTTGTACAGCGCCATGGCAAACCGCAGGGTCTATTCGACGGAAAACAAGACCATGAAGGTTGACTTCACCGTCAACGGCGCAGTAATGGGCACGATTTTCGACTCAGAGCCGGCAACTCTGGACATACATGTGGCAGCGCAGAACACTACAGACAACCTTGGCAGGATTTCCCTCATTACGAAAAACGGCAGGGAAGTCACATCGCTGACCAGCAATGCGCAGACAGCGGTTTGGGATTTCCAGATTCCGGCCCATGACGAGTACTACTACGTCAAAATTGCGCAGCCAAACGGAGACTTGACGTTGACAGCCCCGGTTTGGGTTAAAGATATACAGATCGAAAAGCAAGGCGTTACAAGCATCAGGCTTGATGCCGGCACCCCCATGTGGGGCACGCCGATTAACCTTACCACTAGGCTATTCAACGATGCAGTAACGGGCGATTTTGTCGTAAGTTCCATCACCTATAACGACGCTGAGGGAAACCTCCTAGCGAAGACGGAGGGACCGATTACTGTGCTGCCCACCGGAAACAGGGACGACGTGGTATCCATCACACCGACGATCGTGGGCGGCAACACGGTCATAGTAACTGTCATTGGAACATTCGGCGGGGTTGAAAAAACGTACACAGAGGTGCTTCGTTTCAGAGCAGTGGATCCGAATTCCGTTGCCAAGATAGTCATAGACGCAGCGCATATGAACAACTACGTTAAGGACAACTATGCAGACAACCTCCAGACTCTTGAGAACTACGTGGCAGACGAAGGCATAGTGTTCGTCTGGGCGGCAGCTTTGACTGACGAGGTTCTTGCTGACGCTGACGGGCTGATCATTACCACGCCCTACAACCGCAGCAGCGTTGCCGCAGGGTTTCAGCAGTACACCTACACGGAGGGCGAGCTTGCGGTGATCAAGCGCTTTGCCGACAGGGGCGGCAACCTGCTCCTGATGGCTAGGGCAGACTATGGCGAAGGCGCCGGCGACCTGCGCACTTTTGTGATCATGAACAAGGTGCTGGACCAGTTCGGCGTCACCACCAAGGTAAACGGCGACGAGCTCATCCTGAACAACACAAGCACTTACCAGTTCTCGATACCTGCGTCCTCCTACACTGCAAACGGCATTTTATCCGGGCTTGAGCTTTCAAAGGAGTACAGGGTCTACAGCGCAGCAGGGCTGGTGCCGGGCGCAAGCACCGTCAGGCTGATCAACGGCATAGCCGGAATGCAAAGCTACGACTCGGCTCACACGGGAGACGCAGTCAATGCGGGCAGCGGCGCGGACATGCTGGTCTTGGCACAGGAGCAGACAGCCGCAGGGGGCACTGCCTATGTAGCCGGTTCCGTCTTCTGCTCAAGCTTTGAGAGCGACGAAAACCAGTACGACAACTTCCCCATAGCGAAGGCGATGCTGAAGTCCTTCAAGACGCTCAAGGTTTCGACGGTTGCTGAAGCAAGGAAAGGCGACATGGGGAGGGCGTACACCATCGAAGGCACTGTCACGTCGCAATCTTCGTCGGCAGGAAGGGACAACGCATTCTTTGACTGCATATACGTCCAGGACGACACCGGCGGCATCTGCATCCACCCGGTCAGCGACCTGCCGCTTTACGTAGGGCAGAAGGTCAGGGTTTCCGGTGTGCTCAAGAGCTATCTGGGCGACGTGGAGCTGGGGGTGTTCAACGAAAACGACGACATTGAAATTCTTGATCTTTCACTGAACCCGCTGATGCCCAAGGAGTTCACCACAGCTGACAGCATGAAGAAGGAAAACGAGGGCTGGCTGGCAAAAATCGAAGGTACAGTGACTAAAGCAGAAAGCGACGCGCTGTATCTAAACGATGGGACCGGCGAAGCCAGAGTCTTCATGGACGGGTACATAAAAGACAGCAAAACCGGCGCGGCGGCAATAGACGCAAACATCGCCGTTGGCGCAAGAGTGGCTGCGACCGGCCTTGCATCGACGGACACTGCAGGCTCTCGCCTCCGGGTACGCGACTTGGCTGAGGTAATGCTTGCCGCACCGTCGGAAAAGACGATAAACATACTGCACACAAACGACACCCACGGCCGCATTTACCAGGTTGACGGCAACAACACAGGAATGATTGGCATCGACAGGGTAGCAGCACTGAAAAACAGCACCGCGAATTCAATATTGGTTGACGCGGGCGACACCATCCACGGGCTCCCCATCGTAAATGTAAACAGCGGGCTCAACGCGATAGAGCTCATGACGGCGGCAGGCTACAGCGTTATGGCGCCGGGCAACCATGACTTCAACTTCGGAAGCGTCAGGTTGTCAGAACTGGCGACCATTGCTTCAGCCAAAGGGCTCGACATAATTTCGTCGAACGTGTTTGTCACAGCGACGGGCCAAAGCTACCTGCCGACTACGAAGACGGTCGAAATTGACGGCGTCAAAGTCGGTTTCTTCGGGCTTACCACCCAGACCACACCTATCGTGACAAACCCTGTAAACGTTGAAACCATAGAGTTCAGGGCGTACAAGCAGTCCGCTGATAACGCCATTTCTGAGCTTAAGGCTGGGGGTGCGCAGATTATCGTCGGCCTTGCCCACGTCAGCCGTACCGACATTGTGGCACTGATAAACGAGCTGGACGTCAAGCCTGACGTTGTAATCGACGGGCACGACCATATCCTCGGTTCAGTAACCGAAAGCGGAGTGCTGATTGCCGGGGACGGCCAGTACCAGGAAAACCTCGGCATGGTTTCCGTCACAATCAGCTCAAGCGGGGAAATAATCAGCAAGACAGCGGCTCTGATAGCGAAAGCGGACACAGCAGCCATAACAGGCGACCCGGCTGTTTTTGCCATGGCTGAAACAATGAAGCAGGCGGTGCTTGCGCTGTACGACGAGGTTGTCGCAAAATCGGAAGTGTTCCTTTCAAGCGCAAGGGGGGACAACACGACCAAGGGGGTGCGCAATTCCGAGCAGGCGCTGGGCAATCTGGTGGCTGACGCTATGAGGGCAATCGGCGGCGCGGACGTGGCGCTTACCAACGGCGGCGGCCTGAGAGCTGATATAAGGATAGGCGACATAACAAGGGGCGACCTGAACAGCGTCCTGCCGTTCGGCAACGTGTTGGTTATAAAGGAAGCCACTCCGAAAGCACTGAAGGAAATGATGGAAAACGGTGTGCAGTTTGCCCCAACCGCAGACGGCAGGTTCCCGCAGATATCGGGCATGTACGTGGCTTACGACCCTGCTGCGGAAGTTGGGCAAAAGGTGGCGTACATTACCATCAACGGCAAACCCATTGATTTTTTTGACGACACGACGGTCTTGAGGCTTGCAACCAACGACTTCATGGCCAACGGAGGCGACGGGTACACCGCAATTCAGGCACTGAAGACAGTGGCAGAGATCGATTCCCTGGACGCAGTGTTTGAGCAGTACGTAAACTCTCTGCCAAACAAGACAATTACAGAAAGCGCCGCGAAAATCGACGGAAGGATATTGGACTACGTTCCTGCCGTTTTGGCGCTCAGCATCGGCGTTCCCGCTGTCAGCGGTATCGAAGGCGACGTGGAGTTCACCCTTTCGCTTCGCGGGGCAGAAGACGTGCTGTCCGTGGAACTGGAATTTGAGATAGACGGCAATATGCTGGCAGGCAAAGGCGCCGAAGCACTCTCGGGATTTGCAGTCATAGACGGGATTGCTTGGAGAAGTCTAGGCGGCAACATATGGAAGGGCGCGCTTACCATAGGATACCCGTCGGGTGACAATGGGACAGGCTTTGCGTCACAGTTGCCTGTGGAAGTCGCCAAATTCGTGTTTGCGCCGAGGGCCATCGGCGAAGCAACCATGAAACTGACCGGTGCCCGCGTTGTCGGGCTTGTGGGCGACGTTACAGCCTACCTTGATGTCGTTATTGAAGCAGGCGAGGCAACCACGTTCATCGACCAGCTGGTCTACTCGAAATACGACCTGAACAGGGACAACAAAGTCGATGCGCTTGACCTTGGTATCATGCTGCTGTACTGCGGTTTTGACATCGACAGCGCCGATTGGGACACATTGGTGAAGGTCAACGACTCGAAGGGCAAGCCGGTTACCGCTAGCATGTGCGACGTAAACGGCGACGGGGTCATAGACATGCTGGATCTGCTGGACCTTTTCATACACTACACTAAATAACATTAACCTGCAAGGCGAGGGCGCTTCATTAGGCGGCCTCGCCTCTTTTCTTAAGGCAAATATAAGGAGGCCAGAAAAATGAAGACTAATTCGCATAGCTTAAAAAGACTATTGTCATTTGCATTAATAATGACGCTATTGCTGACGTTCCCGACGGGTATAGCCGCAAAATCCACCAGTCAGGACGACATCGGATTGGAAACCGTAAGAGTCCAAGTCCTTACAGGCGGCGAGGTGCAGTCAAAATACCGGAATGCAGAAGTTTACGATGTAGGTTTGCACACTGTCTACAAAGGGGATCACGCCGCTCTGGCAGTGAACGGTGAAGACCCGGATCTTTACTACACTACGTCACGCATTGCATCCATGACCGACCCAAGAATTTTCACGATGAAGCTCACGTTGCCCAAGGGCAGTTTTACAGGCATAGCGGGAGAGGGCGACAACCCCTTCGACATTGCTAAAGTCAGGTGGGCCTACAACGGCAGCGAGCTGACGTATGCCGCAAATCCGCAGACCCACGTGCTGAGGGGGGTCAACACAGTGGGAACCGCAAAGGTGACCATGTCGGGTGATAATATCGTAGTTGTCCAGGAGATCAAGTTCAACGCTTTCACCTCCCAGAACAATTCTGCCCACGACAACCGGCCATACCTCCCGTACTACCCCATGAGGCACCTGCGAGCAGAAATCCCGTACGTCGGCGACTGGCTGCTGGAAGCTTTTTATGGCGCGGGCGACGGTGCTTTCTCGCTTGGTTCAAAGACAATTAGACTGAGCGAAAACGATGCCTTTCTGACATATGATGAGCTGGACGCTTTTATTAAAGGCTACAACACGACATACGGTGAAGCCGGCGGAACTGTCTACAGCCCCAAGGGCAGGTACCTGAGGTTTGAGTCTCTAGGCAAATCGGCAGAAGGCAGGGACCTTTGGGCGGCTGTCATCTCGGATTCCAAGGCGTCCGTGGACGAATACCTAAGCGTTACCAAGCCAAGGATGAACGAAAGCCCTGAGCTTATGATAGGCGAGGTGGCTGGCGGCGATCAAAAAGGAGTACTGTTTTTCAGCACGATTCACGGTGATGAACAAACAGGCCCTGCTGTGTCCTGGACCGTTATGGACCGCCTCCTGAGCCTTGACAAACTGAGGTTCACAAGAAGGGCTGAGGAGAACACGGAACGCATATTCCCAACCTACATAGACGACTGGTCAGGCGGCAGCAGGAGGGTGGATCCGGGCAACCCCGGAACTCCTGAAGACGTGGCACTTGACGTTGACGAATTTCTGGAAAAGTACATCGTCGTGCTTACATTCCACGGAGGCCCTGACGGTTACTATCACTCTTATTGGGGAAGCGCATACAATTATGATCTGAACCGCGACGCTTCGTATTTCTCGCAATTGGAAACAAGGGCGGCTGCCAGGGCTTTCAACAAGTGGGATCCGATATACATGGTCGAGTTCCACGGCTATTACGACAACTATGTCATCGACGGAACTACGCCGCCCTACGAGCCGAACCTGGAAGTGGACTTGATAAACGAGTACATGACTCCGCTGTGCGACGCCCTTGGCATGTCGATTATCGGCAACTCGGCCCATAAACGCTACAACCACCCGACTAGGGACGTTGTCCGTGGGTGGGACAGCGGATCGACGGTGTACACCCCCACAATGTCGATGCTGTTCGGTTCTCTTGGCACTACAATAGAGTTCCCCAACTCCACGCAGGATTCGGTGGACGCCGGCGTACAGGGCGTACTGGGGCTCTTCCAGTTCTGCCTCGACGAAAGGGACGGGCTTTACAGCAACAAAGTGGAATTCAAACGCAGGGGCAAGTTCAACGAAGACCGAAAAGACCTGGTTGACCCGCTCCTAACCAGCATACACCCCTTTATCGAAGAAGTGAGAAACGAGCTTGATGCTTATTTTCTGACGAACTCCAATGCAAGCCGCCGGTCGCCGGTGCCGGAAAACGTTCTCGTGGGGCGCCCGAGGAAAGTGGATTCTGAAGGCAATGCCATTCAGTTCTTCCCGGAATACTTCATCGTCCCAGTTGACCACAGAGTGCAGAGAAGCCCAGGCGACGCCTATGAAGCGTTGGATATCCTTTTCAATCTGGGCGGCGTAAAACTCGAAAGAACGAACGGGCCTATCACGTACAGCGGTGTGGAATACCCCGAGGGCACGTACATCGTCAACATGCATCAGGCTGCAAGGACATTTGCAAATGTAATACTGTACGACGGTTATGACGCATCTGTATACGAAAGCCTCTACGACAGCATAGTCGTCAGTTATCCTCAACTGCGAGGGTTCGAATGCGTTCCTGTTTATGAAAAAGGCGTGTTCGAGGGGAAAACTTCCCCTGCTGACCTGTCGGCAGACCCTGCTAGCTTTGCCGGAACTGACACATATGTCATTGTCAAAAACAACAGCGCCGACGCCATAAGGCTTGTAAACAGGCTGCTTAAAGACTCTGTGGAGGTGCGCATGGTGGACGGGTACTTCAAGGGCGCGTCAATTGGCGATTTCGTCACCACAGCTGCGGACGCGGTCAATAAAGCGACTGCTGCGGAAAACCTGATACTTGGAAACAAATCGCTTAACGTGAACCTGATAGGCTGCGGAAACCAATGGCCATACAACGCAAAGAAGATAGTAAAGCCAAATGTCGGTTACGGGGCTGAAATGGGCCAGTACAACAGCAGGTCAAACCATCTGCTGGTCCAGTACTTCCTTGACTTGTTTGAATTCGAGGATATCGGGGAAATTACCGTCAACGCGGCTAGGAACAACAGCGTTGCCGTAGGGACAAGAGACGGCGCCAACGTGTACCTGCTAAGCAACGCCAGGCCGGGCGGGGATTTGCTGGACGCAATTAACGGCGGTGCGCCCGTCATCCTAGTAGGCGGTGTCAACCCCGGCGGCGCCAATGTCAACGCGATAATTTCAGAACCTGAAAACCGAGTGGCTACTGTGGACGTGGACGGCGAAGCCTTGCTGCGAGCAACCTACTCCGGTTCGAGTTTGATACTGTCGAATATGCAGACCCACGGTTCTGTGTACAGCATGAACAACGCGCTGGGCGTGGAGCCATCGCCCCGGTACTTGGATTCGCTGCCCGGCTTCTTGAAGCCGATTGTAGTGGTCAGCGACGAAGCCGACTACTTTATAGCCGGCAAGGTGTATCCTAAGGGCTCTGCCGACGTTTACAAGGGCAAGGCGATGGTTGCCGCGGGCGTCTACGAAAAAGAGGGCACAGATATTCCCATTACTGTGATAGTGAACAACGTATTCGGTAAAGCCGCCGGCCAGCTGTATTACCGCATCATTGCAAATGCTTTGCTGGCCAATGCGTCCGGCATCGACCTCAATCCTGCGTATCCGGGAAAAACGGTTTTCGCAAGCCTCAGCGTGGATCCCGAGAGCGACATTGACAAGGACGTCGAGTTCACCCTTTGCCTCAGCGGCGCGGAGAACGTGCTGTCATTGGAACTGGAATTCGAAGTGGACGGGAATATGCTTGCAGGAAAAGGCGTCGAAACCCTTGCCGGGTTTACTGCTGTAGACAGCATAGTCTGGAGGTTTGCAGGCGGCAGCACATGGAAAGCCACTGTCACCCTCGGGTACCCGGCAGGAAGCGACGAAGGCTTCAATGCAGACTCCCCCGAAGACGTCGCAAAATTCATGTTCGCCCCAAGAGCCAAAGGCGACGCGGCTATGGTTCTGACCGGCTTCAGGGCAGTCGGGCTTGAGGGGGACGTGACCGTCTACCTTGATTCCGTGATTTCAGGCGGCGAAGCCGTGACAAACATCGACCAGCGCGTTTTCTCAAAATACGACCTTAACAGGGACAACAAAGTCGATGCCCTTGACCTTGGTATCATGCTGCTGTACTGCGGTTTTGACATCGACAGCGCCGATTGGGACACATTGGTGAAGGTCAACGACTCGAAGGGCAAGCCGGTTACCGCTAGCATGTGTGACGTAAACGGCGACGGGGTCATCGACATGTTGGATTTGCTGGATTTGTTTATTCACTACACGAAGTGACGAGACACGGCTTGTTGCATCAATAAAAGTGTAAAGTGGGCTGCTTCAACGGCAAGTTGAGGCAGCCTTCATGTTTGCAGGGCAAGATTTACCAAAATTGTACAGAACCTTTACTACCCCTTTCATCAAATTTTACATGTTTTCCTTACAATAGTACCAATGCTGGTGTACCAGTGTTAATTATTACTAACTGAAGGAGGAAACCATAATGCATTCATTTAACAGGACAAAAAAGTTGTCCGCAGCAAAGCGAGCATTTTCATTTGCGTTAATGCTTT
>WRJK01000077.1 GCA_009782285.1 Clostridiales bacterium
GGGCTCGATGGCAAGGAGGCAATACGGAAAAAGTCGGCGGTGGGCGATTTTGAAAACGCCTCGGTAAAGACTGTGATTTCTATGGCGATGACTAAAAAGTTCGATGGGCAGAACTGCTTCTCGAAATCCATCGGGGCGAGGGTTTCTGACGTTAAGGTCCGAAAGTGTGGCCAAGCCGGATACACTGATTTCGGCGGTTACCCGCTGTATTCAAGCTGGCGCCCGGATGTGGGCGCGTCGGGGATGTGGTACGGCACTTCTGACTGCGTCCCGTCATATATCCATTACGAGGAAGGCGGCAAGATTTCAATATATAGATAAACTATGAGTAATTGCGTATTATTCACCGATAAGCATATATTGTTCATATATTGGTTGACAAAATGAGGCACATATATTAAAATATGCATAGAATATATGGGAAGGAGATCAAACGATGCAAGCTCAAAACGAAGTGCGCGTAACTTTCCGCGTTGACAAAGACTTGAAAAACTGTGCTGATACCCTATTCGGGCGCATGGGAATGAATATGACGACTGCGCTCAATGTGTTCCTGCATAAGGCAGTAAGCGAATCAGCTATCCCATTTCCGATAAGCGTAAATAACACTACCTACGCAAACGGTTACTCCGCATCGGGCATAACAGGCGCATTTGAATCAGCTGTACAGGAAGAAATCGCTGAAAGCCGGCGAAAAGGGTTCCCGGTAGCAAGATATGACCAAGTAAGCAAACAGGCGTTCTTGGAGAATGCAGACGGGACGCGTGAGTATGTCAGCAAGTGATGTTTCTAAAAAACCAACAGTGCTGGTTTTCGCAGGGCCAAACGGTTCCGGGAAATCCACGCTCACCCGCGGGCTTCCTGTGTTTGGAACCTATGTTAACGCAGACGACCTGAAAAAAGAGTACAATTTGACCGACATTGAAGCTGCCGAACAGGCAGAATCATTGCGAAAAACTTTGCTTGACAGCAAGGCAGACTTTTCGTTTGAAACGGTCTTGTCTACAGAACGCAACCTGCTGCTGATGGAAAAGGCAAAAGCGCACGGTTATGAAGTGCAATGCGTCTTTGTTTTGACATGTGACGAAAACATTAACGTTGCAAGGGTCAGGGCGCGTTTTGCTGCGGGTGGCCATGACGTGCCGGAGGAAAAAATACGTTTGCGTTATCATCGCTCATTGGCGTTGTTGCCTCGGCTAATAAAAGTTTGCGACAAGATTTTGATTTATGACAACTCAGATAAGCCGGCGCTGATATTCAGCAAGGACAACATATGCTCAGAAGTAATCCCAAACAGCAACTGGTCGCAAGAAAGCCTCGACCAGCTGTTTTTTGGCTAGATACCGACACAAACTATAGAGGGGACACGATGAAAAGCACCGTTAAAAAACGAATCGCCATAGCAGTCGCCGCTGTTTTTGTTTTAGTCTGCGGCCTTGTGTACGTGGTTCCTGACAGAATAATTTTTCGCAACGTAGACGACCCGGCAAGCCGCGAGTTTCTGCGTGACAAACCAGCGTATCATGAAGTCGGGTTCACGGCAGAAAACGGGACGACTTACCACGGCACGATGTATCAGGCAAACGATGAGAAAGCACCGTTGATTATTTATTTCGGCGGGAACCTCAACTGTTCGTCCAGGCATATGCGCAGCAACGAGGAGTCGGGGCAATGGGTGTATTACGCCGGTTATAATTATCTATACATGGATTACGAAGGTTACGGGCAAAACGGCGGGCGCACGAGCTACTCGAAGATGTGCCGCCAAGCGCTGGCGGTGTACGATTGGGCCGCATCGCTCCCGAATGTGGACAGCGAGTGCATTGTCACTATTGGCTACAGCCTGGGAACGGGATGCGCCGTGTACCTTGCGGCCAACCGTCCGGTCGCAGGGGTGATCCTTGCCGCTCCTTACGCCAACGGGTGCGATCTTTTCAACAATGTGGTTCCTGTTTTTACCGGCCCGATGAAACTGTTGGTGAAGCAGAAGCTCGCATCTGACAAATGGGCGCCAAAAGTAGAGTGCCCTGCACTTGTCATAGCTTCCCGAAGCGACGAAGTTGTTCCGTTTTCATCGTCTGCGAGGCTGGTTGGACTGTTTCCAGGCAATGTTGACTTCCTTGAAGTTGAAAATGCGCACCACAGGGGCATTTTCAATGTGGAAGGCGTCTTTGAACGGGTGCAGTCGTTTTTAACTGAAATTAAGCAGACAATCGCTGATCTTTAAGCTTGCCGACAAGGGCTCTGACGATAGCTTTGACGACGTCATCAAGCTTAGCCTCGCTCAGGTTCCCGAGTTTGTACAATACCTTCCGCTTCATGCTTTACAGGGTTCCAGTGCCTGTGATATACTGTTCTCGGAAGCAGCCGGCAATGGAACGGCAAATGGTTTTGTTTACGGAGGTGTAAAATGCAGTTTATAGTAACAGCTTATGATGGGAAGGACAGTGAAGCCGGCGCCCGCAGGAGCAGTGTGCGGGAGCAGCATCTTGCTGGTGCGAAAAAGCTTGTTAAAGAGCGCAAGTGGCTTTTCGCGTCAGCGCTGCTTGACGATGAAGGCAAGATGATTGGGTCTGTTATGATCGTCGACTTTCCTTCAAAGGACGCCCTTTTAAGCGAATGGCTCGACAACGATCCGTATGTTGCGGGGAACGTATGGGAAGAAATCGATATTAGGCCGTGCAAGGTGCCGGATTTCATATTGGATGCCAGTTTGCTGTGAGGCCAAAGGAGGGAACTGTGAAAACAAGCAAACATGCCGTGTACTGGGCAATATTGAGCTGCATGGTTTTTTTGTGTGGCTGCGCTGCTGAAAGCGGGCAAGCCGGTCAAACAAGTCAGGCCAACCAGATCAACGCGCCTGTCGACGTCAGGTACTTAGTCGAAAACCCGCTTGTATTCTCGGAAGTGGTTGAAAACGACCAGATTGAGGGCATAGCTTTCATCGGCATGCACTTTCAAATCGATGGACTTTTGGACAAAGCGGTGGAAAGCAAGGTTAACGAGCACCTGAAGGGCAGGTACGCCAAGAACCAGCCAGGGGAGATACCTGACGTAGCGCAGGAGAAAAACGCCGGCTTAGAATGCACTACGCAGACTGTCGCACTTGAATGCTGTGGAAACTACAACAACATCCTTTCAGTCAGAGCAATATACAGATGGATGTTCGGCAGACTGTCAAGCAGCCCACCTCTTGAGTATGCGGGCAATTACGAAATAACTGAGACATACAACGTCGACCTAGGCACTGGCGAGGAGTTCGGCCTAGGCGAAGTGTTTGCAGACAACGTGGACTACCGCAACCTGATCGCGGGCAGCGCAGAAGACTGTCTTTTGCGTTTTGATGTCGTGGTGCAAAAGGACGTCCTTGCCGAGAGCCTCGCGAAATATCTGAAAGAGCCGCAGTTTTTGTTGAGGGGGCATGCGCTTCAAACCGTAGGGTTGCGTTACCTTGACCCTTTGCCAACAGACAGGCCTGATATAGAAGTCTGCGTCGATTTGAATCTCGACGGGGATTTTGCAGTCGCGAAGCGGTTCTACGACCCGAGCGTGAATATCTATGTAGGCGGCATCGAGGGGGAACGGTCGCTGATAACGTATGTCGGCGAAATTAAATGGCTTGATAATAACTATACCGACGAAGGCATCAACGTGTCCTTGCGCGCAAAGTACCAGGAAGATTTTCCGGAATACGCGCTGCGGGCGGTCTTCGCGGAGGAAAGCGAGGACGGCGATCTGATCAATCGGATGAAAGAGGTGTTAAAAAGCCTTTCGGCGCAGGAGACGGACACGGTTTACAACAAGTTTGTAGACACCAGCAGGGTTCAGGATTTCATAAACATTCGGATTTACGAAAGCGCCTCAGTCTATTCGCTTTCAACGGGCGCACAGCGCTTTGACAGTTCGCGCCAAACCCTTTGGTGCTACCGTCTTGGGGGCGAAGAGCCCGTGCAGATTGCGGACGTATTCCATGAAAGCGCAGATATAGACGGAATCCTTGAAGCCGCTGTAAATAGCAAGCTTGAAGCGGACCAGCAGCTGCGTGAGGAAAGCGGGCTTTCGAGGAGCATCGACGTTTCTGCCCATGCGGAGGGCGCGGCTGGCAAGATTATCGGGTTTTGCGTCAACTATAATACAATTTTTGCCGAGTATTTGGGGGACCCTGCACTGCCGTCTTACGTGATCGAATTAAAATACACAGACTTAGGTTACGAGAACCTGAACATATTTGACTGGGAGTAATCGACGTGCGTTTTTGGTTGTGGTTTAATTTGCAGGCCAAAACAGGTCGTCAAGGGTGATTTCTGCCTGGATTTCGTTTCTGTATGCGCTTTGAGCAAGGCCGCTGGCGGTGATCATCGTCATATGTATCGACTTTTTCGTTCCGGTTTCCCGCAGAAAGACGTCCTTTTTCCGTTCGAGATCCGCAGCGTCTTTTTCCGTCAAGGTGTACGGTTTGTTGTAGTATTTGCACTCGCAGAGGTTGACTGTGTCGTCCCGGCGGTCGATAACCATGTCGATTTGCGCACCACCCTTCTGCTGCACACTGCGGTATGCGTACACGCTTGCGATGACGCCGGATATGCCAAGCCGATGCTTGATCTGTTCGGTATGCGCCATGCAGAGCCTTTCAAACGCATAGCCGCACCAAGCGCTGTGAGCCGGGTCTGCAAGGTAGTTAGTCCAGAAATGAGGGTCTGCGTTTCTGCGGTTTTTCAGGTATTTGAAATAGAACAAGGAATAAAAGTCGATCAGCTTGAAGTAGTCGCCGTTCCTCCTTTTGCGGATGTCGAAACTCCGGCCGATCAAACAGCAGGATTCCAGTTCGGCCAATACTTTTGTAAGACCTCCCCCGTCCGATATGCCGCTTGCGGCAGACAGTTCCTGCCGAGTCATGCCGGCACCGTTCTTCGCAAGTGTCTCCACCACACGGATATGGTTGTCCGCATGGCGGAAAAGCGAATGGTACAGCCGGGCAAATTCATTTCCGAGCTTAGCGTTTTTTTCAAACAACAGAAGGTCTATGTTTTGGTTCAGCCCGAGCATTTTATCCATGGCGTCCATATAGTAGGGGATGCCCCCGAGTATCATGTACGCTTCGGCGACCTGCCTTCGATTGAAGGAAATGCCTCTGCTCTTAAAGAACGCTTCGCAGTCGCAAAGCTGGTACGGCTCTACCACAATCGCTTCCGTCACCCTGTTGTGAAGGCCGCCGTAATTTTCGATGAGGTTGTTTATCATCCAAGAGGCGGCTGATCCGCAGACGATCAGCAGGATGTCCGGGCGCCGTGAAGCGAACGAGTTCCAGAAATGCTCAAGCGCGGGAAGAAAGCCGGATTTGTGCGTGTCGAGCCAAGGCAGCTCATCAATGAAAAGAGTCTTTTTGCCGAGCGTATTGTCTTGGGAAATTTGCGCTTCAAGCAAACCAAACGCCTCGTGCCAGTCTTTCGGCATCGGGATTTCACCTTGATAGTGTTTCATGAGTGACCTGCGGAACTCGCGTAGCTGCTCTTTCATGCTTCCGTCCGAAATGCCTGTCACGGAAAAGGAAAACTTGTTGCTGAAATGCTCAGTAACAAGGTGTGTTTTTCCGACCCTGCGTCGTCCGTACACGGCAACAAACTCTGGTTTGCCCGACTGTTCGCAGCGAGTTAATATGCGCCGTTCGCGCTCCCTTCCGATTATTTCCATGAAACAGCCTCCCCGAGTATTATTACTCGCTGCGAAACCCATTTTTGCATCAATCCCAGCGAGTAATAAACATAGTATAGCACATGTTTTTATTGAAATCAACACTATTATATCGAGAATACATATTTATTACTCGCTGTGAAACCCATTTTTGCATCAATCCCAGCGAGTAATAAATATAGTATACCAATTCCAGCGAGTTTTATATGCTGACTTGTATAGAGACGAAAACCGCCCCAGCCAGCGGCCGGGGCGGTTATTTCAGTCAAATGCTATTTTGTGTAGTGAAGGAACAGGTCTAGCAGGTCGAGCATGTCGATCATGCCGTCACCGTTTACGTCGCACATGCTTGCAGTGACCCCGTTTCCTCTGGAGTCCTTAACCTTGACCAGCGTGGCCCAGTTCGGACTGTCTGAGTCGAAGCCGCAGTAGAGAAGCATGATGCCCAGATCCAGTGCGTCCACGATGCCGTCCTTGTTCAGGTCGTATTTCGAGTAGACGAGCTTATCGATGAACGTGGTGGCTTTGCCGGCTTCGATGACGAAGTCGATGTAGGCCGTCACTTCGTTTCTGAGCCCTGCCACCTTGACGCTTGTAAGCTCCACAGTCGTTTCGCCCAGTGCCCTTGGGGCAAAGACGAACTTGGCGATGTCAGCGGTGCCTTTGAGCGTGAAGCCGGTGCCGTCACCTGAGGGGTACCCCAGCGTGACAGAGCCTTTCCAGACGTCTCCGCCAAGGCTCTTCCAAGAGATGCCGTCTATTCTTTCGAAGCCGTTTAGCGGTTCAATGTCCATGAAAGCCAGCATGTTGCCGTCTACCACGAATTCCAGTTCGAGATCAAGCACATTGCCTGCCCTGCTGAGGGACAGGGTGTACACTACGTCGTTCTCGATGCCACTGACTTCAGGGGCGCTGAGGGTGATTCCAACCGGAACTTTCACATACGGGCCCAAGTTGCCTTGGCTTGCAACGCCTTTCGAGTTTTCAACGTACCAGTGGAGGTAGTATTCACCGCCGCTGTTGTTCACGTCAAACACCGTGACTTTGTCGCCGGCTGGGATGTCTTTCCATGCCGGGTCTGCCGGGTCGTATGCAGGCTCAAGAAGCGTGTTGTTTATTTTGTACTTCTTTGTTGCTATCGTTGCGTTTACGCCTGCCGTGTCTTCAGCAAGTATGTCAAGCGATACCGTAAAGTCTACGCCGGTTTCAGCCTTGTTGTAGTCTGCTGCAACCGTTGGCCTCGGAATGTCCGTAATGCCTGCGGCATAGGCGAACACGGAGCTTCCCAGAAGATGCCACGTACCCTGGGCGCGGTTCCTGTCGCCGACGTTTTCGCCGATAGCGGTGACTCCGGTGCCGTTGGCCCTAATGCCGGTGACCGCCACTATCCTGCCGCTGTATCCGGTGGAGTTTGCAAGGCCTCTGCGGCCGCCCATGTATATATCCGCCCCGTTCGTTGTGGTGACGAATTTGCCGAGTACCTTAATGTCGCTGCGCGGGTTGAGGTACTTGTTGGCGGAATTGGTGAACACAACATTGTTTGAACCGTAATTCGTCGCAATGGTGCTGGTTCCAATCCATTCGCCCTGTCCGACCATTTCGGCTTGCCCACTGGGGTTGCCGGCTGCTACAGCGCCTGTCCCCAGTGCTGTGACCACGTTGGCAGCTGTTGCGCTCCACATGAAAGCTGGGATGTTGTTGTTTGCCGGGGCACCTGAGCCTACCCAAACTGACCCTGTGGTCGTCGAACCGTTGGAGAAGTTGAAGAACTCCAGTGAATCGTACATTAGCCTGTTCACAGAAGTCGTTCCCGGCCTGGATACGGCTATTATCGGCCTGACGAGCTGTTTCGCCACACCGTCGGCGGGCGGTTCGTTTCCGCCGTCAATGCCAACCACGCTCAAAGCTAAGGAACCCAATTGCGGGTTAACCATGGGCTGTATCATCTCGAACACGTCAGTGCGCTTGGCTACGTAGTCGCCAATGGAGGCGCCTGGGATATAGCCGGTGACCATCCATACGGGCCTGCCGTTGTCCAGCAACCTGTTGGTGAGCCTTATTGAGTCATGGCCGGCGTTGGCGTAGATGACGTATTCGCCGTCGCCTGGCAGAATGGTCTGCTGAGTCATGTCGACCCTTTCAGTTATGCCGTCGAAGAGCCCGGTTTCCCAAACCCTCAGGGCGTTGAAGCCTTTCATCGCAGGCCAGCTGACAACCGTCTGGCTGTCGTAAAGGCCGCTGAAGTTAGAGGTGTCAAAGCCATAGTAGAACACCGAGTTGGCGAATGACCTTCTGCCTTGATGCATGTCAATCAGATACGTCCCGGCGGGATACACCACCCCGTCGGCTCCCGTTACCTGCTCTGTTGTCCGGTCAATCTTTACGCCGCCCCAATCTTGGAGGTTTACCAGCGACTCTAAAGCGCCTTGCGGGCTGTACTGCAGGCTCCTGTCCACTGGAACGACCCAGTATTCAGGGAAGAATGAGAGTTCGTTGCCGTCTGCGTCCTTAAGCCTTGGGCGAGGCATTTTTACCAGTGTGGACAAGTTGAAGCTCAATCCGCCTTGTGACTGCGGTACTCCCCTCAATCGCTCGAAACGCCAGTCAATGCTGGTGAGCAGCGGGTCGACCTTGTCCTTGGCGTCAATGTTTTCCACGCCTCTTCGTTTGAATTCGAGCTTGTTGTTCATTACTCCGGCGCGTTCGTCGCTAACATACTTCAAAAGGTTGATGAACCCTTGCAAGCCGGAGTCGATGGCATCCTGGCACTGGGTGGGGAACTCCAAGGTGCTTCCCAGGGAGCCGTGCATCATCGGAATCGATGCGTCATATACCAGCGCTGCCGCGTCCCAACCTTGAACCATGTCCCTCATCGGAATGTTGAAGTGGTTGAACGAGTTGCCAATTGCGCCATAGCCGATGGCTTCGAGGAAATTGACCATGTAGCTGTCTATCAAGTCAGCTTCAAGGCTCGCCTCGAGCGGCGGTGTGCATCCGTCGATCTGGAAAGTCGATACGTTGTCGTGGGTTTCCACTAGGTAAATAGGATCCCATTTGGTTACAAGGCGCATTGTGTTCTTTGTTTCCTTGAAGTTGAATTGGCCACCGTCGCGGTTCGGGTCGTTCCCGAAATTGCCTGCCCTCGCCGGCGACTCGTTGCCGTCCGGGTTTGCCACGAACAATATGACAACGATGTATTCATCTAGGAAAGCGTCAACGTCCAACACTTGGTCGACGACCTTGCCTCGATCCGCGTTGACCCTAGTCCCTGCGGAAGAATTGGTCATGGATGTGGGGGCTATCCACCTTGTGTCCGCTACGTCCCTTACGGTAAATTTAATTTTTTCTTTGTGCAGCAGACGGTCTCTCAGATCAACCAGTATCCCGTTGCCTTGTATCTCGTTGCCGTGCACTAAGGTAAAGATCAAAGTGCCTTTGTGGTCGAAAGTGCCTTCTTCAATCTGTCGCTGCATTGAGGCGGGGTCTTCGTTCATAAGGGGTACTGTGACATTCAGGTAATCGTCCACCGATTTTTTGGAGTCTGAAATGACCATTGACCACATGTCGCGGCCCAGAGTTGACTGGCCGGCGGATTCAACCAGCATGTACCTGCCCTGTTCGCTGTACTCTGTGGTGCCTTCGGGCCATTTGGATATGTAATCCTTTGCCCAAACGTCGACTTCGCGCCACCTCTGGATGGAGTCGTTGTAGGACGTTCTGAGTTGCATCGTTGCCACGACGCCCATTCCGGTGTAGCTGACGTTCAAAGGCCACACGCCAATGCGGTTCCAGTTGGCTGAACTTGGCCTGCCGGCATTGTAATACGGCGTGTATGGGTAGTTGGTGGCTGAAGAGCTGGTTAAGCCAACGCCGGTGGTTTCGATTTCTGCCTCGACGACGACATATTCTTCGCCAATTACAGCACTGAGCACTCTGGTGTTTGCTGGCACAAGGGTCTGCGTACCGTTTGAGGTGTACGTGATAGAGACGTTTGCGGGGTTGAATTCGCCTGCCGCAGTGCCTATGCCGGTGAAATCGCCCTTTGGTATTTTGATTTCCAAGGTGAAGCGCCTGGGATCTTGCAAGTTGACCATGCGAGCCGTGGTGTAGTACAGTGCCGGGTCTTCGCCATTTACCGCTAGCACGGGGTCGTCGCCCTTGTAGACAGTATATAAGCTGATGTCCCATTTCTCTGCATTTCGCCAAATGATCTGGTTGGCGCCGCCATTCATGACCTGCGCACGTTTAATTGAAATGCTGGACACCGAATCTTCAGCAGAGAGCATCGCCAAGCCTTCCGGCGCATCCGCATCCGCTTCCGCTGCTGCAATGTCAAGTTCTGCAACTGCTATCGGCTCGTCGGCGGCAAAGTCGTCGGCAAAAGATAATATGCCCATCGAAAAAACCAAGCCAAGCGTTAAAAGCCAACACAAAATGTTTTTTGTCATTTTATTCATGTTACAATTACCTCCCAAAAAAATCTTGCCTCTTTTATTCTGGTGTTGGGGTTCGCCGTTTTCAGCCTCTTTTGTTCTGGTGTTGAGGTTCGCTGTTTTCAGCCTCGTTGGTTTCGTACAACGTGGTTAGACGGCTCTTATGGCCGGAATGAGCGGCACCGGTATTATCACAGCCTTTCATAAGCTAATTTTAGTCTTTTTCAATCCAGCTAAAACAGGCTTCTGCTTACTGAAGCATGATTAATCTTATCATATTTTGTAGTCGAATTCAAGAGACAAGGTTCCCCGCGCAGAAAAAAAGGCGAGCCTTGCGGCCCGCCTTATCTAGCGTGACAGAGGAACCGTCCCCTTTTGTCACTTCGTGTAATGGATGAACAGGTCGAGCAAGTCGAGCATGTCGATCATGCCGTCGTCGTTGACGTCGCACATGCTTGCGGTGACGCCGTTTCCTTTGGAGTCGTTGACCTTGACCAGCGTGGCCCAGTTCGGGCTGTCGCTGTCAAAGCCGCAGTACAGCAGCATGATGCCCAGATCCAGCGCATCAACGATGCCGTCCTTGTTCAGGTCGTATTTCGAGTAGACAAGCTTGTCGATGAACGTGGTGGCTTCGCCGGCCTCGATTACAAAGTCGATGTAAGCGGTAACCTCGTTCCTGAGGCCTGCCACCTTGACGTTTGTAAGCTCTACGGTCGCTTCTCCCAGAGCCCTCGGGGCAAAGACGAACTTGGCAATGTCAGCTGTGCCCTTTAGGGTGAAGCCAGTGCCGTCCCCTGACGGGTACCCCAGCGTGACAGAGCCTTTCCAGACGTCGCCGCCAAGGCTTTTCCAAGCGATGCCGTCAATTCTGTCGAAGCCGTTTAGCGGCTCAATGTCCACGAAAGCCAGCATGTTGCCGTCAACTACGAATTCCAGTTCGACGTCCAGCACGTTGCCTGCCCTGTTGAGGGACAGGGTGTACACTACGTCGTTTTCGATGCCGCTGACTTCAGGGGCACTGAGGGTGATTCCAACCGGAACTTTCACGTATGGACCGGAGTTGCCTTGGGTAGCAACGCCCTTGGAGTTTTCCACGTACCAGTGGAGGTAGTATTCACCGCCTACGTCGTTGACGTCAAACACGGTGACGACGTCACCAGCCGGGATGTCTGCCCATGCCGGGTCTGCCGGGTCGTACACAGGTTCAAGAAGCGTGCCGTTGACTTTGTATTTCTTCACGGCGACAGTCGCGTTGACGCCTGCCGTGTCTTCCGCGCGTATGCCCAACGTTACATCAAAGTCTACGCCTGTTTCAACGCTGTCCACATCCACGGTGACTGTCGGCCTCGGAATGTCCGCTATGCCGGAAGCGTACGCGAATATGGAGTTCGCCATGAGGCACCAGGGCACCTGGTAGCGGTCCCTGTTGAACGGATCTTCCGTGATGCAGGTGATTGGCGTACCGTTTGCCTTGATGCCGGTAACTGCCATGACAAGGCCTCTGTTGGTGGCATTGTTGCCTGCTGTGACGCCCTTGCGCCCAGACAGGTATATATTGCTGGTGGTGTATGCAGCCAGCGGCTTCACGTCGCTGCGCAGGTTGCTGTACTTGTTGTTGGTGTACTGGAATATCTGATCGAAAAGCCCAAAGTTAGACGCCACGATGCTGCTTCCCGTCCATACGGCGTTGCCCAGCATTTCAGCCTGGCTGCCGTTGGCGGAGGTGGCTGTTACTGCGCCTGCTCCAAGCAGGTTCGCGCCGTTTACCGTGCCGCCTGCTGCGCTGTAGATGAATTGCGGGACAGTGGCGTTGGAGGAAGCCGATGTTCCCACGTACACAGAGCTTGATCCGATTGTTGTGCTGAAGCTGTACGTAAACTCCAGTGCATCATAAGCGTACCTGAGCGTATTGCCCGAAGGCCGCGACGTGGCAATAGTCGGCCTGACAAGCTTCTTTGTGTTGACAGGCACGGCGTTCCCACCGTCAATGCCGAACACGCTAAGCGCCAGCGGGCCGAATATCTCGTTGTTTAGGGGGGCAACCTTCTCAAGCACGTCTGCGCGCCTGGCTACGATGTCGCCAAGGGCGGCGCCCGGTACATAGCCCGTGACCATCCATGCGTCGCAGTTGCTGCTGAGCAGCCTGTTCGTAAGCCTGACCGCGTCTTGGCCGGAATTCGTGTAGATGACGTACTCACCGTCGCCCGGCAGCTCAACCTGCTTCACCATGTCGACCTGCTCGGTCTTCCCTGTGAAGAGATCAGGTGCCCACAGCCTTGTGGCGTTGAAGCCCTTCTGGCCGGGCCAGCTGACGATTGTGTTGCCGTCGTAGAGTGCGCCGCCGTAAATATTTGAGTCAAACCCCGGATAGAGCAGCGTGTTGGCGAATGTCCTGCGAGCCTGCTTCATGTTGATGAGATATGTTCCGGCGGGGTATGTTACACCGTCGTAGGATACCGCCTCTGTGGTTCTTTCGACAAGTACGCCGCCGAGCTCCTGAAGGTCCACCAGAGCCTGGACTGCGCCTGCCGGGCTGAATTGGAGAGCCGTATCAACCGGAAGCACGTAGTAATCCGGGAAGAAGGAAAGCTCGTTGCCTGCTGCATCCTTCATCCTCGGGCGGGGTTGGCTCACTGTAGCGGGGATGTTGAAGCTTACCCTGCTTCTTATCTCGTCAATGAACTTGTGGATGTTGGTGAGCAGCGGGTCCACCAGCTCCTTGGAGTCGATGTTCTCCACGCCGCGTCGCTTGAATTCAAGCTTGTTGCCGAAGATGCCGTCCCTTTCGTCGAGGCAGTACTTGAAGAGCCCAAACATGCCTTGCAGGATGGCGTCGTTGTTGTCCTGAGTGTTGTTCGGGCATTCCATGGTGCCCCCCAGCGCACCGCACATCATAGCCATGGCAGGGGTGTATATCACTGCGCCGTTGTCCCAGCCCTGTACTTGGTCTCTTGTGGGCAGGAAGTAGTTGTTGAAGGCAGAAAGGCCGATGGCCGACATGCCTATGGCGTCGATGAGGCCGTACTCGTAGTTCTCTATGAGGTCCGCTTCAAGGCTGGGCTCCATTGGCGGAGTGGTGCCGTCAATGAGGAGGCCTTGTACATTGTCGTGGAATTCCAAAACGTAGAACGGATCCCATTTGGTTAGCGCCTTGGACATAGCGCGGGTCTCCACGTAAGCGAATATTCCGCCGTCGCGGTTCGGGTCCTGCCCGTAGTTGTTCTCCCTCCTTGGCGCAGAGTTGCCGTCAGCGTTACTGTAGTATACGAGGACGACGATGTATTTGTCAAGGAATTCGTCAACGTCGAGCTCAAGGTCAAGGATGGAGTTTTTGTCCCAGCGATTGGCGGCTATAACTCTTGTGCCGCCGCTCTGGCTGCTGTTGCTCGTTGGCAGTATTCTCTGTGTAAACTCAGGTTTCCTTGCCGTGAATTTCCACGTCTCTTTTTTCAGCAGGCGCTCCCTCATGTCTGCCAGTATGCCGTTGCCTTCGACTTCGTTGCCGTGTATCGCGTTGAAGAGGAGCACGCTCTTTTGGCTGCCTCCTTCCAGCTGGCTCATCAGCAGGGCAGGGTCGCTGTTCATGAGAGGTTGGGTGACGGAAAGGTATTCGTCGACAGACTCTTTGGAATCAGCTATTATTGATGCCCAGATGTCGCGGCCGCCGGTGGTCTTGCCAAGGGACTCAAATCTCATGTATCTGCCGTAGGGGCCGTATTCGTCAGTACCGTCGGGGCCGTATGTCGCTATGTAGCTCTTAGCTAGGGCGTCAGTTTCCGACCACATGTAGAACGAGTCGTTTATGGACATGTGAAGATCCATCTGGCCGATAGTGGCCCCGCCGTAAGTCGCCCTGATGGGGGCGGTGCCAATGCGGCCGTACTGAGACGAGCCCGGCCTCCCTTGGGAGTAGTAGGGCGAGTAAGGTATGTTCACGCTTGTGTTGTTTGCGGCGTTGCCGCCTGTGGACATTAAAACGTCAGCAGTGAAAATGATGTAGTCGCCGTCAATCACAGCACTCTTGTTGGTTTGTGAATTGATCCCGTTCCAGTTAGACGTACCAACAGTGTATGCGAAAGTGACGCCTGCAGGGTTGAATTCACCTGCGTCGGTGCCTATCCCCGTGTAGTCGCCCTTGTCCAGGACGATCTGAAAAGTGAATGTCCTATGGTCTTGATGGCTGGGGTTTCTGGCCGTGGTGTAATACAAATTCGGGTTTTCGCCATTGACCGCCAGCTCCGGGTCGTCGCCCTTGTAGACAGTGTACAAGCTGACGTCGTAGTTCCTGCCGTCTTTGTAGATCGCCTGGGTGGCGCCGCCGTTCATGACCTGGACGTACTTGATGCTCATGCCCAGCTCTGGATCTGCCGCAGCTGCTGCAATGCTTGGCTCGTCGACAGCTATCGGTGCATCGTTGGCATAATCGTCGGCATAAGAAAACATGCCCATCGTAAACACCAAGCCGAGCGTCAGTAACAAGCACAAAATGTTTTTCGAAATTCTTTTCATCTTATCTTTCTCCTCCAATTTTTTTTTGCCTCTTTTGTTCTGTCGTTGGGGTTCGCCGTAGCCCCCCGTGATTTCTGTTTCATTTCATCACAGGGGGCTGTCGTCATTACAGTAACAAGGTCAGGTTGTCAAAGGCAAAGCCGCCTTGTCATTTTGTGTAGTGTATGAACAGGTCGAGCAGGTCGAGCATGTCGATGAGGCCGTCGCCGTTCACGTCGCACATGCTTGCCGTTACCGGGTTGCCCCATGCGTCGTTGACCTTGGCCAAGGCGCCCCAGTCGGCGGAGTCGTTGTCAAAGCCGCAGTACAGCAGCATGATGCCAAGGTCGAGGGCGTCAACCACGCCGTCGCGGTTCAGGTCG
>WRJK01000078.1 GCA_009782285.1 Clostridiales bacterium
CATATGGACCGTTAAGGACGCCGGAACGACAGGCGCCACCATCGTCAACGGCAACAGGATGAACACCACAGATGTAGGCACAGCTGTGCTTACGGCCACGATAGTGAACGGCAGGGGGACCGGTGTCGACTTTGTCAAAGACTTCCCCATCGCTGTAGGCTCTGCCCCCTTTGTGGCAGTAGAGAGCATAGCAGGCCTGCCCAGCGAGGCCACGGTCGGTGAGCCCCTTGTCCTGACAGGCACGGTTATGCCAAGCGACGCTACCAACAAGACTATTGAGTGGGACATCGCGGAGGCAGCATTTACAGGCGCCAAAATTACAGGCGGCAACATATTTGAAGCCACATCTGGGGGGACTGTCGTGATAAGCGCCACAGTGCGGAACGGCTCGAACAACGGGACGAGCGACTATGTCAGGAGCTTCACGGTAACAGTGAAAGAACCGCCGATGTTCATCCCTGTTGAAGACATCATCGGCCTGCCGTCTGCGACAATGGCAGGAAGCATACTGACCTTAGCCGGCACAGTCGACCCGCCAGACGCAACGAACCAGACCATCCGTTGGGACATCAAAGACGCAGGTACCACAGGCGCTACCCGTACCGGAAACTTGCTGCGCACAGAGACAGCGGGCTACGTGGTCATGACAGCCACGATATCGAGCGGTTTGGCCGTTGGTGTAGACTATGTACAAGAATTCGGTATATCAGTTAGCGGTGGCACACCTCCACAGTTTAAGCCTGTAACTAACATTACAGGCATACCGACTACGATCATGGAGAAAGTTTGGACGAGCCTTGTAGGCACAGTTGTTCCGTCCGACGCAACGAACAAGATCATCGTCTGGAGCGTTGAGGACAACGACATAGGCGCTGTAATCAACGCTGAAAAGCAGCTTTATGCAGAAGCAGCAGGCACAGTGAAAGTTACGGCTACCATAGCTAACGGTTTAGCAGTCGGTACGCCCTATACAAAGGACTTCACTATTGAAATCCAATCCTCCACAGCGCCGTTTGTGCAGGTAACAGGCATTACAGGCTGGACGGACAAGGTCGGAGTTGGGCTTGAAACTGAGTTGGGAGGCACTGTCCAGCCACCGAATGCGACGTACAAGGACATCAAATGGAGCTTAGTGAACGACACAGATGGTACACTTGTCGACGGTGTGCTCAAGGCTACAGAAGTCGGAACAGTGACTGTGATAGCGACCGTTGTGAATGGTCTTGGCGATGGCGAGGATTATGTCAGTGAACCTATTACAATCAATGTGGTTCCAGTATACACAGTGGAATTTGACCTAGCTGGCGGGACACGCACCGGAGGCGGGCAGACTGAGCAGATTGTGATGGCAGGCGGCTCGGCTACTGCTCCTACGTTGGCAGCTAGGACAGGCTACAAGTTCGACGGTTGGGATAAGGTCTTCACCAATGTCAACGATGACTTGTTAGTAAAAGCGATTTGGACAGCTACCGGCGGTGGCGGTGGCGGTACCGGCGGCTCCACCAACCACGGCAAGCAACCCGGCAGCAGTGCTACGATAACCGATCCGGTAACGCCTCTTGATCCTGAACCAGGTGACACGGGCGATACAGGCGATACGGGCAATGACCCGGTCGTAAGGCCTCCGGTAGATGGCAACACTGGCAACTCTGGGAACAATACAGTCGTGGGCATTGATGACGGAGACAAAGTTCCCCTAGGTGACGTTCCCAAGACGGGGATGGACAACATGATGATCATTTTCGCACTGCTTGGGATGTCACTGGCAACCATGCTGGCGACGCGCTTTGTCAGAAGAAAGGGAACCAACTAACAGAATTGACAGGCGAATAATAGGATTTTACATGCCGGCGGGGCGCGAGCCTCGCCGGTTTTTCTTCTTCAGATATTCAAGTTCTTCAACAAGGGTGCTTGACGGCAGTTGGTTTTTATGTAAAAATGGAATAGGAATCCAATTTTGCATAATGCGAGGTCAGTAAAATGAAAGACTACATAAAAAGAAGTATTGAGAGCAGAATTCTTCGTTCCTTGGAAACATTTCCGATCGTGCTTATTACCGGTGCGAGGCAAACCGGAAAAACAACCTTGCTGCGAAATTTACAGACGGAAAAGCAATACCGATATGTCACACTGGACAATCCTGTAGAAAGGGATCTTGCAAAAAACGACCCGGGTTTATTTTTAAAGAAATACATGCCACCCCTTATCATAGATGAAATACAGTACGCGACGGAATTGCTGCCCTATATAAAAATCGCGGTAGACGAAAAAACAGTTAATGACGATGGTAATTCAAATGGCATGTATATCCTGACAGGTTCCCAAATATTCAAGATGATGAAAGGCGTTTCAGAATCATTGGCAGGCAGAGTTTCAGTGCTGACGCTACACGGACTCAGCACAAATGAAAGGTTCGGAGAAGACGACGCCCAGTTCGTGCCTGTCGCAGGCCATCTTGCAGCAAGAGAGCAAAAAAGAAAAATGGGTTTGGCAGAATTGTACGAACTGATATTCAGAGGGCAATTCCCAAGGCTCGCCAAAGACGCCAAGCTGGACACGCACGAGTACTATTCAGGGTATTTGCAGACTTACCTAGAAAGGGACATAAGGGATTTAATAGCAGTAAGAAACGAGGCAAAGTTCCTTAAGTTCATGTCATCCATTGCTGTCAGATCAGGTCAGGAGCTGGTGTATGACGACTTAGCGAAAGAAATGGAAATAGACATAAAGACGGCGCAAAGCTGGATGTCCGTCTTAAAGACTTCCGGGCTTGTGTATTTTCTTCAGCCATACAGCAACAACGCAATAAAAAGAATCGTCAAGAGGCCAAAACTGTATTTTATGGATACAGGGCTCGCCTGTTTCCTTTCAAAATACGTGGACAGCCAAACTTTGGAAATCAGCGCGTACAGCGGCAGCATATTTGAAACCTACGTAGTTTCAGAAATTATAAAAACATATGTGAACAACGGCAAGTACCCTGAGATGTACCTGTACTACTATAGGGACAACAATAGAAAAGAGATAGACCTTCTCATTCTCCAAAACGGGACGGTCTACCCAATTGAAATAAAAAAAAGCGCAAACCCAAGCAAAACCATAGTCAAGAATTTCGGCGTGCTTGCGCCGCTTGAAAAAGCAGGCTTGAAAATAGGCGAAGGCGGAATAATATGCATGATGGATCGCGTTGTGCCAATAGATGAAAAAAACAGCTTCATCCCCATTCAGTGCATCTAAATTTCGCCAACGCACTTAACTTGAATGTAATTGAAATGTAACCGCAATAGTGTATAATAAAGACACTACACGAAAGAAAGAGGGAAAGGGAATGAAAGGGAGAAAATATTTAATGAAAGTGCTTTCGCTTGCCATGGCGATTGTGTTCGTGATGGTGCTGCTGCCCGGCACGGCGCTTGCGTCAGACGCGGATACTGTCTATGCAAGCATACGTGAAGCAGAGGATGGCAACTACATGCTGTCGATCCGCAATGCGAAAAACGTGTTGACTATCGAGCTTTGGTTTAAGCCGGAAGGGTTTATCGACATTTATCCGCTGAGAGGGTTTTCGGACAGCTATGACTTTGACAGAGAGGCATATACTTTTATGTATCGATCTGGAAGCGGCATAGGGTTCACGTCAGAAGGCGCAGCCGACATCGGCCAGATTACCTGCGCCCCCGGCGCAACCCCAACGCTTGTGAAAATTGTCGCAGTTGGGTACAGGAACAACACTACTGTCTATATCCCTACTGAAATTGAAGAAGGCAGAGCCCCTGATAAACCCGCCAAACCGACAGACAAGGTCGGCGCTAGCAGTGGAACTGGTGGAGGCGGCACAGGGAGCACAGGCGGCACAGGCGGAAAAACCTCTGCTGCAGCTATCGCAGACACAGAAACGCCGCTGGCAGAACCGGACGATGCACCTTGGTTTGAAGACGTGTTGCAAAGCCACTGGTTCTACGGCGATGTCAGATATGTGCATGAAAACAGCCTGATGAACGGCACAAGCACGTCACCAAGGCTTTTCAGCCCAAACGCGACGCTGACACGAGGCATGGTAGTTACCGTGCTGTACAGGCAAGCGGGGAGTCAAGACGCATCCGGCTTTGAAAACCCCTTCAATGACATAGAGGAAGGCGCATGGTATACACCTGCGGTTAAATGGGCTTTGGAGTACGGCATTGTATATGGCTATGGCAGCGGCGAGTTCGGCCCAAATGACAATGTGACACGGGAACAGCTTGCAGTTATCCTCAAGCGCTATGCCGGTTTCCGGGAAACGAACCTGCCTGAACTGCGCGGCTACGAAAGCTTTAGCGACGAGGGTGCCATAGCGGGATACGCAACGGACGCAGTAGAGGCACTCTTCAAGGCTGGCGTCATCAACGGCAAGCCAAACGGGGTCTTTGATCCGCAAGGTACAGCAACAAGAGCCGAATTTGCAGCCATGCTGCACAGGTTCTTGGAATCCTAGGATTCAAAGAGCTGGGCTTGAAATTTGCGGCGACTCATGATAAAATACAGGGCAAGACAGGGCAGGTGATGCAAAATGTTCAAGAGAAAATTGCGCCGTAGCAGGGAATGGGGCAAGAACAACAAGATAATAGATTTTGAGAAAGCGCGCGAAAACAGGAAGAAAAACAGAGAGGCTGCAATCCAAAGCATGCAGGCCGAAAAGCGCGAAAAGAAAGCAAAGCCATCAAAGCGGAGGATTAGCAAAAAAGCCAGGAAAAGGAATTTCTATGCGGCTGCCGTGCTTGTTGTCATAGCAGTTGCCGGCTTTTCCATCTACAACGTGGTTGCCGTAAACAGCCAGCATATGGAAGCCTTGGCAGAGAGAGAAAGCCTTGAAAACGAAAAAGAAAGGCTGACAAATGAGCTTGACAGCGTGGACAGCCCAGAATACATTGAAGAACAGGCGAGGATGCTAAAGATGATCAAACGGGGGGAAGTCTACTACATCATCCCGGAGGAGCAGGAATGACGCTTGAGGTAAAAGAAATCGTGATTGTCGAGGGCAGGGACGACTCGGCGGCGGTCAAACGCGCCCTTCCGGTGCAGACGATTGAAACTCACGGGTTCGGAATAAAACAGGAAACATGGGAACTCGTCGAAAAAGCGTATCTCCAAAAAGGCATCATCATATTCACAGACCCTGATTTTTCAGGGGAACAGATAAGGCGGAAATTGACGAAGCGCTTTCCAATGGCAAAACAAGCGCATTTAGCGCGGAAAGACGCGGAAAAAAACGGAGACGTCGGAGTTGAAAACGCAGCACCCCATGAAATTGCAGACGCAATAAAGAAAGCAAGAGCAAGCTTCGAGGAAAACGAAGAGGTTTTTACCCACATGGACATTCAAGGATTCGGGCTTGCGGGAAGCGGTGGCGCCGCTGCCAAGCGGGCAGAGGTCGGCAAGCTGCTCGGCATAGGCTACGGCAATGCCGGCGCATTTTTGAACAAGCTGAACAAATACGGCGTTACCAGGGAGGAATTGAATGAAGCTGTACTCGCCTGCGGCAATAATAGCACTCAAGGAAAAGCACAATTTTAGGGCATCAAAAAGCCTGGGCCAGAACTTCCTGATAGACCAGAACATAACAAACAGGATAATTGAAAGCTCGCAAATAGAGGCAGACGACCTTGTTATAGAAATCGGGCCGGGGATGGGCGTCCTCACAGCTGCTGCTGCCCAGTGCGCGGCGAAGGTCATAGCAGTCGAGATAGACAAGAACTTGATTCCGGTGTTAAAAGATTCTTTGAGCGGATTCGACAACATCGATATTATAAACAGCGACCTGCTCAAGGTGAGCTTGAGCGGGTTGATAGAGCAGTACAAGAGGGAAAACAACCAGAGTGGCTGCAGGGTGATTGTTATCGGAAACCTCCCGTACTGCATCACCACGCCTGCAATTATGAAGGTGCTTGAAGAGAGAGCCGGCGTAGAAAGGCTCGTGGTGATGGTGCAGAAGGAAGTAGCAGACCGGATAAAAGCGAAGCCAGGCACAAAAGCCTATGGTGCCATATCGGCTGTCATAAATTATTACTGCCTAGTCCGGCATGTCATGGACGTGCCTCGCGACGTTTTTTTCCCAAGGCCCAACGTCGATTCAGCCATACTCAGGTTCGACGTCAGAACAGAGCCTCCTGTCAGCCTTGCCGACGAAAAGGCTTTTTTTGCATGCATAAAAGCAGGGTTCGGGCAGAGGAGGAAAACCCTTCTGAACTCATTGACCGGAATATACGGCCTCAGCAAGCAGGAAGTTGCAAAAGCGCTGCAAAACGCGTCCATAGACCCGATAAGGAGGGCAGAAACGCTGAACATAGATGAGTTTGCCGTGCTGGCCAATTGCATCTTTTCAGAGGGGCACTGAGCAAGCACTGGCACTAAAAACGTACGGAAGGGCAAAATACCCTTCCGTACTTATTTGTTTTATTGAAATGCTTTTATTCTGATTACCTGCCGTCTGTCCACCAGTATGCATGCAGAACCAAATCACCAGTCAGTGTTATAGTCTGGCCTGGCAAGTACGCAGTGCCCGTGCCGTTGGCTAGGGTGTTCCAGTACAAGAAATTGTACCAAGGCCTGCTCACGTCTGCAGAAAACTGGTTTTTGATCGTGTATTGGCTGCCGATAATCAAATTGGTGTCAACGACGCCGCCAGTGCCGCCGGTGCCCGGCAGATATGTCACTGTGCAGCGGTCTTTGATAGGTTTCCACTGGGCGTAAAGTATGAGGTTGTCGCTCAGGGTCACCGTCTGACCCACGGCGTATGCAAAACCGGTTCCGTTAGCGGCGGTATTGTAGCCGTTGAATGTGTATCCGTTCCAATAGTAGCCTTTGTCCGCTATGACGACTCGCCCGTTGATGTCTGTTGTGTCAACTGCAACTGCGCCGTTGCCGCCATTGGGGTAGTATATGACAGCATAGCAGACGTTCTTCTTCCACTGGGCGTATAAGGTAACATCGCCGGTCACAGTGAAAATCTGGCCGTTCTGGTAAGCGGTGCCCGTGCCGTCAGCCCTAGTGTTCCACCCGTTGAAAGAATAGTTTGCCCTAGAGTAGCCTTGGCTTGCCACAGTGTAGTTAGAGTTGATGGTCACTTCCACTACTCTTTGCAGCCCATCGCCGCCATTGGGGTCGTATGTGACCTTGACCTTGGCAGGAGCCACAGGTTTCCACTGGGCGTATAGGAACGTGGTTTCGGTTATGACCACAGTCTGGCCAATTGAGTAAGAAATGCCGCTGCCGTTGGGCATGGTGTTGTAGCCGGTGAAAGTATAGCCATCCCTGTAGTAGCCCTTGTTTGCAACGGTGAACCGCCCGTAAGCGTCAGCCATGTCAGCATAAACTATTCCGACTCCGCCATTGGGGTCGTATATGGCGAAATAGTACTCGATCAGTTTCCACTGAGCGTAAAGGGTGACGTCGCCGGTCACATAGATAATCTGGCCGTTCTGGTAGGATGTGCCCGTACCGTCAGGCCTTGTGTTCCACCCTTTGAAGGTGTAGCCGTTCCTGTAGTAGCCTTGGTCAATAACGGTGTGGTTGCTGTTGACAGGCACCTGAACAGTGTTTACAGAGCCAGTGCCGCCGTTGGGGTTGTAGGTGACGGTGCACTTCACCTTGTTGTCTTTCCACTGGGCATACAGGGTGATGTCGCCGTTGACAGTGATGATCTGGCCGTTCTGGTAGGATGTGCCCGTACCGTCAGGCCTGGTGTTCCACCCGTTGAAAGTGGCATCAGGCTTGGTGTAGCCCTGGCTTGCAATGGTGTAGTAGTTGCCTATTTGCACCTGTACCGTGTTCACCGAGCCAATGCCGCCGTTCGGGTCATACGTGACTTTCGCTTTTGGCTTTGGATCGGCCGTCCACTGGGCGTAAAGGACCAAATTGGACGTCAGGACGACCCGTTGGCCAACTGTATAGGAAGTACCGTTTCCGCTTGGAGAAGTGTTCCATCCGGCAAAGGTGTATCCGTTTCTGTAGTAGTTTTGATTTTTGATGGTGACGGCGTTGTCGTCGTCGCCATATTCCGTAACGTCGCTGCCTGTTCCGCCGTTGGGCGTGTAGGTTACCTTGTAGCGTACGTCGTCTTCCCATATCGCATATACGTCATACTGGTTGTATCGGGGCTGTAGGGTTTTGATGCTTGCGCCTATCGTCGCCCAGTACTGTTCGCCAAATAAGGGGTAGTAAATCGCCCAGCCTTTGAACTTCTTGCCGGGAGGGGGTTTCAGGGTAAGATACCTGTTGGCATCGGTCTGATAGACTTTGCAGGGGGGTCTGACGGTCAAATCGATGCTGTTGTAGTCAATAGCCGTCACGTATTCCTCTACGTTAATCGAAATGGTGGATATTGGTTGCTGAGTGCTTTCCAGCAGCCAAGTCCCGCCGTTCGGATAATAGTTGATCGACAGCTTGTACGGAGATGGGACATAGGGCTTTACGTATTCTTTTGGGCACGGTATGTAAGCGTAGGAGCTCCCGCAATACACTCCGCCGGACGAAGTGCCGCCGCAAAACAAGCTGCCCCAGCAGCAGGCCATGACAGGCTGAGCCATGAGCATGAACGCCAGCACCAGCATCAAGGTGCAAATTAATATCCTATTGGTTCTTTTTTTTCTCATATCTCTCTTAATACCTCTTTTCTTAAATCTTCAGTTTGTCTGTTGTGATGCTTCTCAAAAAATAGAACAATTACTGGTGCCGGGGGAAAACTTATCCTCGGGACAGCAATGTGTATTTGCTTTTCTCATCCCCAATCCTTATTAAAATTTTAACTAGCGCAATACCCTCGTTCTTGCTCCCGCAGAAACAGCACTGATGCCTCAACCCCTCAAGCATGTGCAAGATATTGCTCAAGCAACGTAGAATTTCTACAATCTTGACGCCAATTGTCAAGATGTGTTACAACATATTTATCACAAAACAGCGCATAAGTCAAGTTAAATTTTAATATCGGAGCAAGGCTAAAACCACAAAACCGGGCAAGGCGACTGAAATTGCAAGGAAAACCTAAAATGATTGATTTTTTCGTGACTCTCTGGTATAACATTAGATAAGGCAGCAAACCTGAGAAATAGTCAAGGAGGAGTAAACATCATGATGAAAGTGTGCGTTTTACTGGGTAACACTAGGAAGAGAAGCAACACCGAAGCCGTCACGAGGGTTTTTATGGAGGAGCTTGCAGCAAAAGGGGCAGAGGTGAAAGCTGTTGCCTTGAGAGAGAAGAACATACAGCCGTGCGTCGGCTGCGATGCCTGCCACGGGGCGCTGGATTCGTTCGGATGCGCCATTGATGACGACATGCATGAAATTGCAGAGGAGGTGCTCTCTGCAGACCTGCTGGTCTTCTCCTCGCCGATCTATTCGTGGTTCGCAACCCCGTTGATCAAAACAGTAATGGACAGGCTGTACGCGTTCACCAAATACCCCAAGGGCGCCGATCCGTTCTGCCTGATGCGCGACATGAGCTTTGCCCTGATTGCAACCAGCGGCGACGAATGCGCAGACAACTGCGACCTTCTTGATGAAGCCATCCGCAGGATGGCGAAGTTCACAGGTGTACCGTATCTGGGGTACTTTGCCGTGCAGGACAAAGGCTACGAAAACAACGCTAGGGAAGAAGCGGTCAACGGCGCGCGGGCTTTCGCGGAAAAATGCATCAGCGGCATGTAAATCAAAAGTTATGCAAAGGGACGAAATGTCCCTTTGCACTAGACGACGCTCACCTCGCCGCCAAGTTTTTTGAAATCGTCAAAGAAATGAGGGTATGACTTGCTGATGGCCTCTGCGCCCTTTATGACGACCGGTTCTTTGCATCGCAGGGCGGCAACCGCCATCGCCATAACTATGCGGTGGTCGTTGCATCCAGACACAGTGCCGCCCTTGAGCTCCCTCATGCCGTTTATTATCAGGCTGTCAGGTAACTCCCGGATGTCTGCGCCAAGCTCGGTGAGGCTGGCATACAATGCATGCAAGCGGTCGTTCTCCTTGATCCGCAGCCTTTCAGCATTGAGTATTTGAGTAGTGCCGGATGAAACAGAAGCGATAACAGCGATAGCAGGTATCAGGTCAGGAATGTTTGCTGCATCGATCTCAATCCCCCGGAGCATGCCCGGAGAGGCTCCAATGCCTCCGCTGGCCTTTGATATGCTTCCACCGAAAGCCTTTATGATAGACGTTATTTTCCGATCCCCCTGGGATGAAAAAGGATCCAGCCCGCGACAGGTAACCTTTGCGTCCGGAGACGGCGAAACCGCACCGGCAGCAAGCCAAAACGCCGCATTCGACCAGTCGCCCTCAATTGTGATCCGACCGGGGGGCACGTATCTTTGGCTGCCCTTTATCCTGAAAGCCGTGTAGCTTTCCTCGGTGCTGCCTTCGTCGTACAAGACTTCGATTTTCACGCCGAACAATTCGAGGACCTGAAGGGTCATCGTAACGTTTGAGGCAGATTGCAGAGGCGATGAAAGCAGGATCTCGCTGCTTTCAGAAAGAAGCGGGAGCGCAAAAAGCATCCCCGTGATAAACTGTGGGCTGACATTGCCGGGGAAAGTAAACTTGCCTCCGGTAAGCGAGCCCTCCACTGTGCAGATGTTGCCATCCCCTTGGGTGAAAACACAGCCGTGCTCCTCCATTTGCTCCCTGAGCGGCGACAGGGGACGGTATGGCAACCCCCCAGTGCCGGTAAACACAGCTTTGCGTTTTAGCGCCATCGAAAGCGGCAAAAGGAAACGCAAAGTCGATCCGCTTTCATGGCAGTTGAATACAGGCGAAACAGCGTTGAGCTGCTTCAGGCAGTCCCGCGTTGCGTCAATGTCGTCAGAAGTGTCGCTGATTACGACGTCAACATGCTCTCCGCTCAAAGCAGCCGCTATCAATATCCTATGAGCGTGCGATTTTGACGATATCGCGGCAATTTCCCCTGAAAGAACTTTTTTTGATACTCTAACATCCATTTTTTACCCCCCTTTTTGATCGCATAGCCCCTTTCTTGGCTAGCTATACCTCCTTCTGTTTACCAGCACCACCACGGTTGTCACCACTACGAATATTGCTACGAATATAAAGATGACAGGCCATGGGATGTTGATGCGTGTGCCGCCTCCTATGTTAACAGGTGACGGTTTGTTGTTGTCCTCGTCTATTTGCCATTCCTCGTTGTAAGTCGTGATGGTGCCGTCCCCAAGCTGCCCGTATTTGTTGTCGCCCCAAGCCCAAAGGCTGCCGTCTGTCTTAACGGCAAGGCCGTAGTAGTCCCCGGCAGCAACGTTGGAAACCTTTTTCATGGTTTCTGAGGGGACCAGCTTGTTGTTGTCCTCAACAATGTTCCTGACCTCGTCCAAAACCGTGACTGTGCCGTCTCCAAGCTGCCCACAGTGGTTGTAACCCCAAGCCCAAAGGCTGCCGTCCGTCTTTATCGCAAAACTGTGGTAATCCCCAGCTGCTGCTTTGGCTGCGTCGTCCATGACTTTTACAGGCAAGTCGCTCATTTCAAGCGTACCGTTGCCCAACTGGCCGTGGGTATTGAAGCCCCAAGTCCAAAGGCTGCCGTCTGTTTTTATTGCCATGCTGTGTATCGTCCCGGCTGCAACAGAAGCCACATCGTCCATGATTTTAACCGGCTTAAGGCAATGGATGCCGTCGCCGCTTTTACCGTCACCAAGCTGGCCGAATTCGTTGAAGCCCCAAGCCCACAGGCTCCCGTCCGTCTTTATTGCAAGGCTGTGCCCCCATCCGGCCGCGGCAGAAACTGCGCCATCCATGACTTTAACCGGCGAACGAGTGATTTCTTTTGTGCCGTTGCCGACTTGCCCGTTGGCGTTCTGACCCCAAGCCCAAAGGCTGCCGTCTGTTTTAACAGCGAGGCAGTTCTCGTTGCTTGTCGCAACGAAAGCCACGTCGTCCATGATTTTGACCGGGACGGAGCTGTTCTCGTTTGAGCCTGTTCCAAGCTGACCGAACATGTTGCGCCCCCAAGCCCAAAGGCTGCCGTCTGTCTTTATCGCTAGGCTGTGCCCCCATCCAGCAGCAATAAAGGCCACATCGTCCATGATTTTGACCGGTGCGGTTTTTTCAACGTTGGCGTCTCCGTCACCGACCTGCCCGTAGTTGTTCTGCCCCCAAGCCCAAAGGCTGCCGTCTGCCATTATGGCAAGGCTGTGCCCGGACCCTGCAGCAACCGTTCTGTAGCCGCCGGCATGGGCGTGGGCTTGGATACCCCCGAAAGCAGCCGATGAAAGCAAGACTGCCACCGCGAGCAGCACACTGTAAATTTGTTTTAGCATCTCTAAATCCTCCTACCTTTGTTCTAATGTTGCCCGTAATATATTGAAATCCGTAAATGAAATTTTATCATGTTATTCACATTTTGTAAATAGATAGCAAGGATTGTTAGCACGGGATTTGTTTTTTGTAGACACATTTTTTTTGTTGTGATAAAATGTTACTGAATTAATACGAGTCAATGGGGGCATATTATTGCGAACAATGCCAAGAGCTTTGAGGGATAGAACATGAGGCTTTTTATTGCGGTAAATTTTAACAACGACACAAAATCACGGCTGCTCGCTCTGCGCGACGAACTGAGGGATAAGTCGTCAGACGGGAATTTTTCCCTGCCGGAAAACCTGCACCTTACGCTTGTGTTTCTGGGCGAATGCGACGAAAGGCAAGCCGCCGCCGTGAAATCAGTCATCGGCAGGGTGCGGTTTGCGCCTTTTGGCATAGCCATCGACCGCATCGGGCGGTTCAAACGCGACGGCGGAGACATATGGTGGGCAGGGGTGCGTGAAAACCAGCCTCTGATGGATTTGCAGGGCGAATTGACGGACAAGCTGGTTGAAGCCGGGTTTGGCCTTGAGAAACGCAGGTACAGCGCCCATGTAACGCTTGGGCGCAGGGTGGAGACAAGCATGCGCCCGAGAGGGCTTGAGCCTTTCGGTGAGGCGGTGGAGGCTATTGACCTGATGAGATCAGAAAGGGTCAACGGCAAGCTCACTTATACGTCGATATACAAGAAGGGCTGCTGACATAACCAGTCAACAGCCCCAGTATAATAGTTTTACGGGAGTGCTATTTGCCGATCCACATTGCCGGGCGCGCTGCGCCGGTGCAGTTGTCCGTAGCAAACCCCCAGATGCAGCCGTCAGCCATAATGTAACAGGCGTTTGTGTTTAAATTCCCGGCTGTGCGGAGCCAGCTGCCATAACTCGACCTGCGGTTTTTCATCGTACTGAAGTACGATGTGTTCAGGTCCGAGACGCTAAGCGCAAACACGAATGTGCTGCTTGCCTCGTTCACTTTTGAGGGCGCGTTTGTCGAATTGAGGTTGTCGTTCTTCGAATCCTCACATGGGATGTCGGCACCCTTGACACAGCTGAACAGAGTGGGCCACTGGTTTTTGGTGTAAAAACCGTCCATTACCGTCTTCAAGTAGGAGGTCTCGTAGTTGTTGTCTTTTTTACTGCCGAATGGGATGCACTTTACTACAGGATAGGCTGAAACAATCAGCAGGTTCCCGTTGCCGTCCGCTTTTATTATGGTCCAGTCCATGCGGTCCACATGGATTGTTTTTCCGACTTGCGAGCTGTCCCATTTGCCGTCGGGCAGGCCGGGGATATTGACCTTGTTGATCCTCACAAAAACGCTGTCGGTTTTTGAGGGGTCTGAGACCGCCGTGGCACTCACCACGATAAGGGTGGCGTTTTCGTCGTATGCGACGTACAACGTACCGTCATCGCCAATGCTGGTGCCTTCTGAGGTGTTGTGTAGCACCTCCCAGATGACGTCGGGAGAAGCTTCCGAGTTGCCGTTGACAACTGCGGTAAAGTGGTACGATTTGCCGATGTCAGCCGTCTCTACAGAATCCACGATTATCACGCTGGTCACCACAGCAGGCTGCTTCTGGATCATGTTGCCGTTGTCGTCCTTGTAGTATATGACGTCGTCTTTTTCTGTTGACGAGGCGGTGCTGTCCAGCGTCCCGTTTCCGCCAGCCGGGTCTCCGTAGTAGTATTCGCTGCCGCTGCTTCCAAGCGGTCCGACATAGTATTTTCCGTTGTTTTCATAAATCGGTGTCACAGGGCCAGTTGCCGGGTTCATGTTCGGGCCGCCGCCTGTAAGCGGACCGAGGGTGTAGGGACCTTCAACTTTCCTCCAGACGTTTTGCCCCATGTTTACCCAGTATTCGCTGCCGAATTTCCCAACAGGCTTGTTGTTACCGTTTCCGGGCTGCCCGTCAGGGTTGTAGACGTACTCGGGCGGAGTCAAGGAACTGCCGTCTTCGTTGACTTTTTCATACACGTTGGGCGGTGCGCCAACCGGCTTGTACCAATTACCGTCCCCACCCAGAATCAAGTCGCCGTCGCCGCTGATGCTGCCGCTGCCGGCACCTACGAAAGCTATGATGTGGAGGTCGCGATCGACGCCCCACTTGTCGGTGAACTCGCCGACAATGATGGCTGCGCCTTCGCTGACGCCCGTGATGTTGCCCGTCGAATTGACTGACGCCACCGCTGAGTTCAGGGATTTCCATGTGATTTTGCCGCTGCTTGGCATGATTGTCACAGGAGCCTGCGCAGTGTCTCCAGCCTTGGCCAGCATGACCTGCCCAGCGTCCTTGAGGGTATAGGCGCTGATGTTCCGGGAGTCGGTGATTTGGTACATGTCAGCGAATACCAAGCCATTCTTTGTGCCGGAAACTACGCCCACTACTCCTGCATTGACACCTTGTATCTCTACGGTGCCTATAACACCAACGGTTGCGGTAACTTTAGCTATTGTCTCATCTGCGCTTTTCGCCTGGAACAGATTG
>WRJK01000079.1 GCA_009782285.1 Clostridiales bacterium
CATTCCGGTGATTTCCTATGACAGGCTGATCATGAACGCCGACGTTGACCTGTACGTCACCTTTGACCAGTTCAAGATCGGGTACCTAATGGGCCAGTACATTGCGGACAACGTAGAAAGCGGCAACCTCGTCATGCTGAAAGGCGACCCGCTTGACAACACCACTATCCCGCTCCGCGATGGCGCCATTGCAGCGATCCAGAGCAAGCTTGACAGCGGCGACTACACGCTCGTGGCAGAACAGGACTGCATAGACTGGCAGCCAAGCGCAGCCCTCAGGCACATGGAGCAGGCGCTGACAGCGAACAACAACAACATCCAGGGCGTCATTGCCCAAAATGACGGCACTGCAGGCGGCGCCATACAGGCCCTTGCAGCTGTGGGGCTGGACGGCAAAGTCCCCGTAACAGGCCAGGACTGCGAATCTGACGCGATCAAGCGCATCAAAGAAGGCACCCAGGGCATGACCGTGTTCTTCGACGTCAGGGACATGGCAGCAGCGGCGTTTGAAGCTGCGGTCAAGATGTCAAACGGGCAGGACCCGGGAGCTGACGCAATCGAAAACAACGGCTACAAAGACGTTCCCGTATTAGGATTCCCGGCAACCGCCATCACAAAGGACAACTGGAGACTGCCGATCGATGAAGGCTACATGGACGAATCAGATGTAGAATAACTCTCTATTGGGGTTGGGGAAGCATGCGCTTTCCCAGCCCATTTTTATTACGTAAGCTTACAATGAAAGCTGGTGAATTATGAAGAATATTTTAGAAATGCGGCATATACGAAAAGAATTTCCGGGTGTTGTGGCACTCGACGACGTGGATTTTTCTGTTAGAGAAGGGGAAATACACGCGCTGGTAGGGGAAAACGGCGCCGGCAAATCGACACTTATGAAAGTGCTGAGCGGCGTATACCCGTACGGCACCTATAGCGGGGACATCGTTATTGACGGCAACGTCATGAAGCTCAGTTCAATAAAAGACGGGGAAAAGGCCAGCGTGGTCGTCATATATCAGGAACTGTCGTTGATTAAGTACATGAACGTATGCGAGAACATATTTCTGGGAAACGAAATCGTCGAACGGGGTCTTATAAATTGGGATGAATCTTTTATTAGGGCAAACAAGGCGCTTAAAGATGTCAACTTGAACATCAACCCGTCAACGCTTACGATCAACCTGGGCGTCGGTACGCAGCAGCTGGTTGAAATCGCAAAAGCGCTCACGAAGAATGCAAGGCTCCTGGTTTTGGACGAGCCGACGTCGTCACTAACAGAAACCGAAATCGAAAACCTGTTTCAAATACTGCGAAACCTGAAAGCCAAGGGCATGACGTGCATCTTTATTTCGCACAAGCTAAAAGAAGTGTTTGAAATAGCGGACAGGGTGACGGTTCTGTGCGACGGCAAGACAAGAGGGACGTTCGAAGCATCAGAGCTGACGGAGGGAAAGCTCATATCGCTGATGGTGGGCAGGGAGCTTACTCAGCGTTTCCCGACAGCAAAGCATACAGCCGGGGAAACCGCGCTGGAGATTTCGAACTGGACGGTGATCAACCCTGAAGTACCCGACAAAAAAGCGCTTGATGATATAAATTTTGTCTCAAAGCAAGGCGAGATACTGGGGATTGCGGGCCTCATGGGCGCAGGAAGGACCGAATTGTTCATGAGCATACTCGGTGCTTGGGGCAGAAAAGTCTCGGGCGAAGCGAAACTGTTCGGCCAAACCGTCAACACCCGTTCCCCCAGCACCGTGATCAGCGAGGGAGTCGCTTATCTGACCGAAGACCGGAAGGCAAAGGGGCTCGTGCTCATACAGAACGTCAAGGACAACATGGCACTTGCAAGCCTTTCAAAACGGCTCAACCGCGGCTTGATAGACCAAGACACGGAGCTTAAGGAAGTCGAAGGGACGATTGAGGATTTAAGCATAAAAACGCCGACAGTAGAGCAGCTTGTCAAAAATCTCAGCGGCGGGAACCAGCAGAAGGTTGTTTTGGGCAAATGGCTGCTGACAGAACCGAAAGTGCTTATTCTGGACGAACCGACGCGAGGTATAGACGTCGGGGCAAAATACGAAATATACACAATTATGCACCGCTTGGTCGAAAGGGGCATCAGCATCATCATGATTTCATCTGAACTCCCCGAAATACTGGGTATGAGCGACAGGATATTGGTCATCCGCGAAGGAAAAGTTGCGGGCGAGCTGTCACGGGACGAGGCGACGCAGGAAAAAATAATTGCTTACGCAACGGGAGGTATGTGATATGGCGGATAAAACGCTTGCTGCCGGACAATCGTTTACGGCAGTACTTAAAGAAACGATAAGAACCAACATGCGTCAGTACACCATGATAGCGGCGCTGCTGATCATTTGGGTCATTTTTTCATCTCTCACGAACGGGTTGTTCCTGACACCGAGAAACCTGTCGAACCTGTTTCTGCAGATGGTCACGATAGGCATTATGACAAGCAGCATGGTGATGGTCATGGTGGCCTGCCACATAGACTTGTCAATCGGGTCGCTTTGCGGCACCCTCGGCGCCTGTGTGGCGTTCATGATGGTAAACATGGGGCTCAGCCCGTTCATAGCCATACCGATAACCTTTGTGCTCGGGCTCTGCGTCGGCGCATGGCATGGCTATTGGGTCGCCTTCCGGGGCGTCCCAGGGTTCATCGTGACACTGGCCAGTATGATCGCGTTCAAGGGGGTGACGCTGCTTGTGACCAACGGCAAGACGATCGGGGAATTCCCGCCGTTCTTCAAGAGCATAGGTCAGGGTTACATACCGCGGCTTTTTACTTCTGAAGACGCTGCTTTCCACGACCTGACCTTGATAATTTTCGCGGCAGCGCTCCTTGCGTTTCTTGTTTCGAACATCCGCAGGAGAAACAGGAGGATCTCAAATGGATTTGTGGTACTCCCCATGTCCCTCGAAATTACAAAAATGGCAGTCGTCTCTGCCGGCATCATCGCGGTTTGCTTTATTCTGGCAAGCTGGAGGGGAATCCCCTATGCGATGATCGTACTGGGCTGCACAGTCAGCATTTTCATAGTTATCACGACAAAGACGCCTTTCGGGCGGCACGTTTACGCTACAGGGGGGAACCTCGAAGCGGCAAAGCTGTCCGGAATCAATACAAAAAAGACGCTGTTTACCATATTCCTCTTGCAGGGCGCACTGGTTTCCATCGCTGCCGTGGTATTCACTGCAAGGCTAAACGCAGCCACCGTGTCTGCGGGGACGCTGTTTGAGCTTGACACCATCGCTGCTTGCATCATAGGCGGAACCAGTACGACCGGCGGCATCGGGACGGTGTTCGGGGCAATAATCGGGGCGCTTGTCATGTCAAGCCTTGACAACGGGATGAGCCTGATGAACGTGCCCATCATGTGGCAGTACATGGTCAAAGGCGCCATACTGCTGTTTGCCGTGTGGGTCGACTTGGCGATCAGGCAAAAATAATTATTAATGATTATTAATATATCCGAAGTTACTAATGTTGGTCATTCTATCAAGGAGGTTAGAATCATGCAACGAAAGAAGCACAAATCATTTTTTAGCTGGCTATTGGTGTTAAGCTTGGTGTTCGCATCCGGCATATTCACGTTTGCCGGCGATTTTGCGGCAGATGAAGAGCTGCTGCAAGTGGCGTCCGCTGCAAGCGACGCAGTTAAATACGCACCGGTCAGAACGATCAAGACGCCGGTGGCGGGACACTACCCGGTCAGCTTTTACAGGAACAGCCAAAGGGATCACACAACCCTTTTGGTAACAAATGCAGGTGTGACCCAGACTTTATCATGGATTCCGGCAATTGACGACAGGGGATTTTTGACTAATACCGCGTACACCGCGATATTGGAACTTGAACCGGTATCAAATCAATGGGTCGCGGCGGGATGGCCGGGCACTGCGACCACCGCCAATTTCAACACGCAAGGGCTTACATGGGAAAATGTAGCCAATCTGCCGACTGAAGGCATCAAATCAATCACTTCAGAGTATTATTCGGGACTTGCCTCCGGAAACTATGGCATCAGGCCTGAAGAACTCTCAAAGGCAGATCCAGCAGGTCCTAATTTGAGGATCTTCATCAATTTCGAGCCGACAGCAGCGGAAAAATCCCCGGTTGAAATTGTTTTCTTTGATGATTTCAGCGGCTCGCTGAAGACAGGCGCGACAGCGGTCAACGGCCTGCCTTCATTATTCGTCAGAGGCCCCGAGCAGCACCGCCAAAGCATGTCCTACTGGAACGCTTCATTGTCAGGGGTCAAGCCGGACCCCAAAGACCCCAGCAACAATGTCCTTGAGCTGGGCTGGAGGCTATCGGGTTATGACAGGACGAATCAGATGAACTGGAACAGCGGTTCGCTTACAACAAATGTAAGGCCCACCACGCCGCCGGCCGCGTTCGGAGCAAGCCGAAACGTCGCGGGCAACGATACGCTTGAGATCCTGCTTGACGTTGCGATTTATGACGTCATCTGGATGGGCAAGGATTATCTTGCAGATATGGGCTCCACACCGGCTCTCTGGGAAGCGCTGACGCTTGGCCAGAAGCTTGACGCATGGAATTCAGTAAGTGCTTTGCTGAAGAATGAGATTTGGGACGCCTATTGGCCGGTGGGGTGGACGCACTCACGCGACTACACAAAATGGAATCACATAGACTCCGGCTGCTTGGATCTCCGCGGGAATTCATCCGCTGGCGTTGCGCCGTTCATCAGTTCATACGGCTATTATGAAGCCAATATCAAGATGACGCCGGTCAACGGGATATGGACAGCGATGTGGATGCCTTACGACAATATGAACCCCTCGATGACGAGCGATGCATCCATTCAGATTCCGGACATGTACCGCATTAACACCGCAAACCCATTAATCGCAAATATGACGCAGGCCAATCAGCGCACGTACCTTGCGAATCAGGCAAGCTGGAGCCGCTGCGAGATCGACATCATTGAGAATTGCGAGCCTGTACTGGAGGGTGGATACAGCTCGTCCTTCCATTTTGGCGATTACGGCAGTTATCATCAGGAACAGTGGATGCCATATGACTCCTCGCCGGAGCAGATCGCGCTTGCTGAAAAAATCAACCTTTATGACGGCAACTTCCATAGAATCGGTTTCGAATGGTCGCCCACCGACGCGAAATTCTACATCGATGATTACCTGACCGCTCAGTCTTCGGACATTTCAACGCACTGGCCTGAATTTGTGCAGTCTAAGGGTCAGGTTCTCATGCTGCCATACCTCGACGGCAAACAAGGCATCCCGCAGAACCCACAATATGTTCGTCTGTCGGTCGAGGCCGCCAACTGGTCCGGCCATGGCATCGAATACATGTATTATCCGTATGACTGCGGCGTGGGCATCCAAGCCGACAGGAGCCTTGGACGCTTGACAGAGGGTACTGCTGAAAACGGCGGGGCTGCGACAATCGACTATATAAAGATCTACAACGGACCGAAACCCCCGGTTACAGTGGTTGCCAGCCTCAGCACAGACACGGTGAGCTACTACAACGACGACGCAGAATACACCCTGTCCCTCGCATACGCCATGGACGTGCTGGCTGTCGAGACGGAGTTTGAAATCGACAGCAGCATGCTTGCCGGAAAAGGCGTTGAAGGGCTCAATGGGTTTGAGGCCATGAACAACATCCTTTGGGTTTATGCCGGCGGCAACACATGGAAAGGCACCGTGACCTTGGCGCTCCCATCGGGAAGCACAACCGGCTTGACATCCATAACCCCTGTGGACATCGCAAAATTCAGCTTCGCTCCGAAGGGGTTTGGCAACGCTGCCATGACGCTGACAGGCTACCGGGTCGTCGGGCTTGACGGGACGACGATATACCTTACCCCCTCAATTAAAAACGGCACTGCCACTACGATAATCGCCAGGTCGAAATACGACCTGAACAGGGACGGCGTCGTAGACGCCTTAGATCTTGGCATCATGCTGCTGTACTGCGGCTTCGACTCTGATTCCCCGAACTGGGCCACTGCGGTCAAGGTCAACGACGCATGGGGCAACGGAGTCACTGCGAGCATGTGCGACGTGAATTCCGACGGCTTGATAGACATGCTGGATCTGCTGGACCTGTTCATACACTATTCGAAATAACAATTAACGGGGCGGTCAATGCGCCTTGCGGTGCAAGGCGCGTTAACCGTCCTTTTTCACAACAATTATACAAAATGATATTGTAAAGAGGGTTAACGAATCATGAAACGCAATACGAACTATAAAATACTGAGCTGGCTTTTGGCGCTCGGCTTGGTGTTCGCATCAGGCATATTCACGTTTGCCGATGATTTTACGGCAGACGAGGAATTGGTTGCAGCTGCGTCTACAGAAGCTGCAGTCAAATACGCCCCGGTCAGGACAATTAAGACGCCGGTGGCGGGCCAGTACCCTGTCAGCTTCTACAGGAACAGCAACAGGGACCTGAACATAACAGGGAACTCCGGTATGACGCAGACGCTGTCATGGTTCCCGGAAATCGACGACAAGGGATTTGCGACAAGCACTGTCTACACTGCGGTGCTGGAACTGGAACCGGGCACGCAGGCCAACTGGGCGTCTGCAGGGTTCCCGGGTGCGCCGGGATTCAGCGCAAATTCGATAACATGGGAAAATCTGGGCAACCTGCCCACTCAAGGGGTTGACTCAATCACCTCGGAATACTTTACAGGGCCGGCTTCCGGCAACTACACCAGCAGGCCCGCAGGCTTAGCTGTGGCTGACCCGGCAGGCTCCAACCTGCGCGTCTTCATCAAATTCTTGCCGACGGCGGCGGTGAAATCGGATCCGGAAGTGCTCTTCTTTGACGACTTCAACGGTCCGCAGAGAACAGGCGCAGACGCAGTCAACGGCACGACAACCAGCTTCATCAGGGGTACGCAGCAAAAGCGCCAAGACGCAGGGGCTTATTGGACCAACGGCTACTCAAACCTGAGAACCGACCCTAAAAATCCCAACAACAAAGTGCTGGTGCTGGGTTGGCAGGTAGCGGATTACACCTTTGCGTCACAGCAGGTGACAGCCAGCTGGCTCGTCAGCGAGGCGCCGACCAGGCCGGCTGTGCCGCCCACTGCCCTCGGGCTGAAAAACACTGCAGGCAACAATGTGCTTGAGATACTCCTCGACGTAGCGATCTACGACGCAGACTGGATGGGGAAAGACTACATTGCCGCTGCGTTTGCAACAACCCCCGATGCTTGGAACGGCTTAGCCATTGAGCAGAAGCTTGCGGCTTGGAACGGCCTTGCCGCTGACCTAAAACTGGAAGTCTGGAATGCTTTCTGGCCGGCGACTTGGACTGACGGCCGTGAATACGGACGCCGCAACTTTGTCCGGGCGGGCTGCTGGGACACTCGCGGCGGTTCCGGGGTAGACCCGTTCCAAAACGCCTACGGCTACTATGAGGTCAGCATGAGGATGACCCCTGCAAACGGAGTGTGGACCGCGTTTTGGATGAACGGCGAAAGCACAGGCGGCGGATCCGGCGGGACTGCCGACAACACTGTAACAGATATCACCCGGGTGAAATCATTCAACCCGCTGTTGGAAACAATGACTCCGGCGAACAGGCTTTCTGCCATACAGCGCCAATCCAGCTGGCACGGTTCTGAGATCGACATCATCGAGAACTGCGAGCCTGTTTTGGAGCGCGGGTTCAGTTCTTCGTTCCACTACGGCGGATACGGCGGGTACGGCAATGGGCGCCAGCACCAGGAAAGCTGGATGCCGGGCGAGCCGGACAGAATCGACTACATCAACATATACGACGGTGAGTTCCACCGCATAGGGTTCGAGTGGTCCCCCACCGACGCGAAATTCTACATTGACGACATCATGCACTGCAGCGCGTCGGACATTTCCACGCACTGGCCGGAATTCGTGGAGGAAAAAGACCAGGTTCTCAACCTGCCCTTCCTTGACGGGAAGCTTGGCATCCCGCAAAACCCGAACATGATGCGCCTTTCTGTCGAAGCGGACTATTGGTCCGGCCACGGCACCGAGTACGAGTACTATCCCTATGACTGCGGCGTGGGCATCAGGGAAGACAGGAGCCTCGGCCGCATAACGGAAGGCACACTGGAGAACGGCGGCGCGGCTGTCATAGACTACATCAAAGTCGTCAACGGTCCGAAGCCCCCGGTTACCGTGCTTGCTTGCCTGAACACCGACACTGTGAGCTACGCCAACAATGACGTGGAATACACCCTGTCCCTTGCATACGCAAAGGACGTGCTGGCTGTCGAGACGGAGTTTGAAATCGACGGCAGCATGCTGGCCGGAAAAGGCATTGAAGGGCTCAATGGGTTTGAAGCCATGAACAACATCCTTTGGGTTTATGCCGGCGGCAATACATGGAAAGGCACCGTGACCTTGGCGCTCCCATCGGGAAGCACAAGCGGCTTGACATCTGTATACCCTGTGGACATCGCTAAGTTCAGCTTCGCTGCAAAGGGGTTTGGCAACGCTGCCATGGCACTGACAGGCTACCGGGTCGTCGGGCTTGACGGGACGACGATATACCTTAACCCCTCAATTAAAAACGGCACAGCCACTACGATCATCGCCAGGTCGAAATACGACCTGAACAGGGACGGCGTAGTTGACGCCCTGGACCTTGGCATCATGCTGCTGTACTGCGGCTTCGACGCGGATTCCGCCGACTGGGGCGCGTTGGTTAAAGTCAACGACGCTTGGGGCAACCCGGTCACGGCAAGCATGTGCGACGTAAATTCCGACGGTCTAATAGATATGCTGGATCTGCTGGATCTGTTCATACATTATACCAAATAAGCCAAAAGGGGACGGTTCCTTTGTCACACTCCCTGTCACACTCGGAACCGTCCCTCTGCCCAAATAGCGAACTGTTTTACTTGACCATTTTACATAATTGGTTGACTTTGATCGCAAATCGAGGAGGTGATAAAAGAGCCGCTCGCTCAAGGCCAATGAGCCGCTTAACCACGTTGCGCGTCAGCAGCGCGGCTGAAAACAGAGAACCTCAACTCCAAAACAAAAGGGGCACACTATATCTAAGGAGGTTAGGAAGTATGCAACACAAAAAAACCAGGGCGTATCTGAGCTGGCTATTGGTACTGGGCTTGGTGTTCACATCCGGCATATTCACGTTTGCCGATGATGACCCTCTGCCTTTTACCGATGTGACTTCATCTGCGTCCGGGGGCACGTCATGGCCGCAAATGGGCGGCGTTCCGAACTCAAACCCGAACACCAACCCGAACGCCAACCAGGTAGTGACGCTCAGCTGGCCAGCTGCAAGCGACGTGGAGGGCGAAACCTACGAGGTCTGGTACGGGAAAACCGGCGACGCTGACACGTCATATCCGGCAGAGTTCGCCCTTTCGCCGGCAGTGCCCGCTAAAAACGGCGCCGGCACGACGTGGAGCGCAGCGACGACGATCAAGTCAGGCAACTCGTACCAGTTCTACGTCAAATCTTCGGTCAGGGGCAATTCAAACGTAATTAACCAAGCGATAAGAAACGGCAACATCGGCCCGGATCAGCTTGTGGACAATTACATCAACTTGCTCCCCGCTGACCCGAAAAACACAAAGATTGCAGATCGGTACAACTTGGTGAGGATCAGGAAAGTTTATCAGAAGCTTACTAGGTACGACAGGGAAACGATCGCAGACAAGCTGCGCCACTTCGAGCTGTGCGAAGCCTATTGGATGGCAGACTGGGTAAAGGGCGTATACGAGCAGTTCAAGCTTGACCCGGAAACCCAGCCGGATCCGTCAAGTGAAGGGTACGCGAAATGGCGAGCCACAGCCGAACTGCTCCTCAGCAGAGAAGGCGCCCAATGGTTCATGCGGTGGGGTTCAGCCAACGTTCATGAATACGGGCACAACCTCATGGTCAGAAACGACCCGGAGCTCAGGCAAATACTGGCAGACACCGGCGCCACAGCCATGCTGGACGACATGGACAAGCTTCGCGACCAGTTCGTTGAGGAACGAAAAGCAGCATTCAAAAAGGTAAAAGAAGGCGTACAGGCGCAGATTGAAGGGATGGACCCGGAGCAGCCGACAGAAGTGGCGGCGGCAAGGGCTGCATACGACGCGCTGACGCCGTTTGAACGAACATTCATAACAAATCTGACAAAGCTGCTGAGAGCCGAAGGCGAAAGCATCGTCCCGCCAAACGTCAAAGGTTCGGGCATGCGTTCGTCGAGCTACGGCCCAGGCAGCCCATGGCCCTCGCCGACAGAATGGGGAGCAATGAACAGCAGGATGAAGGAGCACTTCCCCGGCAGCCGCAGCGAGAATATATGGATCATCGGGAACTTGGGTTCCCCCGGTGATTTTGGCGGAGGCGTAAATTTCAATTTCTCATGGACGGACTTCTTGGCCAGAGCGGCCATCTCAGCACCGGACCTTGTTGACAGGACTTCGGCAAACGCCGCAAACCATACTTACAAGGGCAAAACCCAAGCGCAGTGGAACAGGGCAGGCGCCCAGTTTGCCACTAACATGGGATCAGGGGCGACAGCCCGCCATGAGGAGACACTCACCTACTTTGACAACAACGACATCTATGTGTATTTGTCTGTAGAGGCCGGCTACGCCGACATGCAGGAAATGATAGACATAAGCTTTTACATGTATGGGCACCACAAAAGCGTAATAGGGTTTGCCATCGACGTCGAATGGCACATGGGCAACACCGAAGACTCCGGCATAGGGGTTACGGACGATATGGCAAAGGCTTGGAACCTTACCATGAAGGCTCACGACCCGAGCTACAGAATGGCGCTGAAAGACTATGAAGCCTCCAGGCTTCCGTGGAACTACCGCGGCGAGGAAGCAGACGGGTACGACCTGATATTCTGCATTGACGCGCAGAGCTTTGGCGACCTGGACGGCACGACTGTCGGCTATTACGAAGCAAACGGCGCTTGGTACGCAAGCGACTACTGGTACGGCAACTGGTCCGGCAAATACACCGCAAGGGACGGCGCAGCTGTCGGGAACCAGCTTTTCTACCATGACTGGTCCACGTACTTCTATCCAAACGACGTCACCTACCAGTTCGGGTACACCGGCGACAGGCACTGGATGGGCGCAATGGACATGCCTTTCGAAGGGCTGGAGAAAACGCCTTACCCGCAGGTCATGTCATCCCTTGTTGCCTGGCAGGCACCGCTTGACCAAAACGTCGGAATCGCTTGGGTCGATTTCAACTTGAGGGGCTTCACCGGATTCCCGGAAGTCTTCAACACAACAGCGTCGGCATTGGGCGGCCAGGTTAACACCGCGCTGGGCTTGCTTGCGCAGTCCGGTTCCAACTGGGTGGGGCAGCGCTTCACAAACCCGAACGCGGCCACGCTGTACGGCGGCGGCCCGGTCATAAGCGACGCGATGTACGTCAAGAGGATGCGGGAAATGGTAAACGAGGCGGACGCCAAGGGCTGGACAGGCATATCAGCTGCGAACAGGAACCGCTTGGAACTGCTTGAGCCATTGGCAATCGATGTCCGCATCAACGCGCTGCCTACTTTGAAAAAGATGAAGCACGGCAACAGGTTTACCGTTGACACCCTGCTGGCCGACTACAACGCCCTCACCGACGCCCAGAAAGCGCAGGTCAAAGGCGCTGACGCGCTGTTTGCTGCCAAGGCCAGGGTCGACGCCCTCGGGGTTTCGGTCCTTGCCTACCTCAGCACCGCTGAAGAGAGCGACATCGACAAAAACATCGAATTCGACCTGTCCATCGCTAACGCCAAGGAACTGCTGACCTTCGAAGCCGAAATCGTAATTGACGGCAGCATGATGGCAAGCGTCGGCATTGAGCCTCTGAACGGGTTCACGCTCATGAGCGACATCTTCTGGAAGAGCCAAGGCGGCGACGTGTGGATGGGCACGGTCACCCTAGCTTACAAGGCTGGCGACAGGGAGGGCTTCACCACCCACGAGCCAATGAGCATCGCCAAGTTCGTCTTCGCCCCGAGGGCAAAGGGCGACACAGCGCTGACGCTCACAAAGATCAAGGCTTCCGGCCTTGTCGGCGACGTAACCAAGTACTTTGACACCCTGATCGAAGAGGGCGTCGCCATGACCAACATCGACCAGAGGGTCTTTTCGAAATACGACCTGAACAGGGACGGCTTAGTGGACGCCCTGGACCTGGGCATCATGCTGCTGTACTGCGGATTTGACAAGGATTCGCCGGATTGGGCGACTCGAGTAAAAGTCAACGACTCAAGAGGCAAAGGCGTCACTGCAAGCATGTGCGACGTGAACGGGGACGGTGTGATCGACATGCTCGACCTGCTCGACCTGTTCATCCACTATACGAAATAATATCTAAGGAGGATAAAATCGTGAATAAGAGAAAAATACTCAGCACAATACTAGTGGTTGTAATGCTGGTAACGCTAGTACCGGCAATTGCTTCCGCACAGATAACGGAGGTAAAGCAAGCCCCCAGCCACTTTGAGCTGCTGTCCAACTGGAAGATATCGCCATCCGTATCCGGCACCACATGCGGCCTGCCCGGCGGCGCCGATGCAGACATCCTTGAGCCGGATTACGACACGGCAGACTGGGTCGACGCCACTGTGCCCAGCACCGTCCTCGGCAACCTGCTGGACGCCGGCGTCTACGACGAGTTCTTCATGAACAGAAGCGGCACCACGGACGAATGGTACAACAGGCAGTTCACCGCCATACCGTCCGGCGACTTCTCCTCGCCATGGTGGTACAGCACCGACTTCACTCTGCCCGCGTCTGAAGCAGGGAAAAAAGTGGTGCTCACGCTGAAAGCCATTTCTCACTCTGCTGACCTTTACGTCAACGGGCATAAATTGGCTAACAACTACAACAACATCACCGAGCACTCGTTCCTTCAGAACGGACCGCCAATTCAGGCCAATTATTCCAACCTGACAGCAAGCGGCCACGGCACGACGGCAAAGTACGGCTCTGGGGTGTTGAGCACGTTTGAGAAAGACTTTTTCGGCACGTTCCGCAGGTTTGACGTCGACATCACTGATTACTTAAACGCTGACGGTACGCCCAACAACATTAAACTCAAGGTCACAAGGGCCAGTTCCGCAAGCAACGACCTTACATACCACTGGGTAGACTGGCATCCGCGTCCCGTGGACGGGATGATGGGCCTTACCGCGGAAGCCAGCATCAGCACTTCCGGCTTGATTCGCCTTGACAACCCGGCTGTTTCCACGAAAGTGGCAGAAGACCTGAGCACCGCTACGCTCAGCCTGTACTGCGACGCTACAAGCCTGGCTGACGCAGCCGTAACAGGCATCGCCACGGCGGCGGTCAAAGACCCGTCCGGCACAGTAGTAGCCACGGTTTCAAAGAGCGTCACCATCCCGGCCCGCAAATACAATCAGGAAATCGCCTTCAGGGCAGCGGACTTCCCGGTCTTGGTCCTAGACGACCCAGAGCTCTGGTGGCCGTACATGTCCGGCGACCAGCCGCTGTACAACGTCGACTGGAGTTTCGCAGTAGATGGAACCGTCAGCGACGCGCTGACCCACCGCGCCGGCCTTAGGGAGATCAAAGTAGACCTCAACGTCACTCCTCTGGGCAACCAGAACAGGGCTACGGTCACAGGCAGCTCCGGCGCCAACATGATTCAGTTCTACGTGAACCACAGGCCCGTTATACTGGACGGCGGCGGCTACTGCCCCACCGACCTCTTCCTGCGCCATGACCCGGTTGCAAACCAAGGCGTCATTGACAACATGAAATACGCAGGCCTCAACTTCTTCCGCGACGAGGGCAAGTTCTTCGACAACGACCTTTTGGACCTCTGCGACGAGAACGGCATCCTGGTCATGACCGGCTGGTGCTGCTGCGACCTGAACCAGAGCCCCAACGGCTGGTCCCATGCTGAACGTTTCAACGCCTACGAAGGCCAGTACGCCCAGATCAAAAACCTGAGGCAGCACGCTTCCGGACTCCTTTGGTTCAACGGCAGTGACGAGCCTCCCAGCAACAGCAACAACGCCAACACAAGGATGGTTGAGGAGCAGTACATCCGCGTTGAAGCCATGTCCAGATGGGACGAAATCGGCATCACAGCGGCCAGTGCCTGCCTCGACACCTCAAACCTGCTGGGCGGCATCAACACAGGGTTCCACATGGACTCTTCCTATGACAACCAGTCGCCGTCCCACATGTTCAACCCGGGATCAGTCGGTTCCTCCGGCGTTGGCCCCTTCGGGTTCATCGGCGAGGGCCTCGGCGGCGCCGGCATACCGCCCATCGAATCCATGAAGAAATTTATCCCGGCGGCCAACCTGTTCCCGTACAACAGCACCACCAACACAAACTACAGTGCGTGGAATCTGCATGCCACCACCAGCGGATTCACCACCTTTGGACCGCTGATTGCGATTTCGGACAACGCCTACGGCGCGTCAACCACGCTGGAATCCTATCACGCAAAGATATCAGCGGCTCAGTTCGACCAGTACAGGGCCCAGTCTGAAGCGCTCAACTACCACCGCTACAAGAACACCACGGGCAGGGTGAACTGGATGATGAACAATGCAAGGCCGGGCATGTACTGGCAGCAGTTCGACTTCTACATGAACCCGACCACGGCCACCTTTGGCGCAGCCAAAGCCAACGAGCCCGTGCACATCATGTACAACATTTACGACCATGACATCAGCGTCATCAACAGGACATATAACGACTACGGC
>WRJK01000080.1 GCA_009782285.1 Clostridiales bacterium
ATTCGAGCCGTTAGCGTAGTTAATGCCAGCCTGAGAGCCGCTTATGCCCCAGGTAGCTGTCGCTGCGGAGGGGCTTACGGTCAGGTCGTCCGATGTGCCAGCCGTATAGGTCAGCGTGCCGCTTGCCTTATCCCAAGCGCAGACTACGGCTGTACCGCCGATTGTAAGAGTGGCAGCAGGGCGTACAAAAACAAGGCAGTCATCTCCCTCTGTTATGGTCGTATTAAAGCCAAATACAAAACCTCCGTTCACTGTGGTACTGGAGCCTATACCCGTTCCGCCATCACGGATGGTTGTATGATATGCGCTGCTCACAGTTCCGCCATTAATATTGACGATAAAGTTTCCTCCGCCAGAATTGTAGATAGCATAAGACAGAGCAGCACTTACATTACCACCATTCACATTGACAGTAGAGTTTCCATTGTAGGCGTAGATAGCACTGCTTCCTGTGGAACTCACCGTACCGCTGCCGCTAACCGTGATGTTGGAATTTGCGCCTTCAGTCTTGATACCATTGTATGCACTCTTGACCGTGCCGCCGCTCACCGTGACGGTGGTTGACGGGCCGACATTCCAGATCGCGTGTCCGTTTAGCCCTGTAGTGCTCAACGTGCCGCCGGTTACCGTGATTTTAGTGCCCGTGCCGCCGATGCAAATAGCATAGCCTTTTTCCGCCGAGGCGCTCAGTGTGCCGCTGCTCACCGTAATTTCGGAATTATTTCCGCCTGTAAAGATAGCGGAGCGCACTTTGGCTGCGGAACTAACTGTGCCGCCACTGATTGCGATTTTTGAGTTAGCGCCGGAAGAGAATATGGCATCACCGCCACCGTTTTCAATAGAGCTGCCCGCCGCGGCTTCAAATTTGCCGCTTCCTGTTAATTCAATCAAAGCGCCGCCCAGGTTGCCGGAATAATTAGCCTTCCATATTACTGTCACATTGGAGTCGATATTTAAGGTCAGCGTATTCGTCACGCCGGTGACAGTTCCTGTAACCGTGACGGTATTGCCGGAGTGTGTTGCGCTGAGTGTCCCCTCGCCACCGTGACTGAAAGTGTGGTTAATTTGGAAAGTAATGTTGTCGGCGTCCGTTGCGCTTGCCGTCATCGGCATGGCGGCGAACAGGCCGAATACCATCACTACCGCCAAAAGGGTGGATACGGTCTGCTTCGCAGACCAATGATGGGTGGTGAGTGCTGAGTGTTGAATTAGGGTGGATAAGAGTTTCCGTGATTTCGTTTTCATATACGTGACCTCCTTATTTTTAAAATGCCTCCGTAGGGGCGCGCTCCGTAGGGGCGCGCAGTGCGCGTCCGTGGTTGATTCGCGCAACCGTGGTTGACTCGCGCAACCGCGGACGGCCAATGGCCGCCCTTACATGCCGAATGTTATCCTCGCGTCTTCCTCCTATATTTGTAGGCATGATTTTGTAGTCGCAATTGCGTGTTTTCTATGATTAATATATTACGAAGAAGCATTTGCGTCAACAGTTATTTTGGGGGGCGGACAAAGGAAATACAACTTTGTCGGACTGAATTAAATGCGACGCTTTATCGGTGCTCTTTGCCGATTGACCGCCGATTGGACGGTGTGATGTCAAAAAAGCCGGGACGGTGTGATGCCTTTCTGGTATAATCGTTATAGAGATAGTAGATATGGTTAGTCAGGAGGCAAATACCTATGGAAAAGCAAATGAAAAATCCCCCCAAAAACCTAAAACAAGGCTGCACCTTGCTCTACTGCTGGAGCGGTATCAATTTGTTCCTGTCGGCACTTATTTTGCTCCTTGTCGTATCGGGGCTTCAAAATTCGCCGCTGTTTTCTATGGTATTTGAATCAGCAGAGGTGGCGGAACTCAGCCCGAAAGTTATCGGCGCGATGAACTGCCTAACTATTCTGTATAATTCATACGCAGTTTCAATGTCTGTTTTGGTATGGTTCGTAACGCGGAACGCCCTAATGAATAAGGCGAAGTGGGCGTTTTGGGCGTTGCTCGTCACCATCGGCATCGCTGAAATATTCGCCTTTATCGCCTCCGCGCCGTTTAACCATGTGCGATGGCAGGTCAATGTCCCGTTGAGTTTGTTGTATATAATCGGTATGGTTTTGACAGGGTATGCGTTGCATAAAGACAAGGTCGGATCGGTTTCACAGCCGGGATAATGTCTTGTTTACTTATAGTTCGAAATAATTTTTTTTGCTGTGGTAATTATTCCGTCCGCGATGTAATCCGGTTCCAATACCTTGACGTTGCCGCCGAATCCGAGTAGCCACTCAATGATGTAGTCCTGGTTGGAAAAACCGATTTCAAACCTCAGCCCATCGTTCGTTTCGGAATAACAGTCCATACCATAGTATTCGATAAGTTTATATTTTTGCGATGGATCAAACAGCGCGACCAGCCTTGTATCTTCAGCCGGCTTGTCAACGAAATTACGTCTTTCCGGCGGTATGTCACGGGGCGTATAGTTTTCATTGCACGACGACAGATTCCATAATCGCGTCAACTTGAACAGGCGCCAATCCTGCCTTTCATGACAGAACCCGAACACGTACCACGCCGTCCACTGGAAAATAACGAAGTATGGCTCGATGCGTCGGTGGGATTCACCTTTGTCATAAAAATAATCAAATTCAATCATGCGCATTTCGAGGACGGCACGTTTTATTAATTCGATTTTGCCAGTAATCTGTCCTTTGTAATGTGAAGCAAGGTCAATGACAATAGGCTCCCGCAGGGAAACCACCGCAGCAGCATTGGCATGGAGTTTGTCCAGAGTGCGTTCAACATTCGACCGATCCGAAACGCTTCCGATTCCTTTCAATGCAGCTATGATCCCGGACAACTCGTCAGTAGTCAGTACGCTTTTGTCCAGCTTGAAGCCTTCGGCGATTGCTATACCGCCGCCTGTGCCTTGATATGTAACAACGGGGATTCCGGCTTGGCAAAGTGCATCGACATCGCGCCCAATGGTTCGACGGTTGACCTCAAACCTCTCGGCGAGGTACGGTGCCGTCACGCGGTCGTTTTGGAGCAGTATGGTCAGTATTCCAAGCAATCGGTCAAGTTTCATCCGCTACCCCTTTGCTATTTGGAACCAAACAGAGTCCGGAGCATATCAATAGTCACAAGTATCCATTCCAAGGCACCGTCAAAGCGATAACCGGCAAACCCGGCATCTGTGAGAATGGCTCTGATTTCATCCTCAGAGACACGGAGGTTTATGAGCTCTTCCAGACTGTTGCGTTCCGCCGCGATCTCAAGCACATAATCCCAGTACGTACCCGAATAGCCGAAACTCGTGGCGTATTTTACAGGATCGCTTATTGCTTCGCGAACCATTTCCTCAGTATCCTCGTAAAAGAGGCTGCGGCCGTTGTCATACAGGGCATAAAATGATTCGCCGCTGTTGCTGATTTTCATGGCCATGTTCGACAGGTGACGATCGTCCTGTCTGGTAACAAAGTCGAGGAGGATCATGCGAGCGATTTCATCCTTGTACCGTGGCCGCGCTCCGATCAAGTTCTGGTATTCGTTGCCTGAGCGTGCGCCGTCGAACAGGCGGCGGAAGTGGACGATGTATTCTTTGGAGAAGTCGTACAGGAACGTTGAGAATACCGTATCCTTGTCAGTCCTGACCGCAGGGCAGGCAGGTACGCCAAGTTTGTCCGCCAGCAGGCTAACCGCGATCTCTGATTCCACATCGGTGTGCAGTGGGCTGATGCGTTGCTTGAATATGCCGTATTTCCCGTTATATGCGCCGTATCTCTTTATGTTGCACCCTTCGGGAGTGTCTATGCTGTCGCCAGCCAAGTCGATGCGCTGGAGGAATACCGAGGAGAACACATCCGTCATGGCGGTATCCAGCCGTTCGCTTTTCGACCGCGCTATCCAAAGCAGGTCTTTTGCGTGGATGCCCCGGGTGACTTCGGCGATGCGCTGCACATCATACTGGGACAGGCCCATGCGGAAAAGAATGCGCTCAATGTCCCGTCGGTCCCGGCTGACTATACGTTCGGCTAAAAAGTCGTTGAAAACCTCCGGCGCCCATTGTGATTGCCCACGGGTGTACAATGCGACGACATCGTTGTATACAGGTGCTGTGAAGGATACGGCATTATTTTTGCCGATCACGCCGATAATATCGTTGTCCCATTTGAGATAGCGCATCATGGTCACCTCGTTTCTGTTGTTTATTATATTAAACAATCAGAACAATATCAAGCACATGCTTTGTATTATTCCGAACATAGGCAAAAAATGCCCGCGATATTGGAAAAGTATCGGCTCAAACCCATTGCCTGAGTTTGAAATTTTTGTTGAAGTTTGCGGAGAAGTATGGTATTCTATGTTCGATATGGAGTATCGTCTTTTCTGCGGTGGTAAGAATGAACGAAAAAACAGCATGGCTAAAATTATACAATTTGAGTCTTTCCTTGGGTGTCCCGCATCTGGGCTTCTTTTCTTTTTATCCATACACTTAGCAATCGGGTAAAATCGCCAAAACTCCCAAAATTAAGAATTATGAGAAATGGAAAGGTGAAAATTATGGGACAATACTATCTCCCTCTAGTTTGCGTTATTATTGCAAACACGATGTATCATATCTGTTCGAAGCACATTCCGACTGCTGCCAATCCTTTAGCCCTGCTCGTAGTGACGTATTTAGTTGCCGCAGCTGTTGCATTTTTGGCATTTTGGGCGACGTCCCAAGGTGACAGCTTTGTGAGTCAGCTCAAAAGCATTACATGGGCGCCGATAGGGCTTGGGCTATGCGTCGTCGGACTTGAGATAAGCTTTATAATGCTGTACCGCCTTGGCTGGAATATCAGCCTGGCTTCGCTTGTCACAAGCGTTACCGTGTCGATGGTCCTGCTGTTTGTAGGCTTGCTGATCTACAAAGAACACCTCGACGTGAATAAATTCATAGGCGTTGCGCTTTGCGTTGTCGGACTGGTTTTTATTAGCAAGCAATAAGCTTCATGGCCGTTTTTTAAGAACATAATGGGCATGCTATTGCCAGATCGCGCTGATTGGCGCAGCAAACAACCTGTCACCAAAGGGCTGGGCGTCAGTTCCGGTATAAAGCACTATGCCGCAGTGAAATCGATCGCTCAACATATTCCTTATTGCTTTCAACCCAGAGAAGTCTTTTGGTGAAAACGAGCTTGACGCTTTGATTTCGATCGCTATAATTCTTCCGTCAGCCAGTTCGAGCACAAGGTCGACTTCTTTGTTGTCAGTATCCCTGAAATGGAAAAGCGAATAGTCGCAGTCCGACCATGCTTGCTGTTTGCAGATTTCCATGATTACAAACGATTTAAGAAGGGGATCGAGCTCATTGCCGTTTTCGATATTTGCAATGAAGCCGGAGCTTATCCCGTGCAACGAACACAGAAGCCCCGTGTCCGACACGACAATTTTGGGTTTGCTGATTGCCCTCTTGGAATAGTTTCTGCCCCATGCAGGAAGCGAATGGATCAAGCACAAGTCTTCAAGCAAGCGCAAGTATCCATTCATGCTGCTCTCGGGTATTCCAACCAAGTGGGCAGTGTTTGCCCGGACATATATTTTTGAAGAGTTACCGGCAAGTACAGAGAACAGTTTTTGCAACCGGTCAAGGTGGGCTAGCCCCGAGAGTTCGCCTGCATCGTGATCAAGGACCCGGGAAACATAGTTTTTGAAGTAAGCCCTCCTGCGTTTTTCGGTGCGGCTGCGTGCGCCGGGATACCCGCCGCGTTCGATAAGCTCAGCATATTGGGCACGTGACAAGGGTTGCACCTGCTGCAATTTAACCAATGAGTCTGATCGGGCAAGCATTGATACAAAATCTTCTTTGATACCCTTGGTTTCGCCTACGCTGAAAGGCTCAAGGAGAATTGTTTCCGCACGGCCGGCGAGCGACTCGTTTGCACCCCTCAGATGCAAAATGTTTGCCGAACCGGTGATCAGGAATCTGCCAGGTCTGCGGTCTTTGTCAACTGACAGCTTGATAGCGTTCAGCAATTCGGGGCATTTCTGCACCTCGTCAATAACCATAATCCCTTTGTTAAACTGAGATACAAACTCAAATGGGTTTTCTTTTGCTGCCATGAGTGTCGCATCTGAGTCTAGCGTTACGCTTAAACAGTCAATATCATCGGTCACCATTGCGGCAAGAGTTGACTTGCCGACCTGTCTTGCACCCTGTATAACCGTCACGGGCGTGTCTTTCATGGTGTCCTTAACAATTGCGTCAACGTTTCTTTTAATCAATTGCATGCTTGTCTAGCCTCCCTTGTAATAGGATTATAGCATAGTTTCAAAGGAATGTCGCTTTTTTTATATAAAATGTCGCTGATTTCCCGGGCGCAAGTCGCTGATCTCCCGGCAGCAATATATTTCAGAATAAACTCATATATCAAAATATTTAAAATATGTCTTGACAAAATAGACTCTTTATGTTAACATGCAACCAGATTGATAATCAACGTCGAGCTAGTTGATATTACAATAATCAAACAAAACAACGACGAAGGAGGTGATACGCCGCTCAATGTCAAGCACTGAGCCGTTTGACCACGCTGCACGAAAGCAGCGCGGCTGAAAAACGTCCAAGACGAAGGACGGCGGAGAACCACAACTCCAGAAGAAAAGCGGCAATGGGTTAAATAGTATTTTTGGAGGTAATGGAAAAATGAAAAAAACGAAAAAACTCTTGTGTTTTGCTCTCGTGTTCGGCCTGGTGTTTACATCAGGCGTATTTGCGCTATCGAGCGATGGATTGTTTGCACCGGACACGAACAGCAATGAAACAGCAGCAGAGCCCGAATTTGACCTAGGGATTATCGACATTGACGAAACAGAAGCGTTGGGCTATGTTTTGGCCGAGCAGGAACTCTCAGGCGTATTCGGGTTTGACGGCGACAACGAACTTCCCGACGACGGATCCTATGTTTCCGTCATCGTACTGTTCGACAGCCTTCCCGCTCCCATTCAGGTGATTGTTGACCCCGAACTGCCTGATGCGGTTGCTGAAGCAATTGTAGAGGCCGAACACGAAGACTTCCGCGATGAAGCAGCGGAGCTTTTCGGCGCAGACGAGCCAATAGTTGACGAGTTCGTCTTTGACGAGGCACCGATGATCATCGGCGGCGATGTTCCCTTTTCCATCGATTTTGAGTACCGACTAGCATTGAACGGAGTGAGCGTCACGGTGCCGGCAGACATGGTGTACGAACTTGCTGCGCTTGACAGCGTCCGCGCCGTCTACCCGATTTCCGAAGCTCGCGATCCGGGCGTTGACGAAGAGGTTGACGAGGTCGCCTGCAGGGACGATGCGACCAACGACCCGGCAGGCAACCGGGAAGGCCGTGCCCTCATGAACGTCAACAAGATGCACGAATTGGGCCACAAAGGCAAAGGTGTGGTCGTGTGCGTTGTGGATGGCGGTTTCGACCCGCGTCACCCGTCTTTGGCTGACGCGTTCATAACTTATGAAGGGCAGCTGGAAAGGACGCCGGACAACCCGCAGCTGACTGAAGCCCACAACATCGGCGGCTTCTTCTACGGGCGTTCCTTCCCGACAGGCAACACCAACTGGTACCGCTACGACCCGAGGGCGGCTTCTACGTCGTCCACCGACCACGGCACGCACGTGACCGGTACGGTGCTGGGCCGCGACACGGGCACCTCGCAGGGCATCTTGGGCCTCGCTCCTGAAGCCCTCAATTTCCACTACCGCGTTGGCGATAGGATCGCCGCCGTGGAGATGGCGCTGATCGACAAACCGGACATCTGCACCATGTCGCAGGGCGCAAACAACTACAACAGCCCCTTGAGCTTGGAGACGGTGGCGTACAACAACGCGCTGCTGCAGAACCCGTGGCTGATCTGGACAAACGCCGCGAACAATACAGGCCCGTGGTACTACACAGGCGACACGCCGGACGCATCGCCGCTGGTCTTTGCAATAGGCAATGCGCGAATAGACGGCTTCGACGTTGAAGGGGAACCGGTTCGCCTCGGTGCCAACAACAGCTCGGGGAGAGGCCCCGTATCCATTAGCCATACGATACTCCCGCACATGATGGCTCACGGGACGAACGTCCTTTCATCGACCCAGCTTCCGTATTCTTGGACCAACGCACCGGGTTCCGTTAACGCAGGCATAACGACCGCGCAGCTTATAGCGAACACCGTCCCCGCAAACGCGACCCTCGTGCAGCGCGAGCCCACCGGCCGCAAGACGGGCTGCTCCATGGCCGCCCCGCACACAGCCGGCGCCGTTGCGATCATGATCGGGTACGACATGGCTCAGAACGACGGCGTCCGCACTTGGGACCGCAGGGAGATCAGGGCGCGCTTGATGAACAACGCAGTCTGGATCGCCAACGAGTACGAGAGCGTGCATACGACAGGAGCAGGGTTCATCGACGTGTATGCCGCAGTATTCGCCGACACTGTGGTTTCCGTTACGTACGACAAGGTGCCGACGACCGGCCCCAACGTGAACCACCCGAACAACGCCAACAATTACAACACAGCCAAAACATCTTGGGCAAACAACGTGTTCCGCAGCTGCGACGCGGCTGACTTCAGTTTCGGTTCGCATGACAGCTTGGCTCTGTACGAGCCGAAGACCCTTGCCGCTCACCTGAAAAACGCCAGCGATACGGACAGGGTGTACAGCCTTTCATACAAATTCAGGAAAAACCCTGACGGTGCAGCTTTCTTGACATTGCCCAAAACTGTTGCTGTTTTGGCCAACTCGACAGTTGATTTCGACGTAACGTTCAACTTGGACACGGAAATCGCAGCAGACGTGCCTTATGAGCTCTATGAAGGGCTTGTCTACGTATACCTCGGCGATAAAGAGGTCGCGCACCTGCCATTCTCGTACGTCCTTGGCGACACTGGCTACTACACCCTTGGCGGCGGAGCTACAGGCAACAGGCCAGTGAACCCGGCGGGGATACACGAGCTAGAAGTGTACCGCCCGGTCATCGCCACAAACACCACGCTAAGGCAAAACCGCGCGTCCGGAATGCTCGGCGTAAACATGGAGCGCCATCAGACCACGACCAGCACCCTCCGCATTTCAAGGGCCAATGCTGATGGAAGCTTGGGCGCAAGTGTAACAGCCAACTTGAACGCGTTCACCTACAGCACGCTCCCATTCTACCACGGCGAGCCTGCCCCGCGCTATATGCTTGACCGCAGCGCACAAACTGCACTGGGCGGCACTGCCTACACCGAAGGCGCATACGTCCTGAGCGTCATACCGACTTCCACAACCCAGACGAACGTCAACGTACGCGACTACATCAACCTTCCCTTCGACATCGACAACACGCCGCCGGTGCTGAATTTTGAAGCGCCTGCTATGGTCACTTCTTATGCGGGCGGCGGCAACGTGATTGTTACAGGTAACGTCTATGACGAGTGGGCGGCCAGTGCGCAGGCCCGCGGCCTCAAGTTCCCGATCAACGAAAGGCTAGGCATCAACCCATACGTCAACCAGAGCTTCAATGCAGTTTGGATCAAAGTCGGCGACAATCCTTCTGTCCGTGCGGACGTCAATGCCAACGGCGATTTCAAAGCCGTAATCGAAGGCGTTTTGGCTGATGTGCCTGTTGGCGAGGTCGTTGAGGTGAATCTTTGGGCGATAGACAACTACACCCTTATTCCGGCAACAGACAGGTTCCGCACCGGCACTACTGACGTTGCATACAACTGGGGCGCAAGCGCCTTGCCGTACTACGTGCCGGGGACAGCGGGCGGTTTTGTCACAGACGAGCAGTATGAAGGCTACGTGTGGTCTGGGCTCAACGTGACAGGCAGCAATACCACCATTGAGGTGCTTCGCAGGATACTTACCGGGACGACCAGCACAAAAGCCTTTGTCAGCATGGTGGAAACGTCGAAAAACAGCAGGGTTTGGGCACTGACGTTCAACGCAACCATAGGTTTCTCCGACGGTGCGTTTGAAACCAAGCAGTTCACAATCCTCTTGGACGGCAACAACGCGAACTTGGACGGCGTTTACACATTCCCTGCCGACCATTACCTCGCAGGGTTTGCTCTTGTTTACGACATCAAAGGCAACGGCTCAAACATCAAGAGCCTCAATCTAATCAACTAGCTTGAACGAATAGAAAAGCGGGGCTAACCCCGCTGCACAAGAAAACCCCCGCCCGGCATTCCGCCGGGCGGGGGTTTTAATGATCGATACACATTATAGGGTTTTGCTTGACTAACCCAACCACAAGATGTATAGTATGGGCAGAAAGAATAACTGGCTTCAGGGAGGGGTGATGGTGCAATGCGGCGCTCCCGCACAACAATGGAGCCGCTTAACCACTTTGCGCGAAAGCAACGAGGCTGAAAAAAGAGAACCACAACTCCAGAATAAAAGCGGCAATACAAATAAGGAGGTTAAATACTTTGAAGGGATTTAACAAGAACAGAAAGCTAAACGTTTTTTTAGCCGTTGCATTGATTGTTGCGTTGGCTTGCCCTGCGGCGTATGCAAACACCGGCAGCGCTGCCGCAGCCAATGACGAGCCCACAAAGCTGGCGGGGCTCAAGGTGGTGGAGCTTCTGACCAGTGCCGGCGCCGGATTTATCGGTCGAAACCTCGTAGCCAACGGAACGTACCCTGAGGCGCTTCGGGGCACGGTGCGCCCCGGCACCGACACTCTCAGGACGGACTACATAGTTACGCCCCGTGAGCTCGACGACTATCATTTGGCGGGGGTTTACGAAACAGCGGGCGTTCCTGTCGACATCGCAGAATTGCGCCTGACAGAGGCTCAAGCTGCCGTAAAGCATCCGGGAACCCCGAACTACATAGCCTTGGCTAGGGAGATAGCGGGCGAGGTGCGTGACGGGCTTGAAGGCGGCAACGGGATTTTCGTCGTCGGCTCAAACTGCGTGCATGCTGTCGGAACAGCCGCAGGCATGCGCCAGGCCTACGGCAACGACGCTAAGATCGGCATCATTTACTTGGACGCCCATGGCGACGTCAACACTAGGCATTCGACTTTTTCGGGTTCGATGGGCGGCATGGATTTGGCACCCATAATAGGGCTTGAACAGGGATGGTGGGAAGCTGCCGCAGGCGAGGGGATGAAACCCTTTGACGCGTCCTTGCACGGCGCGGGCCGCGACCTTGATTCGGGAGTCGACGTAATCGACGGAAAAGAAGCGCCCTTCGGGGAAATACTCAACATGAAAGAGGCTGGGACTATCATTTTGACCAGTGCCGAGATGGGCGACGAGGCAACGTTCAGGAGCAAGCTGAAGGAGCTGGCAGACCAGGTGGACGTGCTGTACCTGCACATTGACGCAGACGCAGTGGACAGTGCGTTCCTCACCAACGTGAACACCCCGTACCCTGACAACGTGAACAGGGTTCAGGAGCGCGGACCTGATATCTGGACAATGATGCGCAACATAAAAATTATTATGGAAACCGAAAAGGTAGCTGTAATCAACTTGGCGTCAATCTATTTTGGCAACACTTACACAGCAGCGCAGCATGCGACCCGGGGCTTCACGTTCCTTTCGTATCCTGGGGAGACGACGCAGCAGGCGAGCAACAGGGCCTCTCAGATATCAATTATGACAGGCATCCGCATGATCAGCTCTGCCTTTGAAAATTGGGGATACATGGTCGCTCCGGCAGGCGCCGCTGTCCCTTCAGCGCCTGTTATCACTGATCCTGACGGCAACATGGAAGGGCTAAAGGTGGTGGAGCTTTTGACAAGCGCCGGCGCCGGTTTTATCGGCAGAAACCTAGTGAACAACGGAACGTACCCTGAAGCCCTTCGAGGCACGGTGCGCCCCGGCACCGACACCCTCAGGACTGATTACATAGTTAGGCCCCGGGAGCTTGATGACTACCATCAGGCAGGGATATACGGAAAAGCGAAGGTTCCGTTCGAAATAGCCGAACTGCGGCTGACCGAGGCTGCAGCTGCCGCAAAATATCCGGGAACCCCGAACTACATAGCGCTGGCAAGGGAGATTGCGGGCGAGGTGCGCGACGGGGTGACAGAAGGCAAAGGGGTATTCGTCGTCGGCTCCAACTGTGTGCATGCCGTGGGAACTGCAGCGGGCCTCCGCCAAGCCTACGGCAACGATGCAAAGATCGGCATTATTTACCTTGACGCCCACGGCGACGTCAACACGCGGCATTCGACTTTTTCCGGCTCTATGGGCGGCATGGACCTAGCGCCCATAATAGGGCTTGAACAGGGATGGTGGGAAGCTGCCGCTGGCGAAGGGATGAAGCCCTTTGACGCTTCCATGCACGGTGCGGGCCGCGACCTTGACTCGGGAGTCGACGTAATCAACGGCAAGGAAGTGCCCTTCGGCGAGATGCTCAACATGGAAGAGGCGGGGACCATCGTGCTTACCAGCGCTGAGCTCGGCGACGAGGCATTGTTCCGAAGCAAACTGAAAGAACTGGCGGACCAAGTGGACGTGCTGTACCTGCACATCGACGCGGACGCTGTGGACAGCGCCTTCCTCACGAACGTGAACACGCCGTACCCGGACAACGTGAACAGGGTCCAGGAGCGTGGGCCTGACATCTGGACGATGATGCGCAACATTAAAATTATAATGGAAACAGACAAAGTGGCAGTGATCAACTTGGCTTCAATCTACTTTGGCAACACTTACTCCGCAACGCAGCAAGCGACGAGGGGCTTTGCATTCCTTGAGTACCCAGGGGAAACGACGCAGCAGGCGAGCAACAGGGTTTCGCAGATATCGATTCTGACGGGCATCCGCATGATCAGCTCTGCTTTTGACAATTGGGCAAACATACCCGGTGAGAACTTGTTCATCCTCAGCGCCGAAGACGAAAGCGACATCGACGGCGATGTTTGCTTCACACTGTCTGTACACGGTGCCAAGAACGTGCTGTCCGTAGAACTGGAATTTGAAGTGGACGGCAACATGCTGGCTGGAAAAGGCGTCCTTGGGCTTTCTGGGTTTGAGGTGATTGACGGTGTCGCGTGGAAGTTCGCAGGCGGCAATGCGTGGAAGGGCACTGTAACCCTCGGCTTGCCGGCAGGGGATTCGCAAGGGCTCAGTTCATGGGAAACGGAAGAAATCGCCAAATTCGTCTTTGCGCCAAGAGCAGTGGGCGACACGGCAATGAAGCTAATCGGCCTTAAAGCTGTAGGACTTGACGGGGAGGTAACAAAATACCTCGATGTCATAGTCGGCGTAAGCGAAGCCGCAACGAACATAGACCAGAGGACCTTCTCGAAATACGACCTCAACAGGGACAATAAAGTCGACGCCCTCGACCTTGGCATCATGCTGCTTTACTGCGGTTTTGACGCTGACAGCCCGAACTGGGGCACTCTGGTCAAGGTCAATGACTCGCGTGGCAAAGGAGTCACTGCGAGCATGTGCGACGTCAATGAGGACGGAGTAATTGACATGCTCGATCTGCTCGACCTTTTCATCCACTACACAAAATAACCGCTATGCATAATCCCGTGCCTGTTTTTCGAAGCGGGCACGGGAGGCTTTTCGATAATTGTGTCAGTCAATAGGAGTAAGCTGAAGAATTTTACGTTGGAATGAGATGAACATATTGAAATTCGAAAGCACGTTGATCCCAATTACGCCATCTGAAAAACTTTCTTGTGGAAATGTATGCGCGTATGTTTTTACATTGGTAAGCTCAAATTCTGCAATCATGAGCTTTTCAAGCGTAATTTTGGATACATATTCAACTCCGCTTGCAGTTGTTATGCGGTTTTTAACGCTTGATTCTGTGTCATAGCCCAAAATATGGAGAATGTCTTTGGAGATTGTAGTTATAGCGGCTCCAGTGTCAAGAGTAAGAAACATTGACCTGTAAATGTTTTTTTTGGGGCTCCAAATTTTCACGTAAACGACAGGAGTGCCGCCAATCATGTCAAAGGATATTTCATTCATAATAAAATACTTACCCCTTCCGGAACTTCGCCTGCGTATCGAAAAAGGGTCAATGTGTCAACCTTCTCATCATAATCGCCCATAGCGCGTACAACATCGTCACGGTTGCGGCTGTGCAGGACTACCTTGCCGCCTAAGAAAGCACCTCCGGCATCTTCCTTGCAGTCAATCGCGTATACCAATTCGCCATCAAAATTTTTGTGGATTTCTTCCATCGACATAAACATTATCTCGCCTCCCATAAAGCAATCTGTATATAAATTATAACAGGGCTATCGC
>WRJK01000081.1 GCA_009782285.1 Clostridiales bacterium
TTAGTCAGTGTTAGGCGTACATTGTTTCTACTAAAATTTATGGTGTGCCGCGTTCGCAAAATGTATACCCCTCGCTTGGATTTCCGCCTAGTCTTTGCGGCAGTACTGCAGCCGAATACATTGATAATGACTCCGTCTTGCAGGGCAACCTTGACTAGACGGTTATCGTCAAATTTCTGTGATCTTCAGCAATTGGCGCAAGATCGACCGACAATCTAAGTTCTCGTTCCATATAAATAAAACGTTTATTTTCTGGAGTATTTTGTTCAAAAATATGTTGATATTATACATTATATTTGATATATTATACACATGCTCATTGTTTGACAATGTTTTCATCATCACAATAGCCACAAACAGCCGATCTTTTTGAGAATTCGGCACATGTAATGTAATTTACTCACTTTCAACATGTAAGGAGGATACTGGAATGAATTCGACACTGATTAAGAGGCATCAGGTTTTTCTTGGTTCAACATATGAAGACCTAAGAGATGAGCGAAAAGCCGTGCTTGACACGCTACTAAGAGCCGACTATATACCAGTTGGCATGGAAATGTTTGGTGCTGCCCCAGCCACTTCATGGGATGTCATTGAAAAAACCATAGATATTTCTGACTTTTATGTTCTTCTAATAGGATTTCGATACGGTTCCGAACTCAATGGGAAAAGTTTCACTGAACTTGAATACGACTATGCCGTAAGCAAAGGTATCCCTGTTTTGACCTTTATTCAAGACAGGAAAAAAGCTGAGGTCACTGAAGAAAAACGTGAAACAGCACAAGCACAAAAGAAAAAACTGGATGAGTTTATTGAACGTATCGACAAGCAATGCGATTACTGGATAAATATCAATGACCTACCTGCAAAAGTCACAATTGCTCTGACAAAAGCGGCGAAAAATGCACCAGACGGGTGGTATCGCCTCCCAACGACGCATTTGCCAACCTGTACAAAAGAAAGTCACTATGTATTCATAAGCGCCCTTGAAAAGAGTTCCGCAGATGATATGCGAAAAACAGCACATAACCAAAAAGATTTGCCCTTCTATGCGGATCTTTCACGGAATGAGGTTGTTCATCTTTGGGATGTTGCGGGGGACTTCGGCAACGATGGTTCGCGGCTTGGAAACATCACAGAGCAGCACATCCCTGCAATCATGAAATACCTGCAGGGAAAAATGAAAGAGGTAGTTGGCGTTCAAGATATCAAGCTTTTCTATGCCGGGCCGACAGGATTGGCGTTTCACATCGGATGTTTGTTGGCTAATGGTCCGACACCCCAAATATATCAATCAACAGGCAACATTTACAGGCCGCTCGGCACCGTCAGCAAAGCATGACCATTGATCGGATGGTTACGATCAGCGAATATTGAAGAATGAATTTTTCGCCATAGTTTTCGAATATCGCTGTATTCTGCCAAAAAGGCTGCCGGTGAAAAAGCAAAAATCAGGAGTCGCATGGTGGTACTGTTTCCGTGTAGGAATCGCTCCAGTCGCGGGAATAAATACACTCTGCTCTGAGCAACATCGCACTAGAAAGTTTGATCTTCACTTTTGCTCTACAGAATGGACACCCTCATCACCATGGGCTAAATCACGTCCAAAAAATGCAATGGGAAACTTCATTTCCGCCGCGCAGCAGCGGCACAAAAGTTTTATTATTACGTTCCCGCAACGCCCTGGATGTGGTAGAATGTAACAGGAACAGCGGCAAACAATAGAGCACGGGGCGCTGAGTGGCGGCAAGCCATGAGCTTCAGCCCGCATATTTATATGTGCCGCCGCCTATTCAAGCACAAACGAGTGGGACATTGAGCCCGTACACTTATCTTTGCAAAACAAAGTCATAGTTTTACAGCTTGGGCGGCAGTCAATGCCGCTGTTTCTATTTTACGGACGGAGGTGGCTTCAAATGAAAATCGTCCATCCCATCTGCTGCGGCGTCGACGTCCACAAAAGCGTGATCGTCGCGACCGTTGCCGCAACCGGCAAAGACAACGTCACAACTTACGAAACCAAGACATTTTCCACAATCAACGCAGACTTGGCCCGCTTCAGCGAGTGGCTCAAAAGCCGCAGCTGCTTCCACGCCTGCATGGAATCCACTGGCAAGTACTGGATTCCGGTGTTCAACACCCTTGAAGCGGACGGGGTCGGCGTCGTGCTCACCCACCCCAAGTACGTACGCGCCATCAAGGGCAAAAAGACGGACAAGAAAGACTCCAAATGGATCGCCGGCCTCTTCAAGCACGACATGGTCCGGGCCTCGTTCATCCCACCAAAGGACATCCGGGCCCTGCGCGAGATCTCCCTGTACCGGTTCAAGCTCGTCGCAACCCGGACTGCGGAGAAGTGCCGCTACCAGAACTGCATGACGGTTTCCAACATCGGGCTGGCAAGCGTGCTTTCAGACCCTTTCGGCAAAACCGCCACGGACATCATGGGGCACGTCCTGACGTCGGACGTTTTCGACGAGGCGCACGCCTCAAAGCTCATCCACAAGACGGCCAAGAAGAAAACCGGGCTTATCCTCGAATCGGTGCGCGGCTGCCGGATCGAACCCGACCAGCGCTTCAAAATGAACGAGGCCCGTGCCCACATGGACTACCTCGACAACGCAGCCGTGAGGGCGGAAGCTGAGCTTTTCACCCGCATCCAGCCGCACTGGCACTTGGTGGAGCACCTCAGCGCGAACCTGCCCGGCGTCTCGCAGCTTTCAGCAACTATGATCCTCGCTGAAACCGGCGCTGACATGTCAGTGTTCGAATCCGCGAAGCATTTCACCTCATGGGCCGGGCTGGCGCCTGCGAACAACGAGAGCGCAGGAAAGAAAAAGTCCGTGCGCATTTCGAAAGCCGGGCAGTACCTCAAGCCGCTGCTCGTCCAATGCGCGCTCGCAGCGGTAAAAAGCACACGCGAGCCCTATTTCGCCGCCAAGTACCAGAAGCTGAAGAAGCGGCGAGGGCACAAAAAAGCGATCATAGCCATCGCGAGGATGATGCTGACTTGCATCTACCACATGATTTCGACAGGCGAGGCGTTCAACCCATCGGATTACGAGGAATGCCGCCTTGCAACTGTCAAAAAGGACGCGAAAACCCGCCAAAGTTTATGGCAAGCCGTTGACAAAGTCGAAAACCGGGGCTGCCCCGGTTCTCATTTTTGAGGCAGCCCCTTGATTTGGCGTTTTCTTTAATCTCAGCCGCGTTTCTGGCGGCGTTTCTGGACGATGAACGTGGCCACGTCTATGCCATGGCTGCCCCTGCCGAACCCGGCGTCGATTCCAGTCTTTGCTGCTTCGTCCGGAACCACTTGGGTCCCGCCGGCGCAGATTATGACCTTGTCCCTGATGCCTTTTTCCACCGCAAGGTCGTGAATGCGCTTCATGTTCTTGTAGTGGATGTTGTCGTGGGAAATTATTGTCGAGGCAAGTATCACCTCTGCATCAAGCTCTATTGCTGCGTCAACCAGTTTTTCAATGGACACGGAGGTGCCCAGGTAGTGGACTTCGATGCCAAACCGTTCAATGCCGCCGTGCTTGATGTCGATGATTTCACGCAGGCCCACTGAGTGTTCGTCTTCGCCGACAGTGCCGCAGACGACCTTCAAGGGATGCGCCTTGACGTCCTCCCTGATCTCGTCGTCGGACAGGTAAACCGGCTCAGGCGGGATCACCAGCTTGGACACGTCGATGTCAAAGCCGACTTTGCCCTTGATCTCCACCCTAGTGCCTTCCGCTTCCTGCATTATCTCGCGGTTGATCACTTCAGGGCTTTCGAGGCCCAGCTCTTTCCCGATTTCGACCGCGATGACTTCTGCCGTCCTCTTGTTTGCCGGGATGAACATGTTCAGCATGACGACGCCGTCTGCCGCCCATTCCATTTCGGGCTTGATCAGGCTCGTCTTCCTGTATTTTTCATTCTCTGCCATCCTTACGTTCACGTTGTCCACTTCGTCCAGCTCGTCGATGAAGACTATCTTGTCCGGGTCTTCGAAAGTGCAGCCGCCTATGAGGGCCGACGGGTTTTCCGGATCCCCGCCGTACTGCGCCACGTTGTTGTAGCCGAAGTGGGCTGTTACCGGTGCCATGTAGTCCTCGTCCCTCTCGTAAATGAAGCCGTAGCCTACGCCTCCTTCGATTTTGCGGGCGATCCCGTCGCCGTTCCTTTCAGGGTACATTGCGGAATCCACGAAGAACCCTTCCTGCACAGCGTTGAAATACCCACCTGTTTCAATGATTTCCTCCATGAACAGGCAGGCTCTTTCCTTTATTTCCCTAGCTTGTTCCCTAAGCGGGCCGTCCTTTTTCAGCTCCACCATCTCCATTAGGCCGTCAAGGCCGATCAGGGTCTGCTTCGCTGTGTCGCATGCTTCTATGTTGTAGATGTGCCAGGGGACGTTCCTGCCCTCGTCCGGTGTTATGGTCGACTGGATGTCGGCCCTCGTCAGCTTGGAAATAAGCATGTTCAGGACATGGGTCACGGTTGCTTCCCTAGCGGAGGCTTCCATGTACTTGGTGTTCATCTGGGCCCTCATCCTGTACCTGTCGCAAAAGTCCCTTAGGGCAACGGCATATGGGAGGTCCATGTACACGCAGGGCGCCGGCGGCGCCGTCGGCGGCACAGTGGAAAGGCAGATGTTCCCAGGCTTTATCCCCACCTTCTCTGAAAACAGCGAGTTTATTGCATGCTGTACGATCAGCTCCGGCATCACCTTCCAGGCTTCCCTGGCTGTGGCGTTGGCGTTGTGGGCCCCGTCTATCTGGGCGATTTCAGCCCATGCCATGACTTTCTTGGATTCGCACGCGTCCACAAAAGACCTTACGCAGTTAATGTTCCTGTAGAGCACGTTGTACTGCGGGTCCTGGTGGGCTCCGTTGATGCCTTCCTCTGCAAACATGACTGCAACATCCGGCCCAGCGACCCCGGACACGTAGGAATGGTAGTTGATCGGCCTTCCGACTTCCTCTTCTATGATGTCAAGGGCCTTTCTCTGCGCCCTCACCTGTTTTCTGGTGATGGCGACTCCGCCCACGCCTTGGGGGGTGCCTTCGATCAGGCCGTCCATGTGGGACTGCCCGGCGGTCCTGATTACCATGATGTGATCCGCGCCGTGCCATGCGGTCATCCTCATCCTCCGGATGTCGTCTTCAAACCTGCCTGACGCGATTTCCGTCGTTATCACAGGCTGGGGCTGCGGGTCTATGCCGTCAAAGTACTTGGAGGACGGAACGCCTATGCCGTTCTTGAGCGGTTCGGCTGCGTCTTTGTAAGTGAACGGCCCCATCGAAAGGCCTGGCGCCGGGGTCCGCCATGTCCAGCCGCGCCTTTTGGGCCTGTATTTGTCGAGGTCCTTTAAGATGTTCTCGACGTCCAGTTTTTCATTGTGTTTCAGTATGATGTCGCTCATCTTATTTCCCTCCTCTAAATAGATTTACGGCTTCGTCCCAGCATTTTCCTTCTGCCAGCAGCGTCCCCGCTTCTTTTATGGATATTTTCTTGGCGTCGGCCAGCTTGTACACAACGTGGCCTGCCCCTTTCCCCATGAGCCCCCTGTCGATGCAGCCTTCCACTATGGGTTTTGTCTCAAGGGACGATATCCCCATTCTCAGGAGGACTGCCCGCTCTACGGACGGAGTCGTGTTCTTTCGCCCCAGCTCAAGAAGCGGATCGACCACTTTTTCGGTCAGCTCCCAAAACCTTGCATAAAGCTCTTCGTCCGTGAGGTTTGCGATGTGTTTGCGGCGGTCCGCAAAGTCGTCGTCTCTCTTCATTGTGTTTCGCCTCCCCTACAGTTCCTTGAGCACGTTTTTCACGTAATCCACGTTTGTTTTTGTTTCTTCGGCTAAAAATGCGATGTCCTCTTCTGTGGGCGTTTCAACGTTGTACGTCTTGAGCGCGGTCTTTATCAATGATTTCCTCATGTGGTCGAGGTCGATGTCAGTGACCCTTATCAGCGACGGGTGCGAGGGGAGGATGATGTTCTTGCCTGGAACCTGGTCTTTTGGGTCGCCAAACTTCACTTCAATGCCGTTGCCCCTTGCAAAGGAAAGCTGTGGCTGAATATGCTTGCCCGCACCTGTGTACTCGGTTTCCTGGACTATGATCATTTTGTCCTTGTCGTATTCCTGCGCAATGGCGAATGCCGCCGCAAGGGCCGTGTTCCCTGCCGGGCCGTTTTCGATGCCCTCCAGCGTCGCGACGCATTCCGTCATGTAGAAGACGTCGCCTTGGGTGATCGTCACGTACCTGTCCATGTAGCGCAGGGGCCTTGCGGCAGATCGCGGAACGTCGGACCTGTCAGGCCAGGACGAGAACGGCACGCCAAAGCCGGTGTGCCCCGTCGTGAAGGACTTGCGGTTGAAGTCGCCGTCAGAGGCCATGTGCAGGCCCCCAAGGTCCACCGAAGCCCCGATCACTTCAGTATTGTGCGCCTCTGCCTTTTTGAGGCCCCTTGCCGTGCCGGTGAGGTTACCGCCGCCGGCGTTTGTGCACACCACTACGTCCGGGTCTTTGCCGTATTTTTCCCTGAACTGCATCGATATTTCGTACCCCAGCGTTTCGACGCCTCCGATTCCGAAGGGCGTGTAAAGCGACGCGTTGAAATACCCTGTTTCTTCTAATAGGAGCAGGAACTTGTAAAACAGTTCCGGGCCGACGGAGAGCTGGACGACTTCTGCGCCCAGTGCTTCGCATTTCCTGGCTTTCTCGATGATTTCGGGCTGCCCTAAGCCTTTTGAGTCGTAGCATTCCTGCACTACGATGCACTTGAGCCCTGCAATTGCGGCCTGGGACGCCACCGCTGCCCCGTAGTTGCCGCTGGTGGCGGATATCACGCCTTTGTACCCCAGTTTCTTGGCGTGGTAAACAGCGTTTGACGCCCTCCTCGCCTTGAAGCTGCCTGATGGGTTGCATTCTTCTGATTTTATGAAAATCCTTGCGCCTTTGCCGGCGGGGGCGCATTTCCTCGCCAGCTCTGTTAAGTTTTTCAGCTCCATGACCGGGGTGTTCCCGACGTTGACTTCCAGCTGGATGTCCTGCATTTCTTTGAGGGTGTACCCGGTTTCGCGCATCATCCTCTCGTAGTCGAAGGCCAGGCTTCCGCTTTCAAATTTCGAGTAGTCAATCCCGACGGACTTCAGCATGACCTCGGGTTTGCGCCCCATTACGGACGTGTAATCGTTTGCTTTTGCCATTATTCATCACCTCCGAACAGGATTCCCCTGACTTGCTTGTCTATCGCCAGGAATTCAGGCACGAATTTGCCGAAGCTGTGGTCGTAATACGGGTTCACTTCTGTGAGGGTCCCTGTTTCCTTCCTGCCCGTCACTGTGGTGATGCTTACTTCGCTGCCGATTTCGGCGTCTGCGTCGAGGTGCCCTTTGACCCACATTTCAAGCGGGACTTTCTTTGTGTCGTCAGGCACTTGAGGCGCCCGTTCTTCAGGCTTCAGGATTATCTTGTGGATTCGCACCCACTCGCCTTTTTTTACCATGTTCGCATCTCCTATCCTATTTTACGATTTTGGCGTCAGGGCAGATGAGGTCCCTCATGTCGCCCATGATGGCTCTTGGCACAGGCAGGTCTATCATCGTCCAAAGGCCTGGCCTGGCGTTGATCACGTGGGGGATCATGTTTACGCACATGGCGATGGTCCCGATGCCCCCCGGCACCTCCGGCGAGTTGATCATATTGACGTTCGGCGTGCCCTTGATGATTACGTAGTCGCCGGTTTGGACGCCTACCTGTTCCGGTTCGATCTGCTGTGGGTGGTCCATTTCAATCTTGAGTTCGCCGTCTATGTAGCCAAACCCTTTCATGGCGCAGCCAGCTGTCTGCCCCGGAGTTGCGGTCTTGTATGGGGCGACCCTTTCCACGTCGGTCATGATGGGCTCCATGGACTGGGTGACTTTGTCCACCTTCCAGCCTATGGCGTCTGCTATCATGTTGATGGATTCGTGGAACCCGACGTGCCCCGACAGTTTCCCGGTTTTTACCCCGTCAAGGAATTCTTCCTTGGAGATGCCGATCCCTTGCTCCTTCATTACCGCAGGGCCGAAGGGCGAAAGGCTGTTGACCCTCCTTGAAACGATGTGCTCGACTTCTGCGCAGCAGCCTGTCATTATTACTACGAGGAGGTCCATGATGAGGCCCGGGTTGATGCCTGTCCCCAGTATCGAAACTCCGTTTGCCTTGGCTATTTCGTCCAGCTTCTTCGCTTCTTCAGGAGACTGCGCCTTTGGGTACGCCATCTCTTCTGCACAGGACACTACGTTGATTTTCTGTTCGAGGACAAACTTCAGGCGTTCAAACGCTTCCTTTGTAAAAGAATCCGTGCAGCAGAGCACCACGTCTGCAGCGCCTTCTTTAATGACGTCTGCCGGTTCGCCTATTATGACGTCTGGCCTGTCGCCCCTTTCCGTTGCCATGTAGTCGTACATGGATTTGCCTATTTTGGCTCCCCTTCCTGCTGCGCCGACTATGTCAACGCCCTTTTTCTTCAATAGCAAATCGGCCATTCCGCTGCCCATGGCGCCTAGGCCCCAAATAATAACTTTTACATTTTCCATCCTTTTCTCTCCTTTGCTAATTTAGAGTTTTACTTGCATAATTGTAATAAGCAATTATTGTGCCATTGTCTTGCACTGCTCTCTTTTCCGGGAACCCGGCCGAATGTTTTTGTAAATTCTGCAATTTTGGCGCCTTCGCATACTGGAATGTTGACGAAATGAGTTTAGTTAATGCAAAATAATATGCACCTAAGTGCATATTATTTTGCATTAACAGTGTTTTTTTCTCTGTGTAGCTAAGCGCCGGCCAGCACCCTGCCTTGTTCGTCGACGCCGATCACCTTCTCCCCGTCCTCCCTTAGCTTGATGATTTGGCCTACAGCCTCAGCATCCAGTTTTTCGCCCGGGCAGACCAAAGGGATGCCGGGCGGGTACGGGATGATCGAAGCGGCGCATATCAGCCCCGCCGCCTCTGCCAGCGGCACTTTCTTCTTGTTCTTTGGTATTTCGAACAATTCTGCCCGCTTTACAGCCGGCGTTTCAGCATCGTGCGTTGTGCCGCCCGCCTCGGCGCCTTCCCTATTTTTGTTTTTTGCTGCGATTTCATCAAGCGCATGCAAGAGCTTCACCATGTGGCCCCTGGTGTTCCCTATGCCAGTCATGCACATGACAAGGTTGCCTGCATAAAGCTCGATGATGATCCCGTGCCTTTCAGCCAGTTCTTTTTCGAGTTCGCCGCCTGATACGCCGAGGTGCCCCAAACTGAAATTCAGCTTGGTCCTGTCCATGCCTTCACCGCTTATCACCGAAAGGTTTTCTATTTCCCTAGCGTTTTCGTAGAAAAAGTCGAGGTTTTCTGCCCATTCCGTGAAAAGCCGTTTTCCGTGCTCTTCAATAATCGAAGCGTTTATGTCAAGGGACGCCATCAATATGTACGAGGGGCTGGTGCTTTCGATGCACTGCAGCTTGTCTTCGACCAAGTAGCTGTCGACCTTGCCCGAATTGATGTTCAGCACCGCGCTCTGGGTCAAGGACGCCAGAGTCTTGTGGATGCTGGTAACCACTATGTCCGCACCGGAATTCCCTGCGGACTTTGGCAGGCTTTTTATGCCGTATTTGTTGAAAAACGTCAGGTGCGCTCCGTGGGCCTCGTCGATTATCAGCGTTTTGCCGTGCTTGTGGGTAATCTCTGCTATTTTTTCAACATCGCTGCAAACGCCGTAATAGTTGGGGCTTGGGAGGATGACCGCCTCTGCGTCCGGCTCTGCGGCCAGCAGCTCGCCTATCTGTTCCGGCGGGACCGGCCCGGAAATGCCGTACCCTGGGATGATTTCTGGGTATGCGTAAACCGGCCTGATGTCAGCCAGCGTCAGGGCGTTGAACACCGACTTGTGGGAATTCCTCGCCATTATCAGCTTTTTCCCCTTTGGCACGGAAGCCGCTATTGCCGCTATGAGCCCTCCGCTGGTCCCGTTTACAAGAAGGTACGACTTCTTCGCCCCGTACAGCGCTGCGTACCTGGCCTGTGCCTCTCTGATGATGCCCTCGGCCTGAAAGAGGTTGTCCGCGCCCGGTATCTCCGTCACGTCGCAGTCCATGAAGCTTTCGAGGAACTCGTCGTAGCCAAACCTTTTGTAAATCGCGGCGCCCTTGTGCCCCGGCATGTGAAAGGATATTGTTTTTTTGCTTGCATGCTTGATCAGAAAATCATGAATAGGCGTGTTCATGGCTGTGTACCCTCCTTTGCCCAAGCCGTCAACTTATCCAACCATGCCGCCAGTTTCTCTGCATCAAGCCGATTAAACTCTGAACCGTTTTCGGTTCTGTCTACAACGATTACATCTTCAGCTTCAAAGTGGTCAAGCAGTTCTGTGGATTGAGTTGCCAAAATCACTTGTTTTTTTGATGCTGTTTTCTTTACTAGCTCCGCAAAAATAGTCATCGCATAAGGATGAAGCCCCAGTTCAGGTTCATCTATCACGATTATTGACGGTTGCAATTCCTCCGGCTGTAAAAGCAATGTTGCGAGGCAAATAAATCGCAATGTCCCGTCAGACAACTGCGAAGGCATGAGTACGCCGTCATAATCTTTCTGTTTCCACCTTAAAACAATTTGTTCGTTGTTCTGCTCTTTCGGCTTCAAGTCAAAATCCTTAAAATACGGCGCAATGCGGTGAACCGCTCTGAGGGTTTTTTTGTATTCATCAGGGTAGTTTTCTTGCAGGCGGTATAAAAAAGCCGCAAGGTTGGAAGCGTCATGCAATAGGGTTTCACAATCAGCTATATTGTTTTCGGCCTTGATGCGTGAAGACGGGCTTGTGTTGTGGAATTGGTACACGCGCCAATTTGGTATCAGAACGCCTTTTGGGATTGCCTCATGAACTTTGGCATTTCGTATAGCGTTTATTGCTCTTGACTCGCTAAAACCACCTTCCCCTAAAATAGTTTTCCCTTCCATTGTCAATTGCTCATCGCGAAAGTATAGGCTGTCTTGCTCTGTCCATTCCAAATCAAAAGAATATACGAGGGCACCGTAATCAAACTTGGCAAAGATGCTGTCCGTTACTTCTTTGCCATTGTATAAAAGAGGGTTGATGCCTTTGCGCTGAACATAGAAAGACAATTCTCGGGCGAGAACCTTTCCTAACATTTCAAAAATGGAAATGAAGTTAGACTTGCCTGCGCCGTTTGCACCCACGAGTACGTTTATGTTTTTCAAATCCAATTCGCACCCCTTGATAGACTTGAAACCCCTTATCACGATTTTGCTTAATTGCCCGTTCATGGCTGCCTCCTTGTAATATCTTCGAAAACTAACTGATGCGGTATTTGGTTTTGTTGCTGTATTTCTGGCCCGTCATCAAGCCCATTGCTTCGAATTTGAGCACAAACCCCCTGATCGTGGCATATGCCGCGTTTTGAAAATCCCTTTCTAGCTGTTTTGTCGAAAACTCGCCTCTCCCGTAAGCCGCGAAGACAAAATTCCACAGCTCGTGCTCTTTTTCAGTTACTCTCCCTTCTGACAAAGCACCTTTGAACAATCCCATTATATCATTACCGAGCTCAGTTGTCTCGATTTTGTTGTAAACATGCGTGGCAAAGTACGAAAGAAACGGCGTGATGTCCGTAACCCCGCTAATGCCCGCATTTTGCTCAACCAGCGAAAACGCCTTGTGGTAGTTTTCCCGCGTCCTGTGGATGTAGCTTGAAAACGGCACAAACAGGGCCGATGGGAAACCCCGTTGGACCAAGTACCACAAATGCAGCAGCCTTGCTGTCCTGCCGTTGCCGTCAAAATACGGATGGACATATGCAACATAGAAATGGATCGCGGCTGCTTTGGCAAGATCGTCCATCTCGCTTTCTGAATTTATGAAACTCACCAATTCTTCCATGTGTTTGGGCAGTTTGTTTTCGTCATCAACGAAGTCCCCTGCGGCCATGTTGTAGAGTCTGTTTAGATTGTCTTCCGTAATTTTGTTCCTGGTGTCTGAAATGAACTCCACCCCCAGTTTCATGCCGTAAACCCTTTTTTCAGCCTCGCCAGCCGGTGCGCGGCCGCCCAGTATCTTCCTGATGCTGTCGCGGGTCGACAAAATGTTCTCTATCTCAAGCGAAGAATAGATTTCTTCGCCCATCGCTTTTATCCCGTAGGCCTCTTTAACGGTTTGCTGCGCAGCAAGCAGCTTTACTGCACTCATGTTCAGCTGCGTGACATTTTTGAGGTAAACTGCCGGGTTGCCGTTGAAATCAAATAAAGGTAGCTGGGTGTACATCGTGCTTTTCAGCAATTCGACAAGCTCCTCGACTTCTGTCTTTGAATATTTGTGCTGCATTTTTTTCAAATCGGAAAATCGCATGTGCAAAATATTTTGCGCAAGAGGGTACAAAAGCCTTGCGCTGCTATTTGATATCTGATATCATCAACATAGTCGTTTAATTCATTTTTGCTGAACAGCCGAGGTGCGAAAGTGCTTGCAAAACAATATCAGAAACTGCTCCAAGAGCTGTGCCGGGTGGTGCAGGAAGGCGTACACATCGTCAACGCAGACGGCATATCGATCATATACAACGAAGCGATGTCCGCGCTTGAAAAAACCAAGCGGGAGGAAGTTATCGGAAAGCCTTTCAGGGAGGTGTTCGCAAACATCCCCGAGGACGAAAGCACGCTTACCCGCGCCTTGAAGCACCGCTTGGCAACAGAGCGCCAGCCCCAAACCTACTTGAACAAAAACGGCAGGGAGATATCCACGGTCAACTCGACCATCCCCGTCCTTGATTACAACCAAAACCTGATCGCGGCTATTGAAATCGCAAAAGACGTGACCGAAACAAAAGCATTGTCAAACACTATCCTGGAGCTCAAGCAAGGGTATTCTGCCCCTCGCGCAATGCCTGGGGCAACCATCAAAAAATACGTTTTCAGCGACATCGTGGGCAGAAGCAAGAATTTCACCGAAGTGCTGCAAAAAGCCCACCGGGCAGCGGCAAGCTCTGCTTCTGTGCTGATTTGCGGCGAAACCGGGACGGGAAAAGAGCTGTTTGCCCAGAGCATACACTTTGGCTCCGACAGGAAGGCTCAGCCTTTCCTTGCGCAAAACTGCGCCGCAATCCCTGAAAGCCTCCTTGAAGGCATTCTCTTCGGAACTTCAAAGGGCGGGTTCACCGGCGCCCTCGACCGGCCGGGCCTCTTTGAGCAGGCAAACGGCGGCACCCTGCTCCTCGACGAAATAAGCGCAATGCCTTTCGCCCTCCAAAGCAAGCTTCTCAGGGTGCTTCAAGAAAGGTACATCCGGAGGATCGGCGGCACCAAGGACATCCCTCTCGACGTGAGGGTCATCGCCACGATCAACGAGGACCCTGTCGCGCTTATGGCAAACGGGAGGCTCCGAAAGGACTTGTACTACCGGCTGAAGATAATAGAGGTCTCGATCCCGCCCCTTCGCGAGCGCCCCGACGACATCCTCGTCCTGGCAGAGAGCTTTCTGGACAAGTACAACCAGAAATTCGACAAACAGGTATGGATGCTGTCAGACGACGCCAAAAGCAGGCTCCTTGCATACGAATTCCCAGGCAACGCCAGGGAACTTGAAAACATCATCATGTCTGCCGTCGCCCTGTCCAGCGTCGAACACGTACTGTCCGGGCAGTCCCTCGACATCCCTGAAAAAGCCCTTGGCTTTGACCACGCCTACGGCCTGAAAAGCCTAAACGGCGTTTCGCTGATCGAATACCTGGACGCTATTGAAAAGAAGATAGTCCTCGATGCCCTCTCAATCAACGGCGGCAACATCTCAAAGGCCGCGCACCAGCTCGGCCTCCCAAGGCAGAACTTGCAGTACAGGTTAAGGAAGTTTAAAAAATGACAAAATGTGCCATCATCTTACTCTATAGAACGAAATGGTCAGCTTGCTGCCACCGTCCCACGCATAGGAAAAACACGGATTCCTATACTTGGTTTTCAAATAACCAAAAGAATCGATATAAAACTCATCTTCTTCACAATCAAGCCCCACAAAGTCACCGCCTGATACGCGAACAGAGTACGTTATTTGAGGGTCATAATCATTGATTGAAATAAAACCGCCGTTTTCGATTGTAAGAGAGGATTTCCCCAATTCCAGATCATAGGCGACAGGTTTAGCCGGTAATTTAATAATTTCAGCAATTACTATTAACTCATAATCGATGCTGTTTTCGTCTACCACA
>WRJK01000082.1 GCA_009782285.1 Clostridiales bacterium
AATCAATTCCGAGCCTTGAAGCCCCGCATTCCCCATTTCTTGAAAGACTAAATGCCTTTGAGCTGCAATCAGTCCGACAAAGTTGCATTTACTTTGTCCGCCCACCCAGCTGATTAAATTAAATTGACAATATGTTCGCCATCTTAACGATCCCGTCGTCAAAAGGCCTCTTCATTTCCAGCGCCTCTGCTATGTCAAAATGGACTATTTCATCGCCTATCACCCCGATTGCCTTGTTTACGCTCCCCTCTCTGATCAGCTCAACAGCCTTGTACGCCATCCTGCTTGCCAGCATCCTGTCCCTCGCTGACGGCGACCCGCCCCTCTGTATGTAGCCTAAAATGACTATCTTCGTCTCAAGCCCGGTGCGTTCCTTGATGATGTCCGCAAGCTCTTGGGAGGGCATCTCGACCCCCTCCGCCTTTATGATGACGCTGTGCAGCTTCCCTCTCTTCCTGCCTTCAATGACTTTTCGGCACAGAGCGTTTATGTTGTTGTCTTCCTCCGGTACCAGAACGTACTCGGCACCGCCCGTCAGGCCCGCGTGGATCGCTATGTCGCCGCAGTGCCTCCCCATCACTTCTATTATCGTGGTCCTGTCATGGGACGAAGACGTGTCTCTGATGTTGCTGATAGCCCCCAGTACTGTGTTGACGGCAGTGTCAAAGCCAATGGTGTAGTCGGTGTAGCCAAGGTCGTTGTCAATGGTCCCCGGAACGCCCATCACGCATACGCCGTGCTTGCTGAGCTCCAGTGCACCCCTGAACGAACCGTCGCCGCCGACCACAACAAGGGAATCAATTTCAAAGTTTTCAAGCATGTCGGCAGCCCTTTTCTGGCCCTCCTGCGTCATGAACCGGTCGCTCCTCGCAGTCCTCAACACGGTTCCCCCTCTCTGCAGGATGTCCGACACCGACGAAACTTTCATTTCCTTTATGTCGCCGTCGAGCAGCCCCTCGTAGCCGCGTTCGATGCCATAAACCTCCATATCGTAATATATGGCGCTCCGCACAGCTGCCCTTACAGCTGCGTTCATTCCCGGTGCATCGCCTCCACTGGTTAAAATTCCAATCCTTTGCATGGTAAACCTCCATATGTTCAGATTTTTACGTTTTTTTCCCCCAGCAATGATTCCATCTTCACCCTGAACGCTTCGCTTGGGGCAACCCATAGCTCTTTTGACGTTTTCAGCTTTTTGCCGCTCTTTTCAAAATAGATTATGACTGGTGTGCCCCCGGAATGTTCCAGCGCCGCTTTCTTTATTTTGCCAAGTATTACCCCTTCGTCGAGTCCGCCCGGTACCTTGAGCTTCACTGCCGCCTGAGCTTCGCCATTCGTGAAAAGGTCCAGTGCGTCAGAAGACAGGACATTGTCCGCTATCAGTTTCGGCAACTCGTCTTCCTTGAAGCTAATGCTCCCCTTGACTACTACTATAGCATCTTCGTGCAAAAGCTGCAAACACCTTTCGTAGATATTGGGAAAAACTATGACCTCAACATTTCCGTACATGTCTTCCATGTCAATGAATGCCATCATTTTCCCGCTTTTTGTGATTAGGGTTTTTTTCGACGAAACAATCCCCACCATCACTGCCTGCATACCGTCGTAAATCCTGCTGCCCTCGTCCACGCCAGCCAGCTCGTCTGAAGTCACAAGGCCCGAAATGCCCTCGATCTTTTTTTCGTACCCTTTTAGCGGGTGCCCTGTAATGTAGACGCCCAGCATTTCTTTCTCCATGGCTACTAGTTTTTCAAGCGTAAAATTCGCCACTTCAGGCAGCTCGGCCCTTATGCTGCCGTATTCGAATTCGTCGTCTGGCGACTGGAAGAGCGAAATCTGGCCTTCGATGTTCTTTCTTGCGCTGATTTGCGCAGATTCCAAAAGCCCTTCAAAGGACGCGAGAAGCTGCGCCCTGTTGCCGTTGACGTCGTCAAGCGCCCCGGCTTTGACAAGGCTTTCAAGGGCTTTCTTGTTCATCTCGTGAATTTCAATGTTGTTGATGAACTGGAAAACATCCCTCGGCTGCCCTTTTTCTTCCCTTGCTTTTACAATTGCCTTGATCGCGCCTTCTCCAACGTTTTTCACTCCCAAGAGCCCGAAACGTATGGCACCGTTTTCGACAGTGAATTTCATCCCGCTGCTGCATACGCTGGGCGGCAAGACCGAAATGCCCATTTCGCTGCAATTTCTGATGTACTTGGCGATCTGGGAAGAATCCCCTATCACGCTGGTCATGAGCGCAGCCATGAACTCGACCGGATAGTATGACTTCAGATATGCCGTTTCATACGCAATGACAGCATATGCGGCAGCGTGGGACTTGTTGAAAGCGTATTCCGCGAAACTCACCATCTGGTTGAATATTTCTTCCGCAGCCTTTCTCGGCACCCCGTTCCTCACGCAGCCCGCTATTTCCGCCTCGCCGCTGCTGCTTGTTTTGCCGTTGATGAAGTATTCCCTTTCCCGCAGCATAACGTCCATCTTTTTCTTGCCCATGGCCCTCCTGACCACGTCGCTCATGCCGTAGGTGTAGCCGGCAAGGTCGCGGACTATCCGCATGACCTGCTCTTGGTATATCAGGCACCCGTACGTAACCGAAAGGATCGGACGCAGGCTCTCGTCTATGTATTCGATGTTTCCAGGGTTTTTCTTGTTGTCTATATAGGCAGGAATCGACGCCATCGGCCCTGGCCTGTACAGGGCGACCCCGGCAATTATGTCCTCGAAGCAGTCGGGCCTCAGGTTTTTCATGAACTGTGTCATCCCGCCGCTTTCCAGCTGGAAGAGGCCCGCCGTGTTTCCGGCGCTTATCATCTTATACACTTTGGGATCGTCGTACCCCATTTTCGAGAAGTCGATTTCAACGCCATGGCTCTGTTTTATCATTTCCGCAGCGTCGCGTATCACGGTCAGCGTGCGGAGCCCCAAGAAGTCCATTTTAAGCAGCCCCAGCTCTTCTACGGTAGTCATGGTGAATTGAGTGGAAACGCCTTTTTCAGCTAGGTACAAAGGGACGTACTCGTTGATGCCCTCTTTGGAGATGACCACTCCGGCGGCATGGGTTGAAGCGTGGCGCGGCATCCCTTCGATTGCCTTTGCCATGTCAAGGACCTTCCTCGCGCTGGGGTCCGTGTCGTATTTCTGCTTGAGGTCCGGGCTGACGGCAAGCGCCGTGTCGATGGTCATGTTCAGGCTGAACGGTATCGCCTTGGCCAGCACGTCCGCTTCCGCGTAGCTCAAGTTAAGCGCCCTCCCCACGTCCCGGACAGCCGCTTTCGCCTTCATCGTGCCGAAGGTGATTATCTGAGCAACTTTGTCGGCACCGTACTTTGCGATGACGTAGTCGATCACCTCGTTCCTTCTCTCATAGCAGAAGTCGATGTCTATGTCCGGCATGCTGATCCTCTCAGGGTTCAAAAACCTCTCGAATATCAGCCCGTACTTCAGCGGGTCCACGTCTGTTATGCGCAGGGCGTACGAAACTATGCTCCCTGCAGCCGAGCCTCTCCCCGGTCCTACCATTATTCCGTTTTTTCTTGCGTAGCTGATGAAATCCGCGACTATCAGGAAGTACTCCACGTAGCCCATTTTAACGATGGTGGAGAATTCGTATTCGAACCTTTCCCTTAAATCGGCGCTTGCCGCCCCGTACCTTTCAAACAAGCCCTCTTCGCAGAGCTCCCGCAGGTACGCAGCGTTGCCTTTGCCCTCTGGCGCACTGAACTCTGGCAAGTGCAGCTCGCCGAAGCTGAACTCTACGTTGCACTGGTCGGCTATCTTCTGTGTGTTGCTTATGGATTCAGGCAGATTTGCGAACAGGTTTTGCATTTCCCTTTCTGACTTCAGATAGAACTGGTCGTTTGGAAACCGCATCCTGCCCGGGTCGTCTACGTTGGTAGCCGTCTGGATGCACAGTAGTATGTCGTGGAATTCCGCGTCCTCCCTGTTGACGTAGTGGACGTCGTTTGTGGCTGCGAAAGGTATCCCGGTTTCTTCCGACAGCCTCTTCATGCCCGGAAGTATGTCTGCCTCTTCTTCCAGCCCCTGGTCCTGCAGTTCCAAGTAGAAATTGCCCTCGCCGAATATGCCCAGCAGCTCAAGCGCCTCATTTTTCGCGCCGTCGTAGTCCCTGTTTAAGAGCTTCCTCTGAACGTCGCCGGCAAGGCAGCCTGAAAGGGCGATTATCCCACTGGAAAACCGCCTGAGAACGTCCTTGTCCACTCTGGGCTTGTAGTAAAACCCCTCGGTGAAGCCAAGCGAAACTATTTTTATCAGGTTTTTGTACCCTTCCTGGTTTTTTGCGAGCAACACCAGATGCCCCTGGAACTTGTCTTTTTCGACGTCCTTATCAAACCTGCCCCTGGCTGCCGTGTAGACCTCGCAGCCGATGATCGGCTTGACGCCCTGCTTCTTCGCTTCCTTGTAGAAGTCGACCACGCCGAACATCACGCCGTGGTCCGTTATGGCAAGGGAATCCATGCCGAGCTCCTTTGCCCGCGCCACGAGGTTCTTAATGCGCGCCGCCCCGTCGAGGAGGCTGTATTCAGTATGTACGTGCAAATGAGTAAATGCCATCTCGCCACCTACGAATCGGCCATTGCTTTTCGAATATTGCTTATAATGCTAAGCTCTTTCTCTGTCGGGTGAGCAGGTTTTTGGCCACAAGCTTTAAAGCCGTAGTTTAGCGCATAAAAAATGAACTTGTCCATTTTAGCAGTTTCATTGCTTTTCCACCAAACATCGCCGTTTTTCTTATTAGGTATTTTCCATATTTCTGTCGCCTTTTTTATTATATCAACAAATGAACAATAATGAGGTTGTGGTTTTGTTGGGAAACCATACGCTGCAAGCAACTCGGTTTCCAAACAGCCGCTTCCGTCATTGGGCACAGTCACTCCCCTTACCGTGATGACTGGACACTCTGTCGTCCCAAAAAAACTATCTAAAAACCAAAAATCACCCGTTGGATTCTTCGCCGGCTTAGGTTTGTCCTCTTTATACTTGTAATTTAAACTGTCGCATCGGCGATATTTATCGAACGGGGAACAACTATTATCGTCTGTGTCAATGACTATGATAACTCCTTTAAATCCCTTGCGGCCTACGTCATTGTCCAATCTCCCAATGTCATTTGGATTCCAAGCATTTGCATTAAGCACATCACCCTTGCTGCCTACTGAGATGGTGTAAATGCTTTCACTTTTCAAATACTCTCTGAATATGGCAATATCCGAACTGCCTTCAGCAACAATCAGCCATTCGTACTGCCTTTCCTTACTCATCCACGCACCTCCCATTCGCCAAGCATGATAGCCTTAAATCTTGATGCGTCGTATCTTGTCGGCACGATATCATTGTTCGCAGCCTTGTGCAGCCTGACGATGCTCGCAACGTCATTCTCGTTTAAAAACGTTTCGCAAAAAGCTCTGGCGCAGTCGTCGCTGTGGCTTGTTAAAACAAATTGGATATTTGGATATTCGATAGCAAAACTCTTGATATAATCCCAAATACTGTTCATCACGCTGTAATGCAAACCTGCCCCGAATTCATCAATTAACACAAATACTGGGATATTTGTTTGTTGGTCGATCTTGAACTGCTCAAAAAGTTCAAAAATGGATATAAGCGAACTCGCCCAAGTCACTGCCCCATTGCCAATGGTGCCGAGTGTCGTTTCCTTTTCGTCATTAAGAATGATGGACAATCCATTTTCGATTTTTGAAATTCGTATATCTGTAATCCGTGGATCTATGATCCTCAAAGCTTCAGTAAGCTTTTTTGCAGTATTGTATGACAGTGCTTGTGGCATCGCCCTGATGGACGCAAAATCCATGTACCTGCACACGCTAGATACATATCTTGGAAGAGGTATCATGTACCACATTCCGTCTGGACTAAGAACCTGCACTGCGTTCTCATTGTTGTTTTCAACAGTCTTTCGATGCGCTTTATCAAAGGCAATTCTGTCGAATTGCCACTTGAAACTCGCAATGTCTGTTGCAGAATCAATGGCAATGCCCATCACTTGAGCGTCTCTTAATTTTTTTTCGTCGAGATCCGACATCCTTGCCTTGGAATATGTCCATTGCCAAGTTGCCCCGTCTTCTGATTTTGAAGTAACTTTGCAAGTTTGCCCACTAAACATAGTGCATTCTTCCCAAAAGAGCTTGTAATTATAACCAGTACGGCTAAGGATGCTTGCGCCTCCGTTGAATTGGTTAAATCTTAAACCCAACGTGCGATTATATCGAACCAAGGGAGAAACATCGAGCCGCGTTTCTGAAAACAAGCAATACAATCCTTCAAGCACAGTCGTCTTCCCCACTCCGTTAGTGCCCGTAAGCAAAGTAACTTTGGAAAGCGGAACTGTCGTATCACGGAATCCGCGAAAATTTTCTAATTTTACTGAGTTAATCACTATATTCTTTCCTCCTGAAAGTCTTGTGAAGTATTTTATCGTAGTTGCTTCGAGCCACTAAAATTATACATCCAAAATGCAAACAATACAAGTCAGGATGCGCGATGTGTTTACCGCCACCACACAACAAATAGCAACTACTTCGCTTGAATTTTCTTCAGCTTCGCGAACCTCGGCAGGCCGTTCTCCTTGTCAAGCTTCGTCTCGCCTTGTATCAACGGCATCGCGTAGTCGATGTACGGCCCCAGTATCCCGTTGCCCTCGGCGTTGATCCATTCGTCAGGTACTTTTTTCTCGCGGTTGGCGACGTCTTCAAGCTTAATCAGCTTGGTCGCGCAGGAGTAGCCGTCGTTCCGGTCGCACTCAAAGCCCACCATCATGTCCGTCACGCCGCTCACTGCCGCAATGACTGCTGTTTTGCCTGCAAGGAAACTCTCCTCGATGTCGATCAGCGACGCGACGTGGGCTGCGCAGCGCTGCAGCAGGCTGAACTCCACGCTCCTAACCTTGGCATCCGTCTTTTCCTTAATCATTCTGGCAAGTATGGCAGCAAGCCCTCCAAGCTGCGCATTGCCAAACCCGTCGGTTTCTGACAGCTCCGCCATTGAAACGAAATTTCCGTCCTCATACTGTATCCCCTCGCTGACGGCTACCATGCATTTGCCCTTTTCCTTGTAAACCCTGCATACGTCGGCTAGGAACCTGTCCCTGTCAAACACCCTTTCGGCAAGGTAGATGAGGTCGGGGCCCTGCCCCATTTCGGAAGCCAGCGCAGAAGCCGCAGTCAGCCACCCGGCATGCCTCCCCATGCATTCGACGACAGTCACCATGCCTACGTCGTACACGTGGGCGTCCAAATAGACCTCCATGAAGGAAGTGGCGATGTATTTTGCAGCAGAACCAAACCCTGGGCAGTGGTCTGTCAGGCAAAGGTCGTTGTCGATAGTCTTTGGTATGCCCATGACCCTGCAGTCATAGCCTGATTCTGCCATGTACTTGGAAATTTTGTTGCATGTGTCCATAGAGTCGTTGCCGCCGTTGTAGAAGAAATACCTTACGTTGTATTTTTTGAAGATCTCGAGTATCCGCTTGTAGTCGGTGTCGTCAACGCTCGGGTCTGAAATCTTGTAGCGGCAGGACCCCAGCGCAGAAGACGGGGTGTATTTCAGCCGCTCAAGCTCTACCGCGTTCTCCTCGTCCAATACGTACAGCCTGTCCTCCAATACGCCCTTGATGCCGTTTGCCGCCCCATAGATTTTGGTAATGCAGCCGCTGTCCAGTGCCGCCCTGATCGAACCGTAGACGCTGGCGTTGATGACAGCCGATGGCCCCCCCGATTGCCCGATGATGCACGAGCCAAACAATGCACTCATAGTAAACCCTCCTTCATATTCTTATAACACTTTGTTTTTTGTTATTTCACCGTCACCAGTTCGTATTCTTCGCTGCCGAGCCCGATTTTAGTGGCATGCTCAAGCTGGCGCCGCCAATCCGTAGACGGGTGTATGTTGGTAAAATGGTCTCCGTGGGCATGCTCCCGTTCAGACAGTATGCTGCCGTGGATTTCCGGCGCGGCATTCACCGCGTCGATGCAGGCGCGGTCAATGGCTACGGGATCAAAGCTTGCAAACATGCCGATGTCAGGAACCACCGCTGCGTCGTTTTCGTCATGGCAGTCGCAGTAAGGCGACACTTGGTTCACGATGCTGATGTGGAAATGGGGCCGGCCGTCCAGCACTGCCTTGCAGTATTCAGCCATCTTGCAGTCAAGCATAGCGTTTGACGACTCGTTGGGGTTGTGGATAGCGTTGAAATTGCAGCTGCCGATGCACCTTCCGCAACCTGTGCAAAGGCTGTGGCTGATCAAAGCCTTGCCTGGATTGCCAAAACTAATTGCATTGTGCGCACAGAACCTGGCGCAGCCTCTGCACCCGGTGCACATCCTGCCTGATACCACAGGCTTGCCGTCGCTGTGCATGGCCATCTTTCCTGCCCGGCTGCCGCAGCCCATGCCTATGTTCTTTATGGCGCCGCCGAAACCAGTGCACTCGTGGCCTTTGAAGTGGCTGAGCGATATTACTGCGTCTGCGTCCATAATCGCCCGTCCAATCATCGCGCTCTTCAAAACCAGACCCCCCTTTATCGGGACTTCGACGTCATCCATGCCTTTCAGCCCGTCGCCGATCAGCATCTGGCAGCCCGTTGAGAGCGGTGAATAGCCGTTCTCCTGTGCAGCCTCCAAATGGTCCAGCGCGTTGCCCCTCCTTCCTACGTAAAGCGTGTTGCAATCGGTCAGGAACGGTTTCCCCCCCAGAGACTTCACGCAGCCCACAACCGTTTTCGCAAAATTAGGCCTGAGGAAAGAAAGGTTGCCCGGCTCGCCGAAGTGAATTTTAATTGCGGTGTACTTGTTTTCAAGGTCGATCTTCGATTTGTCAGAAATCCCGGCCTCCCGAATCAGCTTGTCCAGTTTCCCCAGCAAGCTCGTCCCCAATTTGCAGCGCATGTCAGTAAAATATACTTTCGATTTTCCCATGTGTAATACTCCTCCCTGCGTATATACTCTATTATAGCAAATCCTTCACATTTTCACACGACATTTTTTGAAATAGTCGCAAAAACAGGGCTACCGCACGCGATCCCCCAAAATCGTGCGCGGCAGCTCTGTTTTTGCCCTGTGTATGATGCTATCAATCAACAGTACAAACTGATGTACTCTTCCATCCTGCCTTTTGTTTCATCGTCTATTACAATTCGTCCGCAGGTTTCAACGTTGTAAAGCGCATCTATGATTTCCCTGACCGTTACAATCGGAAAGGTGTCCATCCCAAATTCTTCCTTGATTTCCTGAACCGCAGTCTTATCGCCCTTGCCGCGCTCCATCCTGTCGACGGATATCACAAGGCCGCTGACTGCCGCGTCTGCCTGGCTCTTTATAATTGGGAACGTTTCCCGCACAGAGGCGCCCGAGGTGATTACGTCTTCCACCATCAGCACCGAGTCCCCGTCTTTCAGTTTGCAGCCGACTATTACGCCGCCCTCCCCGTGGTCCTTCGCTTCTTTTCTGTTGAAGCAAAAGCCGGTTTCCATGCCAAAACCCTCAGACAGGGCTATCGACGTCGCAACCGCGATAGGTATGCCCTTGTACGCAGGCCCAAAAAGCGCTGCGACGCCCTCTTTGATTTTTCCGGCTCTCATGTTTTCCACTATGCATTCGGCGTAGAAACGGCCAAGCCTCGCTATCTGTGCGCCGGTCCTGTAGTTCCCCGTGTTGACGAAATAAGGGGTCTTCCTCCCACTTTTAGTTGTGAAATCGCCGAAAGTCAGGACTCCCGCTTCCACCATGAATTCTATGAATTCCTTTTTGTACCCCATATCAAGCCTCCTTAAAGGATTCCTTCAATTCTTCAATGCTGCAAAACCCCTGCTCTTCCATGAACTTTTCAAGCCCTTCAAGGACCTCGACTGGCGCCGTAGGGCTGACAAGCGCCGCAGTCCCAACAGCAACTGCGTCCGCCCCAGCCATCAGGAACTCCGCTGCGTCTTCGCCGGACATGATGCCGCCCATCCCGATGACAGGCAGGCTCACTGCCCTCCTGACTTGGTAGACCATGCGGAGCGCCACCGGCTTTACAGCCGGGCCTGAAAGCCCACCGAACACGTTAGCCAATACAGGTTTCTTCGCGCCTGCGTCTATCCTCATCGCCAGCAAGGTGTTTATGAGCGATATGCAATCCGCACCTTCAGCCTCCACAGCCTTTGCTATAGCTGCAACATCTGTAACGTTTGGTGTGAGTTTAAGTATTATCGGTTTCTTCGCGATTCTTCTGATTTCCCTAGTCAGTTCCGCCGCCATCTTGGCATCGGTCCCGAAGCCTATGCCGCCCTCTTTGACGTTTGGGCACGATATGTTTACCTCCAGCATAGACACGTCAGCGTCGTTTAGCATTTCAACCACCCTGCAATACTCGGCAACGGTCTTGCCAACTATGTTTGCGATCACCGGCAGGCCGAACGCCCTCATTAAAGGCAAATCCTCCTCAATGAACTTGGCTGCACCCGGGTTTTGGAGCCCGATCGAATTGATCATCCCACCGTAGCTTTCGGCAATCCTCGGTGCCTCGTTGCCTTCCCACGGCTCGGCCGAAACACCTTTTGCCGTCACTGCCCCGAGCCTTGAGATGTCGTAAAACCTTCCGCTGTCCTTGGCTGAAAAAGTGCCCGACGCCGTAATGACAGGGTTCTTTAGGGCGACTCCCGCAATATTGACGCTCATGTCGGTCTTGTTCAATCCCAAACCACGTCCTTCCCAGCAAACACCGGACCGTCTTTGCACACGCTCTTCCTAGTGGTTTTGCCGCTTTCCATTATTCTGCAAGAGCACCCGACGCATGCGCCATAGCCGCAGCCCATCCTCTCTTCGATCGAAACTTGCACGTTGCGTCCTACATTGGCTGCATATCCACACAGGGCTTTGAGCATCGCCCTTGGACCGCAGGAAAAGTATTCGTCATATACGCGGTCATTTTTTTCAAGCAGTTCCACCACATTTCCATGGAACCCTGTGCTCCCGTCGTCAGTGGCAATGTACAGGTCTCGTGCCACCGTTTCAAACCTGTCGGCAAGATACGCCCCGGTTTGAAATCCAAGGAACACGTCTAGGCAAGCGCCCCTTTCCTTCAAGGCTTTGGCAAGCCCCACCATCGGTGGCGCCCCCATGCCTCCTGCCACCAGCGCAACGCTGCTGCCGCTGCATGCCTCCTTAATGCTGTACCCGTTGCCCAGTGGGGAACTGACACGGATTGGTGCGCCGACGCGGCACTCGGACAATTGCGCGGTGCCTTTTCCAACTATCTTGTATATTAACGTGATGCCGCCGTTTGAGCCGTCGCTTATGCTTATCGGCCTTGGGAGCAGCATGCTCTTGTCGTCAAGGTACACGTTTATGAACTGGCCGGGAATGAAGTTGCCCATGCCTTCGGCGGCAATCGTCATCTCGTAAACCTGCGCCGCTATCTCGTTGTTGTATTTTACAATTCCCGTTAAAACCCTGAGGTCCTGCTGCATCCGAGTCACCCTGTAATGTCCTCTTTCATTTTCAGCGCTGCGGCCCTGGCCGCTTCAGCGAAATCGCCATCGCCATACACAGGGTCTTTCTTGTAAGCTGCGATAATCCCCCTCGACGAGTTCACAATGCAGCCCCTTCTGCCGGAACCGAAAAAGCCTTTGATGTCCGAGCCCTTCCCGCCTTGGGCGCCATACCCCGGTACTAGGAAAAACGTGCTTGGCATCACTTTTCGCAGCCTCTCGCCCTGCTCTTTGAACGTGGCACCCACTACGGCGCCAACCCTGCTGTACCCCATGCTCCCCATCGCCAGCTTTCCCCATTCGCCTACAAGCGCAGCAGCCTTTTCGTAGAGGGGCGCACCGGACGCGTCCAAATCCTGCAGATCCGCGCTTGAGGGGTTGCTGGTCTTGACTAGGATAAAAACCCCCTTGTCAAATTCATTGCATGGCTTTATGAAAGGCTCAATGCCGTCAAACCCCATATAGGGGTTCAGCGTCACGGCGTCCTCGTTCCACAAGTCAAACACATCTCCTTCTATCGCAGTCATTCCAATGTGGGCAGCATATGCCGCTGCCGTCGTTGAAATGTCGCCTCGCTTGATGTCCCCGATGACGATCATGCCCTTTTCCTTCGCATACCTTGTCGTCTCGACATACGCCCGCAACCCTTCCAGCCCGTACTTCTCGTACATGGCTATCTGCGGCTTCGCTGCCGGGACGATGTCGTGCAAACCGTCTATCAGCCCCTTGTTGAACGCTATGAACATCTCCGCCACGGCCTTTGGGGTTTTGCCGTAGGAATCCAGCATTTCCTTTTTTATTTTTCCAGGGATCATTTCATAGGCAGGATCCAGCCCAACCACTGAAGGGTTCCCCGTCTTGTCTATCTTTTCAATCAGCCTGTCTATCATCTCGCTCCTTACCAGTGCATATCGCTCGCCAAAACCGGCCGCCCGAAGAACCTCATCCCCAAAAACGGCGAATTTGCGCTTTTTGAAGCAAACCCTTCGCTGCATATGGCATATTCTTCGTCAATATCCGCTATTACGATGTTTGCAGGCTCCCCTGCCGATATCGACGGTGCTTTTACCCCGAGAATCCTCGCCGGGCTGCTGCACATCTTGACTATCAGGCCGATGGGCGACAAAACGCCTGTCTTCACAAGCATCGTGTAGCTCACCGCAAAGCTCGTCTCAAGTCCTATGACGCCATTTGGCGCATCTGAGAACCCTGCTTCTTTTTCGAGCTTCGCATGTGGAGCGTGGTCGGTGGCTATTGCATCTATCGTTCCGTCCCCCAAGGCTTCCCTGATTGCGGCTACGTCTTTTTCGCTCCTCAAGGGCGGGTTCATCTTCCTGTTCGGGTTTTGGCAAACGCTGCTTTCGTCAAGGGTAAAATAGTGGGGCGCCGTTTCTGCCGTGATGTCTATCCCTCTGCCCTTCGCTTCCCTTATGAGCCTAACGCTGCCGGCGGTGCTTACGTGGCACAGATGGAGCCTGCACCCCGTCTCCGCTGCCAGCAAAATATCCCTCGCCACTATCAGCTCTTCCCCTATGGATGTGCCGGCGAGGCTTTCGTCTTCAGCGTGGGAAAAAAACGGAAGCCCGTTATCCCTCGCCATTGCCATGGCGTCCCTCATCAGCCGTGCGTTCATTACGCTTTTTCCGTCCTCGCTGACTGCGCAGATGCCCGCTTTCGCCATTCCGCCTATGTCAGCCAGCTCCTTGCCCATCTGCCCATTTGTAGCTGCGCCGACCACAAAAACATCGACGCCGTCTGCTGCACCCGCCTTGGCCCTTATGTAAGAAACCACGTCCGGGCAGTCGGCCACAGGGTTTGTGTTGGGCATGCAGCAGATTTTGGCAAACCCGCCTCTCTTTGCTGCTCTGCAGCCGCTGGCTACGTCCTCTTTGTATTCGAACCCCGGTTCTCTCAGGTGCACGTGCAAATCTATGAGCCCCGGGAATACCCACTTGCCTTTCGCGTCAATTGTCTTGTGCCCGTTTGAGCCCGCCCAATGCGGCAGCGCCCCGGAGCAGCCCTGCCCCGTTTCCACGCAGGCAATGGCGCCGTCCTCGATCCATACCGTGCCAAGCCCTTCGAAACTGTTTGCCGGATCTATGACATGGCCGTCCCTAACGCAGATTTTCATATCCGTAGTCTCCCTTTACAGCCACCAAGTCGTCGCAGTATTCGCATCGGTACTCCCTGTTTTCCGCATCCATCAGATGGAAAACTTGCGGTGCGCTCGCCTCTATCGACGTCACGCACCTCGGATTTTTGCATTTTATCACATTGACGACTTTGTCCGGCAGCTTGAGGTTGATCTTTTCCTTGATAACGCCGTTTTCGATAATGTTCACAGTGGCGTTCGGATCAATAAGCCCGAGCACCGCCAAATCCACGTCAACTACGTTTACGATTTTGACGAGGTCTTTTCTTCCGTATTTCTTGCTTGAAGCGTTCATGATGCACGCTATTGTGTTCTTTCTCCTGTCTATGGCAAGCCGATCGATGATCGTAAGCCCAAAGCCCGCCGTAATATGGTCAATGACTATTCCGTTTTCTATGCTGTCAACTATCACAAGCCCACCTCCTCGCATGTCCCCAGCAAACTCATTATGAGCGCCATCCTTACGTACATG
>WRJK01000083.1 GCA_009782285.1 Clostridiales bacterium
GCTGCGTTGTAAGCGTTGGTACACAAGGACTTGTAAGGCGAGTTCGGACACTTCGGGGAACAGATTTCAAAAAACTTCTTGATATTATTGTTCGTATGGGTTATAATAATATCAAATGATAATAACAAGGAAGGTGGTGACTTCATATTGAAACAGGAAGATATTGTAATGTCATTACTTGAAAAGAATAACGGTTATCTGACGGCGAAGGCAGCGGGAGAACACGGCGTCAGCGCCACAACATTGAAACGCATGACGGAGCGCGGATTGATTGAGCGCGCCGTGCGCGGGCTGTACATCAGCATTGACCTTATTCCCGATCCGTTCTTCATCGCGCAGTACCGTTGTCCGCAAGGTGTCTTTTCACATGAGACGGCTTTGTATTTCAATGACCTTTCAGACAGGACTCCTTTCCAGTTGATGATGACAATCCCATCGGGTTGGAACACAAGGCTGTTGGCGGATGACGATGTAATGATCTTTTACAACAAAGCAAAATACGCGAAGCTGGGAGCGGCGGAAGCCGTGACGCCCTACGGTCGCTCTGTGACAATATATGACGCCGAGCGGACGCTCTGCGATTGTCTGCGGAATGTGGATAAGCTGGATAAGGATTTGGTGCTGACCGCACTTAAGCGGTATATGAAAGACCCGGCAGGCGATAAAGCAAAGCTGTTGGAGTTTGCCGCCACATTCAAAATCCGCGACACAGTTATGAGATATATGGAGGTGCTGTCATAGCAGCAGGAGGAGGAGGTGCTATGTCAATTAAACAGCTAAAGCCGCTGGGGGTTCTGGGAGGGATGGGTCCCCTCGCCACGCAGGTCTTCTACGGCATGGTGATAGAAAACACAGATGCCGGCTGCGACCAGGACCATGTGAATATGATAATAGTGAACCACGCCGCAATGCCTGACAGGACGGGCGCACTGCTGTCCGGCGACACGGGCCGACTCTATTCGGAGCTGCTGGAAGACTGCATTTTCCTTGAGGAGAGCGGTGCTTGCGCCATAGCTGTGCCGTGCAACACTTCGCATTATTTTGCAGACAAGCTTCAGGGCGAAGTTGGCGTACCGATAATAAACATGATCCGCGAAACCGTGAAAAGCATTTCGGCTTCAAGGGGCAGGGGCGCTAGGGCAGGCATACTGGCGACCGACGGCACTGTGAACTTGGGGCTTTACCAAGCCGAGATGGAAAAGGAGGGCATTGTGCCGGTGGTGCTTTCCCCCGAAAACCAAAAGCGGACAATGAAAATTATATACGACGGGATAAAAGCCGGCGGGGAAGTGGATTTTGCGGATTTTGAGGAAATAGAGAAAGAGCTTCTGGCGAAGGGCTGCGACTGTGCAGTGATGGGGTGCACCGAATTGTCGTGCTTTATGAAAATATACGGCGTTTCACAGGGATTTTACATCGACGCCATGAAGGTGCTTGCAACGAAGGCGATAACCGCCGCCGGGGGGAGGTTGAGGCAAAGCTGTGGAAAGTAACGGGCACAAGCTGATCGAATACGTTTCCGTTTTGCGGGAAAACGGCCTTGCAGCAGCAGAAATCAGCGCAAGCCGCTCCGGGCTGGGACGCGTTGTCGAGCATGTGTCCTACGATTCAAACGACATAAAGAAGGGTACCCTGTTCGTGTGCAAAGGTGCGCATTTTTCAGAAGAGTACCTAAAGGACGCCCTCCGAAAGGGGGCTTTTGCTTACGTTTCAGAGAAGAAATACGTATTGGAGGGGATGGATCCGCACTGCGTCATTGTAACCGACATAAGGAAAGCGATGGTGCACGTCGCCGGTTTATTCTACAACCAAGCTTGGAAAAAACTGAAGCTTGTGGGGATTACAGGGACAAAGGGCAAGTCTACGACGGTGTACTTCGTGAAGCATATCCTCGACTGCTACCTGAATAGCCAAAATAAGCACAGGAGCGCGTTCATTTCAAGCATTGACACCTATGACGGGGCGGTTGAAGAGGAATCAAGGCTGACCACTCCGGAAGCAATGGTGCTGCACAGGCATTTCAGCAATGCGACCAAGAGCGGCATTGAATACTTGACCATGGAAGTGTCGAGCCAAGCGCTTAAGTACGACAGGGTTCCTGGCATCGTGTTTGACGTGGGGTGCTTTCTGAACATTGGGGAAGACCACATAAGCAGCGTGGAGCACCCGGACTTTGACGACTATTTCAGTTCAAAGCTCCGCCTCTTCAAGCAGTGCAAGGCAGCCTGCGTCAATCTTGAAAGCGACAGTGCACATGACATCCTAAAGAGTGCCTGTGCGAATTCGCCAACGGTCGTCACCTTCGGCTTTGACAAGGATGCGGACGTTTGCGGCTACGGTGCCGAGGCGACCGAAAACGGCATCCGGTTCAGTGCAAAGTGCACCGGTTTCGACAGCGAATTTGAAATTTCGATGCACGGGCTTTTCAACGCGCAGAACGCACTGGCGGCAATAGCCATATGCCGTGTGCTGAGCATCCCGGCCGACAGCATCCGCGAAGGGCTGAAAAAAACAAAGGTTGGCGGCAGGATGGAGATATTCACAGGCAAAGGCTTGACTGTGGTGGTGGACTACGCCCACAACAAGATGAGCTTCGAATCCCTTTTCGAGTCCACGAAAAAGGAATTCCCGGGCGCGGAAATCTCCATTGTTTTCGGGTGCCCTGGCAGGAAAGCGCTGGGGAGGCGCAGGGAACTAGGGGAGGCAGCCGGAAAATACGCCGACAAAACGTTCATAACCGAAGAGGACGCGGGCGAGGAGCCTGTGACGGAAATATGTGAAGAGATAGCGGAGCATGTTGAAAACGCTGGCGGCAGCTGGGAGATTATAGCGGACAGGGGGGAGGCGATAAGGGCTGCAATAGAAACAGCGGCAGAAGGCTCGGTAGTCCTGGTAACAGGAAAGGGTAGGGAAACTAGGCAGAAAAGGGGCATGGAGTACGTCGCGGTGCCCTCTGACGTGGATTATGTAAAAAATTGCCTTGGGCTCACCTAAACTTGAAGCGCCTCCTTCAAAACGGCTTTAATAACATTGACAGGTACTGCGTTTCCTGCCTGTTTGCGAGTTTGGCTGTCATTGCATACAATCTTAAAATCGTCAGGGAATCCCTGCAACCGCAACATTTCCCTAGGCGTCAAGCGGCGCTTTCCGTTTACGAGCAAGTAATTATATGATGCTCCGGCGCGCAAAGCGCAGGAATACGGATAACTCGATATGTTTCCGCTCTTATTCTCGTGCCATATGCTTGGATAATAATCGCTCTTATGGCTTGTTTGGCGTTTTTCAACTATGCGTTCGCTTGCAAAATACTTCAACGCGACGTTTTCATCCGTCTCTAAAACATCCTCTAATTTACCAGTGATCTTCGGGTTTGGGAAAACGAACTCCACATCTTTGTTTGAGAACCCTACAATAATAGTTCTTTCGCGTTTTTGAGGCAGCCCATAATCAAGTGCGTTAAGGACATCGCAAAAAACTTTGTAACCCAATTCTTCCAACGCGTTTTTCATTGTCTGCAAGGTCCGCCCCTTGTCGTGACCACTTAATTGCTTGACATTTTCCAGCACAAAAAGGCTTGGCCTTTTTTCTTTAAGGATCCTGACTATTTCAAAGAAAAGCGTTCCTCTGATGTCGTCAAAGCCCAGCCTGCTTCCAATTATGCTAAAAGGCTGACAAGGAAAACCGGCAAAAAGCACATCATGGTCGGGTATGTTTTTTTCATCGATTTCAGTAATATCGCCACAGGGAAAAATCCCATAGTTTGCCGAATATGCTAGCTTAGCGCTTGCGTCTATCTCGCTGGCGAAGACACAATCGCCATCAAGGGCTTTTGCAGCTTGGTGGAAACCGCCGATCCCAGCAAATAGATCAATGTACGTAAAGCCCACGGACACCCCCCCTTTTCTCAACGCCAGTTCTCAGTTAGTTAAGTAATTATAGCATGTTCCATACAGCTGATTCAATGAGTTTTTATCCCGATGAGGGAGGATTTTGTGTCCTGGCGGGAAAGCACTGGGCCTCGGGCTCACCTGACCTTGCGTATGAGCTTTTCGATGTCGGCAGGTAGCCCAGCCGTGACTTCAACGATGCTGCCCGTGGCAGGGTGGCAAAACGAGATGCAGCAGGCGTGAAGCGCCTGCCGTTCAATGAGGAGGACGTTTTCCCCACCATAGAGGAAGTCGCCAACCACTGGGTGGCCGATGTGCGACATGTGGACCCGGATTTGGTGCGTCCTGCCGGTTTCGAGCCGGAGCTCCACTAGGGTGTACCCCTTCGCAAACCTTTCAAGAACTGAGTAGCGCGTCACGGAGGGCCGGCCGGAGGACATGACTGTGCGGCGGTTTTCATCCGGGTTTAGCAGCCCTATTGGCGCGTCGATGACGCCGCTGTCATCAAGGACGGTGCCGTGGACTACGGCGACGTACTTTTTCACGACTTTGTTTTCACTCATCTGGCTGATGAGCTCTTTTTGGCAGTGGGCGTTTTTCGCGATTACAAGGATGCCCGAGGTGTCCATGTCGAGGCGGTTCACGAACCTGATTTTAAAAGCTTGCCCGGTGTCGGCAATGTATTTCGCTATGCCGTTTGCCATGGTGTGCGCAGGCTGGCCCTTCGTGGGGTGCACCACGTAGCCCGCAGGTTTGTTGACGACAAGGAGGTCTTCGTCTTCGAAAAGGGGGATCACAGGCACGTCTTCCGGGGCAAAAGAGCTGCGCTCGCCGGGAAGGCTGATGCTCACGGCATCCCCGGGGCAGGGGACATGGTTCATCCTGACAGGTGCCCCGTTGAGCAGGATGCAGCCGTTCTGCTTGAACCGGGTCATCATCCGTGAAGAAAAAGTGAAATTTCGCCGAAGGAGCTCCTTAAGCGAATAGCCGGCGTCTTCGGGTTTTACTGTGTAGCCCCATTTGCTCATGCCCTGCCCGCCGTGCCGTCGAGGAATTTCGTTTTGACTTTGTTCCAGAAGTCGTAGGACTCGAAGCGTATCAGGCTTATCACAGTCTTGGAGAAATATATGTTGATGTGGCTTATCTTTTCATATGCGTATTCTGTCCCGTCCACGCAGATAATGATCCCGGAGCTGTCGCCGAATTCCGGCGCCACCCCGAGGGACAAGTCCGACGGCAGCAGCAGGCTGGACGTAAAGGAACGGTAGGCTGTGGTGTTCATCGGCGCTATGGGCGTGATCTGGAGCAGGTTTAGGCGCGGGTCGACTATAGAGCCGCCAAGGGAGTAGTTGTAGGCCGTGCTCCCGGCTGGCGTGGCTACAAGTATTCCGTCGCCGCTGAAGTACTCGATGAAGCTGCCGCCTATTGAAATGTTAAGGTGTATCGCATTGGACGCCCGCCCTTTTACGATGATTTCATTCAGCCCCACGTGCGACACTGCCCTGTCTGCCAATGTTATGTCGGCTTTTACGGTTTTCAGGTGCTGGATGTGGTACTTTTTCATCTTGTAGTTTTCAATGAAGGAATCGATCTGGCTGGGGAAAAGCTCTTGAAAGAACCCTAGGTGCCCCGTATTTATTCCTACAAAAGGGACTTGGGGAAATCCGAAGCTGTGCACAGCCGCAAGGAACGTCCCGTCGCCGCCTATGCACATGATCAAATCGGTGTCCGGCGACAGCTTGTCGGCAACAGAAACCCCGCTGCGCTCCAGCTTGGAGCACAGCAGCTTGACCGTTTTTTCAGATGTTTCCTTCCCGTTCGTAAAGACGGTTATCGTTTTTTTGTTCATAGGAGAATTTTATAACAGTTTCTCGAATTCTTCAACCAGATTTTCGAAAGTTTTCATCGCAAGTTTTACGGGCTCGGGGGAGCTCATGTCCACGCCGGCGATTTTCAGCAGCTCTATTGGGTGATCCGACTCCCCTGACTTGAGGAACTCTGTGTAGGCCCCCGCACCCTGCGAGAGGATCAAGTCCGATATGGCTGTGGCGGCAGAAAATCCGGTGGCGTATTTGTAAACGTAGAACGCGCTGTAAAAATGGGGTATGCGGGCCCATTCGCAGCGGATGTCTTCGGATTCAGCCACGCTGCTGCCGAAATACCTGCGGTTTAGCTTTCCGTATTCCTCGCTGAGCCACTCGGCAGTCAGAGCCTCGCCGCTTTCAGCCGCTTGGTGTGTGTGTTTTTCAAATTCCGCGAACATGGTCTGGCGGAATAGGGTGGTCCGGAATTCCTCTATATACATGTTGAGGAGGTATTTTTTCACCTCGGGGTCTTTCTCGGTGCTCAGGAGGTGCTTCATCAGCAGGGACTCGTTGACCGTGGACGCGACTTCTGCAGTGAAGATCGAATGCCCGCCGTATATGAAGGGCTGGGCGGCCCTAGTGTACAGGGAGTGCATCGAGTGGCCCATTTCGTGGGCAAGCGTGAAGACGTCCTTCATTTTCCCGGCATAGTTCAGCAGTATGAAGGGCATGCTGTCGTAGCAGCCGAAGCTGTAGGCGCCACTGGTTTTTCCTTCGTTTTCGTACACGTCGACCCAGCCTGAGGCAAGGCCGTCCTTCATTTTGGAGACGTATTCCCTGCCCAGGGGCGCAAGGCCGGCCTCTATGGTGCTTGCTGCCGTTTCGTAAGGGATTTCCCTTTCAGGGACTTTGATGAGCGGGACGTACACATCGTACATCTGAAGTTCGTCCAGCCCCAAGGCTTTTTTTCTGATGCCCATGTACCTGTGGAGCGTATTAAGGTTTTCATTAACCACATCGATAAGGTTGTCATAAACAGAAACCGGGATGTTGTCGCCTGCAAGGGCGCTGTGGAGGGAGGAATCGTACTTCCGTACCCTGGATGCCACGACGTCAGTCTTCGTATTGTAGCTAAAGGCGGCGGCGATGGTGTTGATGTTCTTTTTGTATGCTGCGTACATATGCTCGAAGGCGTCTTTCCTTACGCGCCTGTCGTAGCTTTCCATGAACCCAGAGTACTTGCCGTGTGTAAGCTCCACCGTGCCCCCGTCCTCGCCCGTGATGCTCCCAAACTTGATGTCCGCATTGTTCAGCATGGTAAAAATGTCACCCGGCGCTCCCGTTATTTCGCTGTATTGAGCCATGATGCTTTCCTCTGGCTTTGTTAGGACGTGGCTTTTTAGCCTTAGCGCGTTCATTATGGCAAATTCATAGAGTTTGAGGCCTTCTTCACGGGCAATGAATTCCAAAAGCTCGCTTTCTGCCATTTCCAGCAGTTCCGGAGTGAAGAACGACGTGGCTGCCGACGCTTTGGCAACCAGCGACTGGCATTTGTCCACCATGGCTTGGTATTTTGCCACCCTGTTGTCTTCGTCTCGCTTCATCCTTGCATACACGTATACCCTTTCAGCTGTCAACCAAAGCTCGTCGCGCTGCCGGAAAGCTGAGAGCAGCGTGGCAGGGCTCTTTCCAAGGTTCCCGGAAAAGCGGGCAAACCCTTCAGCAAGCGAAGCTGCTTTGGCGCAGTCTTCCCCCCATGTTTTTTCGTCAGGGTACATGGACGCTATGTTCCATTTGTGCTTTGAATCTATCTGATCCCTTGTTTTCAATTTTTTACCTCCAATCAGGCAACGCCTAAATAGTATTTTAATGCACTTTATTAGTTATGTCAAAGGATTTGCCAGATTTTCAAAAAACTCTCATTTGAAATTTGAAAATTCTCGCACGGTCAAACTTGACCAGCCTTGAAAAATGATGTATATTATACCATATAAACACAGCAAAGGAAAAAACAAATGGACAACAGGCCAATAGGCATTTTTGATTCGGGCCTTGGCGGGCTCACGTGCATCCCGTACCTGATTGAGGAATTCCCGGAAGAGAAGATGATTTATTTCGGGGACACCAAGAGGGCGCCTTACGGAGGGATGGAGATATCCACAATTACCAGCTATTCAACCCAGATAACGGATTTCCTTGTTCAGAGCGGCGTGAAAATGGTAATCATAGCGTGCAATACGATAAGTGCGATTTCATTCGACACGCTCCGTGCGAGGCACCCCGGCATCCCGATCATCGGGATCATTAAGAGCGCGGCTGAAAAAACAGCCAAGATTTGCACGAGTGACAGCAGAATAGGCGTGATCGGAACAAAAGCGACTGTCGCGAGCCGGATTTACGACCGGTTCATCAAAAATGCCAACCGCGATTTGAACGTTTTTTCGCTGGCCTGCCCGGCGTTCGTCCCCCTCATCGAAGAGGGCATAACGGAAAGCGAGATCATGGACCTCACGATCAAGTACTACCTTGACGACTTCATCGCGGAGAACAAAATAGACACGGTGGTTTTGGGGTGCACGCACTATGCGCTGATACAGAAAAACATCGAGAGGATTTACCCGGGCTTGCGGATCGTCAACCCGTCGCAGGAGATTCTTTCAAAGATAAGAAAAGAGCTCACAGGCTTGGGCCTGCTTGCGGAAAAATCTGATTTCGTAAACACTTTTTACGCCAGCGACCTGTCCGAAGTTTTCACAGCGATGATAGACCGCATTTTTGAAAACACTGACGTCCACGTCAAATTCAAGAGTTTTGAGATTCAGGAGGGGGAATTTGCCTAACGATCAATTGCAGAGCGAGAGGAAAAACCACAGGACGGGGATGGCGTGCGCACTGGGCTGCATGCTGCTGTGGGGCGTCATGCCGATCTACTGGAAAGCGCTCGTCCCCATCGATTCGTATGTTATCATACTGTACAGAATAGTCCTTGTAGGGGTTGTGTGCTTCGCGGCGGCCATGAAGGTTTACGGTGCCGTCAGGTTGAAAGACACGTTTAAAAACAAGAGGACGGTGCTGCTGCTGTTCATAGCCGGGCTGATAATAACGGCGAACTGGAGCACGTATATCTACGCAATAAACTCGGGGCAGGCCATAGCCACGTGCATAGGGTACTACATCGACCCGCTGGTGGTCTGCATTTTCGGCATGGTTTTCTTCAAGGAGCGCCCGACCAAGTACAAGCTGGTTTCGATTGTTTTTGCTTGCGCCGGGGTGCTGGTCGTGGTGGTGCACTTCATGAAGCTGCCGATGATCGCCCTCACGCTGGCGCTCACGTTCGCCACCTACACGGCCTTGAAGAAGCACCTTCATGTCGAGGCTGTGGTGTCGCTTTTTTTTGAGACAGTTTTCCTCACTCCTTTTGCGCTGGGTGCCATCGTTTACCTTGAAGCAAGCGGCCGGGGCGCAATAGCCGCCGCCGGGCCGCAGCAGTTCGCGCTGCTCCTGCTTGCGGGGCTGCTTACCGCAACGCCGCTTACTTTGTTTGCAATAGCGGCGAACAGGATAAGCATGATTTCGCTGGGGATACTTGAGTACATTGCGCCTTCTATCACGCTACTCATAGGGATTTTCCTGTTCAAGGAGGAATTTGACCTTGTGCAGCTCGCCGCGTTCGTGGTGATCTGGATAGGGCTTGTGTTTTTCACTTGCGGAGAAATTCATGAAAAAGAATGAGCTCAGCTTTATCAGCGTGGCGTTTATGTACGTCGGTACCATAATGGGGGCGGGGTTCGCTTCAGGCAGGGAAATATGGCAGTTTTTTGGGGTGTTTGGGAAGATGGGCTACGTGGGCGTAGTCTTTGTCGCGGCTTGCTTCATGCTGGTTGGGTTCATGACTAGCAGGATCGCCAGGGCGCTGGGAACCAGCGAGATGGGGGCGGTGACGGTTCCGGCCGGGAACCGTTTCCTCAAAGGCTTCGTGGCGCACTTTATGGCAATCATACTTTTTTTGGCTTACGTGACGCTGGACGCCGCCGGCGGGGCCATTGGGAGCCAGCAGTTCGGGCAAAGCCCGATGCTGGGGGGCGCAGTGGTCACCAGCTTAGTGATACTCACCGTGATCGGCGGGGTTGACAGGGGGTCGGGGGGTTCGCGCTACATAGTGCCTTTTTTGATGGCGACGGTCATCTTCACCGGTGCTTCGGTTGTTGCAAAACACGGAGGCCTAGCATTTCCGGAGGCGACATTTGAGGCAAGCCCCTTGGCAGGCAACTGGCTCCTTGCGGCAGCGATGTACCTGTCCTACAACATGCTGCCGGTCATACCTATCGTGTCGGTTGCCTCGATACGTGCGAGAAGCAGCGGGCACGCTTACGCGGGCTCGGTGCTGGGTGGGCTTTTCATGGGGGCGATGGCCTTCATGCTGTTTGCGGCGATGATGACTGACATGTCTTTTTCAGCCAGCATGGACATGCCGATGCTGGCGTTTTCGGGGAGGCTTTCCACGGCTGCGAACGCAGTTTACCTCGGTGTGCTTTTCTTTGCCATATACGCCAGCGCCACGATCAATTTCTACGGTTTCACGATCAAGTACGTCAAGGAACCGAAAAGGACAGTGAAAATCATAGCAGCGGCCCTAGTGGGTTTTTTGGTCAGCCTAGTGGGTTTCACTCAGATAATAGCGTACGTGTTCCCGGTGATCGGGCTGCTTGGGATATCGATAATGCTGATGCTCGGCGTCAATTTCGTGCGCACGGGCCGGAAGGAGAAGATGCGGTGAACACTGAACGCGATTATTTTGGCATGTTTTCGGGGTTTGACAGGTTTGAGTTCCCGGAAGGGGTAAAAAGGGTGACTGCGGGGGCCGGCGGGGAGGCGCTGCTCATACTTGGCAGCAGGAAGGCTGCGCTGCTGGACTGCGGCATGGCGTTCTGCGCCGCCGGGTTGGTTGACAACGTCAAAAGGGAGCTGGCGGGAAGGGCGCTGGACTATGTATTGGTGTCCCATACCCATTACGACCACATCGGGGCGCTGCCCTTCGTGAAGCAGGCCTGGCCCGGTGCAATAACGGCAGGGGCGGAGCATGCGGAAAAGGTTTTGAAGAAACAGGGAGCGATCAAGACGATCAATTCCCTTGGCGAAAACGCTTTCCGCCTGTTTGGCGGCAATGGGGAATTCCATGTCCCGTGCGGCGGCTTCGGGATAGACCTAGTGGTCAGGGACGGCGACCGCATAAGCCTCGGCGACGAGGAGGTGGCAGTAATTGAGGCCAAGGGCCATACGGACTGCTCCCTTACGTTCGTGTTTGAGCCGCAGGGCATAATGTTCTTGAGCGAGAGCACAGGCGTCCTTGAGGGCGCAGAGGAAATGCACATCAGCATTTTGAAGGATTTCAGGGATGCCATGGCTTCGCTGGAGAAGTGCAGGGACTACGGGGCAAGGCGCTTGGTGTCGCCCCATTACGGAATCGTCCCGGAGCGCTACAACAGCCGGTACTGGGAGCTGTTTTTGTCCACAGCGGAGTATTACAGGGATTTCCTGTTTGAGTTGTTTGCGCAAGGGTTGACTGAGGAGGAGATTCTCGAAAAGTACGCTGACGCGCATTGGGACGACAGGAGGAAGAAAGAGCAGCCGAAGGAGGCGTTCCTGCTGAACGTCAGGAACATAATTAAGGTGTTTAGGAAGGAGTGGGAACTGAGATGATCAAATTGGACAGGTTCGACTTTGTGGAGAGCATCTCGCACGTTATTCAGAACTGCAGGGGGATCACCATCCCGGAAGACAAATCAGAGCTACTGTCGATGGCGCTTGGGACGCCAGAAGCAAACAGCTTCGAAATCAGGTACGTCGTTGACGGGAAACCTGTCACCGAGGGGAACATCGTCAGGTGCAAAAATGGCGTAGCCGTGAACTTTACGGAAGACTACATGCGGAGAAGGGATCCTGACTGCCTAGTGGTCGCGGACGGCAACCCCACAGACAAGCCTACGTTCAAGGAACGGTACGGCAAGGGGTTTGAGCAGCTGAGAGGCGAGACTTTCGATTGGCTTGTCGAGCAGGAGCTGATCGTGACGCCGTTTATGGCGGGGGGGAAGGAATGTGGTTACGAGGCAGTGCTGATAGCGCCAAGGAACGCAGCGTTTTTTGCTTGTGGGCTTGCCGGGCTGCAGCATTTTGTCAAAATGGGCGAATACGAAGGAAAATTCAGCCCTAAAATGGTGATCTACCTGGCACCCCCGTTCAGGCACACGCATTTCGGCGGGAAACAGGCAGTAGTCCACAACCGCACGGCGGAAATATACGAGATGTTTGCGTACAACCTCTACCCCGGCCCGAGCGCCAAGAAAGGCGTGTACGGGTTCCTGCTTGACGCAGGTGAGAGGGAGGGCTGGGTCACCGCCCACGCTTCAGCAGTCAAAGTGATAACGCCCTATGAAAACGAAATCGTGATCATGCACGAGGGTGCTTCAGGCGGCGGCAAGAGCGAAATGGGAGAAAACATGCACCGGGAGCCCGGCGGCAGCATCACTATAGGGCAAAACCTCGAAAGCAAGGAGAAATTCTACCTTCACATCGACGAGCCGTGCGAGCTGCGGCCCATAGCAGACGACATGGTGCTGTGCCACCCCAAGCTGCAGAACGGGAGCAAAAGGCTGGTGATTACAGACGCGGAAGACGGCTGGTTCCTTAGGGTGGACCATATCAGGGAATACGGGACAGAGCCTTTTCACGAGAAGATTTACACGCAGCCGTCGGAGCCCCTTGTCTTCCTGAACCTGCAAGCCGTGCCGAATGCCACCTGCCTGATTTGGGAGCATACCCTTGACTCGGACGGGCAGCCCTGCCCGAACCCTAGGGTCATCCTTCCGCGCAGGATGGTTCCCAGCATAGTGGAGCAGCCTGTTGAAGTTGACGTGAGGAGCTTCGGAGTGCGCACCCCGCCTTGTACGGCAAGCAACCCGAGCTACGGCATCCTGGGTATGCTGCATATCATACCTCCGGCCCTTGCGTGGCTCTGGAGGCTGGCTGCCCCAAGGGGGCACAACAACCCCAGCATCATAGATTCCGCCGGGATGACCAGCGAAGGCGTGGGTTCGTTTTGGCCTTTCGCCACAGGCAAAATGGTGAACCACGCGAACCTGCTGCTGGACCAGATACTGAATTCGCTGGCAACAAGGTACGCCCTGATGCCAAACCAGCACATAGGGTGCTACAAGGTCGGGTTCATGCCCCAGTGGATTGCCAGGGAATACATGGCAAGGCGTGGCAGCGCAAAGTTTAAGGCGAACCATTTGGTGCCGGCCAGGTCGTCCCTGCTGGGCTATTGCCTTGAGAGCCTGAAAGTCGACGGGCAGTACATCAGAAAAGCGTTCCTGAGCCCTGAAACCCAAGCAGAAGTAGGCCTCGAGGGCTACGACGCAGGCGCAAAAATACTGAGTGATTTTTTCAAAGAAGAAATACAGAAATACAACGTGCCGGAGCTAAACCCAGTCGGCAGGAGGATCATAGAATGCTGCCTTGCGGACGCTACGCTGGATGACTATCTTGGGATTATTCCGATGAAGTACTAGGGGAGGAGTTTGTGGTGGGGAGTTTGTAGTTGGTAGTTTGTAGTTGGGAGTTGGTGGTTTGTAGTGGGTAGTTGGTAGAGGGGAGTTTGTAGTTTGTAGTTGGTAGTTTGTAGTTGGTAGTTGGTAGTTGGTAGTTTGTAGTTGGTAGTTGGTAGAGGGGAGTTGGTAGTTTGTAGTTGGTAGTTTGTAGTTTGTAGTTGGTAGGGGGGAGTTTGTAGGGGGTAGTTTGTAGTTGCTAGTTGGTAGTTGGTAGTTGGTAGTTGGTAGGGGGGAGTTTGTAGTTTGTAGTTGGTGGTTTGTAGTTTGTAGATTGGTAGTTTGTAGTTGGGAGTTGATGGTTGATGGTTGCTAGTTGCTAGTTGCTAGTTGGTAGTTGCTAGTTGGTGGTTGGTAGTTGGTTTTTTCTTGCAAATAAGCTGCATTGCAGTTATAATATTGATGTAAATAATGCACATTCGATGGAACGTTTTAATGAATAAGCTGAATGCTGACAAAGGAGTATTTATGGCTGAATATGTTGTAATGGGGGCGCAGTTGGAATGCACTTTGGGGATGGCTCCCA
>WRJK01000084.1 GCA_009782285.1 Clostridiales bacterium
TCCAAAATTGGCGCAAAAGGGGTTTTTGTTGGGGGGCATGCCGCGTCCTGCTTCGCCTGCTTCTTTTCTTGCTAACATTAGTTTACCAGCTGCCGTTTTTTTGTTCATCCGGATTAGTCCTGAAAATCTTGACTGTTTTTCGCGAATAAAACGCAAAAAGAAAAGCCGAGGCTTTTGAGTGCTCCGGCTTTTTATGTTTTATTCAGATTTACGATTACATTGGGATTTCCGGCTTTAGAAACATCAGCGCCTCACCGCCAGGGGTTGTGACGCCGAGCCCAAGGCTTGCGTTCCCGTTAGCGGAGTTGATGACCAGCTTCACCGTATAGTCGCCTGCCTGAACCGGGAAGCTGCGGGTTGCTGCCGCAGAAAACGTTTCGGCAAACACCGTTTCACCGGCAAGGCTCGTCACTGTAACCGTTGCTGTGGTTTTGTTTGGCACGGACACCGCAAGCGAAGCACTGCCGCTTGCTGTTGCAATACCGTAAACGAAGCTGTCGCCTTGCTTGCCTTTAGGCGAGAACTGGTATGTCTTGCCTAAAACTGTCACCATTTGCGGTGCGATGACGCTTACGTTGCGTGTCACAGTCGTGGAAAGGCCTGCTGTGTTGGTGACGGTGTATTGCACAGCGTACTCTCCTGGGGCTGACGTGTCAACGCTGCTTGTGATATCAATTGTCAACGCGTCTGTTGCGTCTACAGTGTCAGTCGCCGTTACGCCCTGTTCAATGTATGGCGAACCACCGAGGTGCAGGACGATTTGGCTCGAACCGACAAGCCGCACGGTTGGTGCCGTACGCGGCGGTGCCCCGCCTTGCGCGATCGATATGCCGACACTGAAGGTTGCATTGCCGTTTGCCTTGTCGATCTTTGTTATGGCGGTGTAGTTTCCGGCAGCGATGCCAAAGCTCTTTGACCCGTTGGCTGTGAAGGTGCCGCTATAGACTTCCATGCCATTGGACGCTATTATCTGGACCGTAGCCGTCGTTTTGCCGTCCATGCCCGAGAGGGCGACAGTGGCAGTGCCGCTGCTTGGCGCAGCGAAGCTGTCCTCAAAACTAGTGCCTTGCTTGCCTTTGTAATTGAATTTGTAATCTGCCGGAATTGCAGGCGCTGAATTCTTTTGCATGATGATCTGTTTGCCGGCTTTAATTTCGCCCATCGTCGCTGTGGCGTTTTGGTATCCGTCTGCACTGAACACCGCAAGCGAATAGTCTACTCGCTCTGCAACCTCGGGTTTGCGCATAAAGTGGCTGATCTCCAGAAAGTCTGCTTCTGCCACCCCGAATTCGTCAGTGGTGGCGGTTAACCCATATCGAGGGTCATAAGTGTCAGGAATGTTCTCCGGCGGGATGTCCCTGCCGTTTGTGGATCGGTACGTCCACGTACCGTTCACCTCAATGCCCACGCTTGCATTCGCAATCGGGTGTCCGTACTGGTCCACGAAGCGCAACGTATGGGTGTTCCAAATAGTCAGGTCAGATTTGGCACTACCGTAGAAATGGGGGTCTGCTGCCATGTCCACGCCAGGGCCCGCAGAGGTGTTGACCATCTTGTTCGCTATGCTTTCCCAATCCCAGAAAGCAATCGTGAACGGTAGGTAGTTGGCTGTGTGGTGGTCCAGCTTTTCCAGCCGCGTCCGGTCGAACAGGACGTTGTTGTTTCCCGAACCGTAAAGCGACCCAAATGAAATGAAGCATACGTTGGTAATAAACGTGTTGCCTTCAAGCAAAGTCATCGGCGGCAGCCTGTTGTAATCGTCAGGGTGGTGTCCCCCGTTGAGGTCCACGCAAGTCACTACCATGTCCCAGCGCCACCCGTCGTACAGATGGTCGCTGAGGGCCTCGACTTTTACTATATTGTCTTTAAAAACAGTGTTGGTGCTCCGGTCGCCCACCATGAACCACAAGCCCCTTGCAATGTTGCAGTACTCCCATGGCTTTAGAATAACGGTGTTGTTTTCATACCGCAGGTTTTCAACCGGGTCGCCCACGTTTGGGTCGTAGCCGTCGATTTTCGGGTTGTAAAGCCGCAGATTAATGCCTGCGATGCCGGAAAGCCTGCTGTACTCTTCAGAGCGCTGGCGGTTGGCGGTACCGTGCAGGTATATGATGTTGTCGTGCATGTAGCAGTCGGTGGCGCTGTTGAGGCCGACAGGCATGTAGCCCACCCCAAACAGCTTGTTGCCGTAAACCTCTGTGTACGGATCTGGGGAAAGGATGAAAGAATTGGTATCGTAGCTGTCGCAATAAAGCTCGTTGCCATAGACTTCCTGCCCACCGAGTATCCCCTGGTGCCTGAACCTGCGGAACGAGTTCCAAGTGGCGCTTTTCAGTTTCCCGTCGCCGGGCCGAACGGCTTGCAGCCCTATGTGGCGGTTGCCTATTACAGTTCCCCGATCGACCAGCACGTTGTGGTGCAAGCTTTCCCATCCATTTAAGTAAAACCCCATGGTGTTGTCGCCGTAATAATCCACCGTGACGCCTCCGATTTCGTTGCCGTCGAAAAAGCCGAACTGGGTGAGCTCAACCGGGCTGCTCCACGAGCTCCCGCGCTTTCCCTGCTTGACTGCGCCGTTGAAAATCTTGATGTTTGTCCGGTGCCACATGTCCTCGCCGTGAATTATTCCAGCCACGCCGTTGCTTTTCTCCCCTGACGCATTGTCGTACACAGCCGTGTGCCCACCCAAATCAAGGGTCACGTTGCTCGCGAAGATTTTGGCGAACGTGCCGTCCGCTTCAATGTCTTGAGTCAGCAAGTACGTCTTGTTCGGCTGGGTAAGGGCGAAGGGTGCCCCGCCCGGCATGTCCTCCGGAATTCGGATGACATCGCTCGTCATTGCGCGAGTGGTGAACACCCGGTCTTCACTCGCGATCTGCCTGCCGTCTTTTGCCTGAGCCACCAAACGGTAGTGGTAGGTCGTGTTTGGCTGCAAATCCTTAAGGTAGTGGAGATGGTTGAAATAATAGGCGTCCTGGGTTTCGGTCTCCTGCCCGTAGGTGCTGCTTTGCCCGTACTCCACAACTGTGATGGTGGGCAGCGTGGAGGAGAATGCAACAGCGAAGGATTCAAATGACGTGTAACTCCATTCCCCCTCTGTCTGAAAGCCCAGCTGCGTCCCCAATGCCTGCTGCAAAACTGGGTCCGTTTCCGGGCCGAAGTTGTCCATCCTAAACCGCTCGAACCACCCGTAATCAGTGTCGGCCGGCGCAGAGTAGGGCTGTGGGCTCAGTATACCAGCATACCCTTCTGCCTGCCCAACCTGTGCAAATGCAGGTGTAGGCAGCGTTGCAGCGATGAGCAGCACCGCCATAGATAAAACTGAAACGAGTAAAGCAATACCGGAGAACGAGTTGATTTTTAAAGTTTGTCCTTTCATATTTGCACCTCTCAAACACATATTTTTGCAGCTAGATTATATTATGCTGCAAGGCAGTTGTCAAATAGAATTCAAAACCAAAACGAAAACAAGCCCGCACATTCGTCGGTGTTGGGCTTGCTTCTGTTTTTTAAGTGAGCTGTGCGCTTTGGGTGAGTGCGATTAAGCTAAACAAGCACAGTACGTACATAATCATCAACTTCCTCAAGTATGCCGGCATCGCCTGTGAGATGGAACGGTTCGTAGGCGGCCGCTACGAACGGCAGCAAATCAGTCTGGCGGTCAAGCTTCAGGAAATCGTCAACCGTCATTTCGTGCGCTTTACGATAAAGATTCACAACTCGAATCTGCATATATAAAACGTGGTCCAAGTTTTCAAAAGGCATCGCTGTCACCTCCTACACTTTCGCCCATTCATCCCAGTCACCGCGTTCCTCTGCGTGGAGCATATCCATTATACTCTCAGCACTCTCAAAGCAGAGCCGGGATTCCGGGTCTTGAAGCAAATCAAAAGTCTTCGTCTTCATTATCGTACGCAATGTTTCCGTCGTTGACCACCCTTTTTCTTTCGCGTATTGCGATACCACGGCTGTGGTTACAAGGTCTGCGCAATATTGAGCTTTTTGTAATTCGGCAGACATTAGAATCTCTCCTTCCTGATTAGCGTCAGGCAGTCAATCGCCCGCTTGGTCGCAAAGAAATATTGTGCTGGGAGTTTGTACGGTAAAAGCAGCCGAACCAATTCATCAATCGCGGTGTCGCTTCCGACTGTGCCAACGCCGCCAGATAGATAGAACTACTATACGTCCTACACTGTATTGTATCATAGCAGTGCTGAAAAACAAGGGTTATTTATTATTTGCATGAGTTTTGCCCGGTCATTGTACGAAATCTTCGAACGTACTGTCAAACACCGTACGGAAAAAGGCACATTAAAACCATTGACTTGGCGCTAAAAATAGGATATGCTAAAAGCAGATCGACCAAACAACGAGGACGGAACGGGCAGCCGTCGCCACGCTTTGTGCGGTAGGAGATGTGGGAACTGTCGCCCCACCTGTTTGGACATCTGTTAATAGCTGTATCAACTGTCGCAAAACGGTTTTACTAATCACCTCATCCTAAAGACTTTTCCTTTTGGTACAAACGGTAGAGTCGCGCCTGCAGGGATTAGATAGGCGTGCTCCCTGCCGTGAAGAATCACTTTGTCACAATAGCCATCGGTTATAATTAAAATCGGGGCATCCTTTGGGAAGTCTTCCGATTTGTCAAGCAGATTGATGCCGGGCTGGAGCACCGTGCCGCCGCGCCCCTTCACCTTCACGGTTCCGGCTATGTCCTCCGGCTTCATGTAGCCGGCGTCGTAAGCTTCGGCGTCGCAAAAAACCACGCGTGCAGCAGGCACGTCCCGTGCAGCGCTGTAACTGGCGATAGCACCCAGTGCTGTTGCCAGCAGTCCGCGCTCCATTGACCCAGAAGTGTCCAGCACGACGCCGAAGGTCCTGCCGTCCAGCGCAGCTTCGGAAACAACCCAATTGGGGCGTGGGATATCCGGGGTGGAAGACTGCCTCCTGCTTGGCCGGGCATATGAACGGATTTTTTCTATTGGGGTAAAATGCTCATCAAACCAACGAGCAAGTTCCACGTCCCACGGTATTGCCGGATGCGACAACGCCCGGATTTCTTCTATCAACCCTTCAGGGAGGTATCCGCGCCCTTGCTCTTGATGGTATGAAAGCCCTTGCGCAAGAGATCTGCGGTAGAACGCGTCTAAATCTACGTCTGCCAATGGGTCGCGTACCCCAGGCAAAATATCGCCAACGCTCATCTCGGTAAGCCAGTGGTTGATTACGTAATCGCAAGCTACGTTCCAGAGGTAGGCGTCTCGCCATTCCTGCCGGGCGTCGTGGCGCAGAGCGGCGTGAAGAAATTCATGTGCCATCACGAAGCGCACTTCTTCCATGTCCAAATGACAAGCTGGGTTGACGTATATTTCTGACGGGGCAGGCGAAACCGCCGCGATTGTAATTTCCATGCGCTGGCATATGAGAGTATCTTCAATCAGCTTGAAATTGGCGGCAATTGCGCCTAGCAACGGATAGCTTGAGATAAACCATTGTTCCAAATGACCGGGTTCTCTTTTTCCTTGAAATGCTCCATGCCGAAATGGAGCAGACAATGCGCAAGCATGCGAGCCCATTGTTCAGGTTCAGCCCGTCGTTTGGGGTTGCAGAGAATGCATCCGTCGCTTGCCGCATAGCAAAATCCGTCAACAGGGTATTTGCTGTTTCCTGTCCGCCGTACGGTTACTTCCTGCCACATCGGGTAAAACAACGGGTGATTGCTAACTATATGGCTTCCCTCTCTAAAATTTTGTGCAGCAATGTCAAGCTGCTCCTTCTTCCTTTGTTTCGCCTTCGCCATTATTTCTTCGCCGCCAATCTGGGCAAATCACGTATGATCTCCACGACAAACCAGTCGGGCAGGACGCTGCCGCCTTCTGATGTAACTGTCATCTGAGCTATTTCCAAGCTGATGTTCGCCAAATCCTTCATAAGCGATTTTGCGCGGAACGCTAGATCCTGCGTAGCACCGGAGAGATTGTTTTTGTCAGGCGGCAATTCCTTTGCCAGCTGTGCTTTAAAGCTCTGGGCGAGAAAATACAAGGCATCCCTGTCTTCCGGTTTGCTGGGCCATTTCTGTTCGCCATTGATAATGGCAGAAAGGGCGTAGCGGTTGCTTCCACAAATGATCAGGGCGCAAGCCTATGTATTCGATGATATGGGGATGAATGCCGTTTCGCCCTGCCCATTCAAGCCAGTCCCGATGAGAAGCGATCAGTTCAACATGGAACATTCGGTTGATCAATGCAGATGACATCGGCTTGACAATGGCGTTGTCCTGTGCGCGGTTGCCAGCTCCGATTATAATTGAACCCTCGGGCAGAAAATACTCGCCGATTCGCCGGTCGTGGATCAAGCTATAAAACGCTTTTTGAACTTCCTGCGAACATGCGTTGAGCTCGTCAAGGAAAAGACAATATGGCTCATCCCTTGCAATTATGCGAGGTGGGCAAAACACGCTTTTGCCCTCTACAATTTGAGGTACGCCAATAATGTCCTCCGGTGCCAACTGGCTGCCCAGTAAAGATATGCAAGACACGTCAAGCAATTCCGTTTGGTTTACACTTAACGGTATATTCATTCATTCTCCTTCTGCGTTGTCATAGGCAGCGTCAGGCATATGCGCTCGATCTGATCCAAACGCTCCTCAATCCGAGGGCTTTTATAATTTTGCTTTTCCCAAACTCTGTAGATGTTGGGTATGCCGCTACCGGCGCGTTCCCCGATGTCAAGAAGGTTGAACATTTTCATTAGAATGGAATTCCTTGGTGTGGAAAAACCACCGCTTATGGCTTCCGCAACTTGCAACCTGAAGCTCCCAGGGTTTTCAAGTATGATTTCCTCTGAATGGTTTTTGATCACCACGCCGCCTTCGCCGTAATAATCAGCGTTGACAAGGCAATTCGCCAGAGCCTCGCGCAAAGCCTTGTGAACAGGAGTGTCATCCACCCTGAATCCGTTTTCAATTTTAAACGGGACCTTGACGTTTGGATTCTGTATAAGCTTGTTGTATGCCTTGTAATAAAACCCGAACAAATTTCCGCTCCATTCTCCGGAAGCAGAGGTTAGCCTGTCCGTCCAGCGCAGGCCTTGGTCAAAATGCTCCTGATAATCAAGGAAATAATGAGGGTACTCCCTTACGATTTCATGCTCGAAGCCAAACATCAGAAGCCCTGCTGAGGTAGGGTGCAGCTTTTCGTCATCGCCTCGCCCGATGGCACCGAGCTTTAGAAGGAAATCGTCGTTGTCAAGGTCGTCCCATACATGACTCGGGTGGGTTATCCTCATGACATTGCGGTAACCTCTTACTGTATCATAATCAAACACCGAAAAAGGCATCTTCTCCAATACAAGCATATCCTGCGTTTCGTTTCCGCTGTCCCGGAGCATCGCCCGAACGCTTGCCTTTGAGCAGCAGTAATCCCCTTCCCCGTTCCTCCGGTACGCTTTCCACATGTCGTTGTTCAAGTATATGGGCCTGTCCATTCGTTCAGCTCTGGGGATTTCAATCGAAACAATCCGCTGTCCCCTGTATTCTGCGATTTGAACATTTTTGTCTTTCAATATGTTGACGCTAACTTTGTTTGAATTGTTAACAGAATTCCAAAAATCCACAACCAGTTTTTCCGGGTTTTCAAGTCCGGCAATTCGGAGCGTCTTGTCTGCGTTTTCTTCTACGCCTAGCAAAATCACGCCACCATTGGTATTGGCAAAAGCAGAATAAGTCTCCCATATGCTGTGGGGCAAGCCGCCAGCTGCCTTTTTCGCTTCAAGGCGGCTATTTTCTTTGTAGTTGCTGAGTTTGTCAAGGTCGATCATGGCATTAAGCTCGTGTCCTTTCGCAAATATTGTGGTTACTGCCATTATAACACGCAGCCTCAAATAATAAAACATACTCAAGCAGTTTTCTTGTTGCAGTTTCCAGAAGACCTGTGCTATACTGGATAAAGAAGGGGAAAGAAAACAGAAAGGGCGATATGATACCTTTTATTCGCAAGTTTGTGTTCGCTGACTCAGGTAAAAACACTGCTGCCCCCCATATTTTTTTGATCCTGTGTGCGTATGCCGCCATCACGACAACGTATTCAGGCGTACTTTTTGACGCAGCGACTTCGACAGTTCGTTTTATTCTTGACTTTATAATAATCGCAATATTCGTGGTAATGGAGCGGCTGCCTGTAAGCAACACAGTCACTGCGTTTTTATCGCCGACGCTCATAGCCGTCGTGCTTGTTTTCGGAGCGATCCTCGAAGACGGCGATGGTCTGCTTTTCATCTATATCAGCTGCGTCGCATTGATATCGCTGTCTTACTTCAGCTCAAAGGGCCTTGCAGCGTACATTGTTGCAGAAGGCTTTGCGCTGGTTGTTATTCTGTTTGCACTGCATATCAACCTGCTGGGCGACAATTTCACCATGCTTTACAACACCATTTCCTTTATTGCTTGCCTTGGGCTGAATGCCCTTGCTTATTCCTTTTGCATCTTCTGCGTAAAAATGCTCAATGCGCTTACCGAGGCAAAGAACGAAGCGAGCCTCGCCGCGCAGGCCAAAGGGAATTTTTTGGCAAATATGAGCCATGAAATACGCACCCCGCTTAACGCAATCATCGGCTTCACGGAAGCAGAACTGCGCAGGGACCTTTCTGAGGAAGATTTTGAAAACTTACACAAAATACACTCGTCCAGCAATTTGCTGCTTGGAATCATAAACGACATTCTCGACATGTCGAAAATTGAATCGGGAAAATTCGACCTTGCTCCGGCAGAATACGTTTTTGCAGACATGATTTACGACACCGTCGCCCTGAACATGGTGCGCATTGAGTCAAAACCTGTAAAGCTAACGGTTTCTGTAGATGAAAACATCCCCAGCCGGATAGTCGGCGATGAGCTTCGTGTCAAGCAGATATTGAACAACCTGCTTAGCAACGCGATCAAGTACACCACAGCAGGGAGCATCGAACTGCACGTGTCGGGGTGCCCGGCAGGAAATGGCGTCAGGTTGTTTTTTTCTGTTGCAGACACCGGGATAGGCATACGTGAAAGCGATTTGAAAATGCTGTTTTCCAAATACTACCAAGTTGGCGGTGAACGCAACCGTGGCATTGAGGGAACAGGTCTCGGGCTCTCCATATGCAAAGGCCTTACCGAGATGATGGGTGGGAAAATATCGGCGCAGAGCGAATACGGCACAGGAAGCACTTTCACCGCTGAAATTTGGCAGGAGGCTTCAGGCAGCTCAAAAATCGGCTCTGTCGCAGCCGCGCTTGAAAATTTCACTTACTCCCCGGAACACCATGACGCAGCTGTTGATTACATGCAGATGCCCCATGCAAAGGTGCTCGTGGTCGACGACGTGGACATGAACCTTGAAGTTGCAGTTTGTTGCCTTGAGCCCTACGGGATGCATGTTGACTGCACTGACAACGGCGCAGACGCAGTGCGCAGGGTTAAAAGCGGCGAACCACGGTACGACCTTATTTTAATGGATCATATGATGCCAGAGATGGACGGGATCGAAGCCGTGCACACCATACGTGAAATCGGCACGGAATACGCCTTGTCTGTCCCGATTGTCGCCCTGACCGCCAACGCCCTTTCGGGCAACGACAAAATGTTCGCCGACAACGGGTTTCAAGGGTTCCTCGCTAAGCCCATCGATCTTCTGAAGCTTGACGCAGTTCTGCACAAGTGGGTTTGCAGGTTTTGCGCAGTATAGGATATCATATTTTGTTGACATTTATCAAAAATGTGGTATCATAAGCCTTGGGAGGGCTGTATAATGCAACGCTTGTCAAAAGAAAAACTAACTGAATGGAAAAATAGCGCTGACAGGAAGCCTCTTATTGTGCAGGGCGTCCGACAATGCGGAAAAACTTACCTTATTAACGAGTTCGGTTCGGAAAACTATAAAAATGTTGTTTACATCAACTTTGAGGAAAAGGACGAATACAGGAATATTTTTGACAACGACTTGAATCCGCGAAGAATTATTGAAGATATAAGCCTAGTACGTGGAGTAGAAATCAGTCCCGACAGCACATTGATTTTCCTTGATGAAATACAGCTTTGTGGGCGAGCGGTTACCTCATTGAAATACTTTTTCGAGGGTGCCCCGGAATACCATGTCATCGCAGCAGGTTCCCTTTTGGGTGTCGCTATAGCAGAAAAGACCTCTTTTCCTGTGGGCAAGGTGGATTTCCTTACGCTCCGCCCTATGAATTTCGAAGAGTTTTTATTGGCGAACGACAAAGAGAATTGGGTTGAACATATTGTTCAAGGCAAGGATTATTCGCTTCTCGAGCACCAGTTGCGCGAGTTGCTGAAAAAATACTATGTCGTTGGGGGCATGCCCGCTTGTGTCAAAGCATGGGTTGAAACAAAAAGCTTGGAGAAGGTCGAGTATATGCAGGAATCAATACTGACCAGCTATGAAAAAGACTTCGCCAAACATGCGCCAAAAACTGATTATCCAAAGCTGACCGCTATTTGGCATTCAATTCCAAATCAATTGGCAAAAGAAAACACCAAATTCATATTCAGTCAGGTTAAAGACAGCTGGCGTGCTAAGGATTTGACAGACGCCTTGGAGTGGCTGCTCAGCGCCGGCTTGGTGCATAAGGTCAAGTTGATCGAAACGCCTGCTTTTCCACTTGACGCATACTCGAATGACAGTTATTTTAAGCTGTACCTGTGCGACGTCGGTTTGCTGCGAAAATTGTCAAACGTACCGGCTGGCATTATTTTTGACAAGTCGCCCCTGTACAGGGAATTCAAAGGCGCGATGGTTGAAAATTTCGTTTTAACGGAAATTTTAAAAAATTACAACAAAGCCTATTACTGGAGATCGGGCAACATGGCAGAAATTGATTTTATCATTCAGGACGGCATGGACATCGTGCCCATTGAGGTAAAAGCTGACAGAATAGCCCATGCTCAGTCATTGACTTCTTACCGCAATAAATACAAGCCTGCAAAGTCGCTTGCCACAGCAATGGAAACAAACGATTTGCCGCTGTACCTGCTTTGGATGCTGAAAGATTGGCTGAATCCAGGTAATTAACAATTAGCAGCAGTCTAGCCGAGTATCTCCCGCACGATAGCCTCAATGTGTATTTCAGTCGTGTCAATAAGGGGCGTTTTCAAATCGCCTTCCTTAATAATAAGGGACAGCTCGGTGCAACCCAATACCAGCGCGTCAGCCTGATGGCTTTCCAGCGTCCTTTCCGCAATTTCAAGCATTGCCCTTTTGTCTTCTTCGAGCACGATGCCGGCTTCCAAATTGGGGAAGATGATGTTGTGAATCCTGTGCCTGTCGTCTTCGCAGGGCATGATTGACTCAATCCCATATTTGGCGCAGGCCTTTGGGTACATGTCGCTTGCCATAGTGAACCACGTTCCGAACACAACGACTTTCTTGCAGTTTTTCAACCTCATGGTTTTGCATGCTTCGTCTATGATCCCTATGACAGGAATAGGGGAGTTTGCTTGGATTTCGTCAAAAACGATATGTGCGGTGTTCGCGGAAATAGCCGCGAATTCTGCCCCTGCGCCGTGCAAAGTCCTAATGGAACGGATAAAAAGCTCCGCAAAATTATCCCAATCTTCGCTCGCTGACAGATTGTACGCGTCGGCGAGGTTCAAGCTGTCGATGACCATTGGCGGGTTGTCACCGCTCACCGCTGTCATTTCCGCCCGCTGGCGGTATTCGTCGTTTATGCGTTTGTAGTACACCAACGTGGATTCTGGGCCGACTCCGCCCACAAGCCCTAATTTCTTCATGATTCGCTCTCCTTTTTCATAAACTGCAAGGTTTCCATTCACTCCGATACCCTTGTGAATTTCAACCCGAATATGCTGCGCAGCAACGCGCTTTCAACAACAGCCAGCCGCGTGACGACGGAGCGCTCCCCACTGGGTGAACGCACTGTGAAAACAATCGGCGCATCGTTTCCGAGGTGAGAAATGTGCGACACAATACCGTCGTTTCTGAAAATGGCTTTGAAATTGTGATAGTCTGGTGGACAAAACCTCCAAAATACCGCTCGCTCCTGTTTTTCCTTGCTCCAATACACGACAGGCACAAAATCACTTTTCAGCGAGAATTTCTCCATAAGCAGTTTCAATCGGTCGCTAATAAGCCCACTCCGCGCGTCGTAGTCTATTCTGCCTAAACGGTCAATGTCGGACGTTTCGACAGCCCCCATTTTTTCATCTTTTGGTGCTTGAGGCAGAGGGTTTTCATCTGGCGGCTCCATAACGTAGTATATCACAATATTACCTCCCAAGGCATACGCTGCTGTCAAAAACTGCTCCGTCAAGCACCGTGTCTGTAAAAACAGCACCATCCAGCGTTGCACCGGTGAAATCCGCGCCGGAGAGGTTCGCCCCGGTAAAATCCGCGCCCGTCAGGTCGGCAAAACGGAAATTTACAGGTAAAGCCCCCACATGCCGCCATGTTTTGCCGATGGGCGACCGCTCCGCCTGTACGCAGGATAAGCTGGCGTTCTTTAACACTGCATAAGAAAAATCCGCTTCATGTATGGAACAGCCGCTTAATTTGCATTTTTTCATGCGAGCATTGCGGAAACTCACTCCTGCCAGCTCGGAATCCAGAAGGGACGCATTGTCCAGGCAAGAATGGCGGAAAAAGGAATACCGGAAATCTGCCGAGTTGAATGACCGGCCTGAAAAATCCAAGCCGGAGTAATCGCCAAAGACATATTCGTTTTTTAACCGTTCTTCAAACCATACGGCAAGTGCGTCAGCGTCCTTGTTTTTCTTCTCCGAATAGACAGTTTCTGTGCTTGTCATGTAAGCACCCACGTTAACCATGAACTCCTCGTTTTTTTCAATCTCCGTCAATGGGCTTTTGTCAATGCATTCCGCTACTGCAAACCGGGCAATGTTGGTCAGGTATGAAAAAAAATCTGGAAGGGCTTGCATCATGAAACTCTTTACCTCCCATGCAGTGACCTTGCCGGCATAGCGCTTGCGCAGGGTGAGCAAGCTGTCCCACAATTCGTCGAAATGGACGAACAAAAACGAAAGGTTGCAGCTTCCAACCAAGCGCTGGTTTTTGTCAAGGCGCCTTTTGTTACCGTATGCGAGGACATCAGCAACGTAACGGCGGTCTGAAAAATTAGCGTAGAGCATCGTGTATTCCAGATATGATATGGCAGACAGCCCCAATCCTACTTGGGCTTCGCGCACAAGCCTGCACATGCCCAGAAAATGATCTGCAAAATCAGCAAACCAGCGGCTGTCGCTTGCCCTGAAAAGCTCTTCGGTTTTCAGCAGGCTATCGTTAAGCATGATGTTAGCCCGGCTGATGAAATTTTCATCCATAGCTCCTCCGTGCTTTGTTTTCTTGCGTGATCTGATGGCAATTTCAACTGTTGTGCTGCAATAATTTGATTTTGTCCGTCAACTGTTTTGGGGTGACAACTTCAACATCTGTCCTCGCTTTGATAAGTTTTTCGTCACGCGTAACGATAAAATCGGCATTGACTTTGCTGGCGCATACGGCTATTATTGCGTCTTCAAAGTCGTTCATAGGCAGTGCGAGGGCTTGCTTACAATCGCTATCTGTTAACGGCAAAATGTTCATTGCGGTTATTAGGTTTGCAATCGTTTCCTTGGTTTTCTCCGCACCTTGTACCTTTTTGACAACATAATAAATATCCGTTAAGCTGTTTGCACACATATACGGAATTATTCTGTCCTGCCAA
>WRJK01000085.1 GCA_009782285.1 Clostridiales bacterium
GTCAACAGCAATTTTTCAAAAAACCTTGTTTTGTGCGGCTCGCAGCGGTTCTTTTGAATTCTTAGTACAAAAAAACCCAAAACTCACGTGACTTGGTAAGCTTTTGCCATATTGCCGTCTGGTTGGATATTTATTCTCTCAGGTAAATCTTTTCTCTTGTAGATAAAATGATCTCCTCTAATTCTTTCATCAAAACCCAGTTGTAAAATAACTGTTTGCAATTCTGTAAACTTAATGTTTTTATCTTGTCTTCCTGACAAAATGAGTTTAAGTATTTTTTCATTCATACCAACACCTACACCTATGTCCTACAACACAAGCATATCACAATCAAGTTGCATCGTCAATCTTTGATCAAGAAACAGAAAAACATATGAGCGTCAATTGCAAAACCCGTTTGCATGTGGTATAAATAGTATATAATCAAATGCCAAGCAAGATTGGAGCGGGTTTATGGAGTCGATTACAATTCACGACGCGCTGGAGCGTTTTGAGAAGATTTGGGCAAACGTAGAGTGCGGAATATGCATAATTGACGCCGAGACTCGCGAGATAATAGACATCAACCCGGTTGCCGTGCGCATGTTCGAAGGGAACAAGGCAGACATTGTCGGAAAGCGCTGCCACCTTTTCATTTGCCCTGCCGAAGAGCATTCCTGCCCTATTATGGACAAGCACCAAATCGTCGACCGGTCGGAGCGCAAGTTCATAAAAGCCAACGGCGAGGTCATCCCGATCATCAAATCCGTTGCGAAAATAAGCTATGGGGGGCGGCTAACCCTTCTTGAGAGCTTCACCGACATATCAAACCTCAAAAATGCCGAGGAGCAGCTGCGTCTCATGAGCATTGCCGAACAAGCAAACCAGGCCAAGAGCGATTTTCTTTCCAGGATGAGCCATGAAATGCGGACGCCCATGAACGCCATCATCGGCATGACGAAGATTGCCGAAACCACAGACGACACAGAAAAGCTCAAATACTGCCTAGCAACCATAAGCCAATCGTCCACGCACCTGCTCAACCTGATCAACGACGTGCTCGACATGTCCAAAATCGAAGCCGGCAAGTTTGAACTGCACATCACCTCTATGCGGATTGAAGACGTATTGAACAAAATGTACAATATTATGATGGAACAGGCTGAAAAAAAAGGCCTCCGGCTAAACGTGTTTATGGACAAAAGCGCATGCATCGAATACCTAGGCGACGAAATGCGGCTTTCCCAAGTCATAACCAATCTCATTTCCAACGCGGTAAAGTTCACCCCTGCAAATGGGGAAATAACCGTGACCGTGCGGGAGGCAGCGCGCAGGAGCCACAGCAGCACAGTGCACTTTGCCGTAACGGATACAGGCATTGGCATGTCCAACGAACAGCTGGGGAAGCTGTTTAACGCCTTTGAGCAGGCTGACACCAGCATTTCAAGGCGCTTTGGCGGCACAGGCCTTGGCCTTGCCATTTCGAAGAGCATTGTCGAAATGATGGGTGGCGGCATGTGGGCCGAGTCTGAAGCCGGGAAAGGGTCGTCCTTCATATTCGAAGTGGACTTGAACCATGCCGGCGCCCCCCCGGAAAACGACAGCGATGGCTTGGACGGCATGAGGATACTTGTTGCCTCGGACGACGAGAGGCTGTGCGAATACGTCAAGTCAGTTTTGTCCGGCTCCGGCGCCTCCGTCGAAGCTGCTGCAAGCGAAGACGATTTGCTTTCGCTGGTAAACGCCGCCTATTGCGGCAACAGTATGTACGACACGGTTTTTATCGACTACCGCCTGCGTTCAAGCAACATATTCAGCGCGGTGAAAAAACTGAACACTCAGACCCAGCCCGGCGCCATCGTGATCCTAGCCTCATTTTTGGCATGGAACAAAGTCGACGCAGGCGTGCGGGGAGCCGGCTTGAACAGGTTCGTTTCACTGCCGCTTATGCCCTCGGACATTTTCAAATGCCTGCGGTATGAAGGCCATACAACAGGCCGCACCGCCAAAAGCCCTCTGGCTGCCAAGGAAACCCCGGATTTCTCAAGCGTTTCCCTTTTGTTCGCAGAAGACATCGACGTTAACCGGGAAATATTCACCACCCTCCTTGAGGCGACAAAAATCAACATCGATCCTGCGGAAAACGGCTTGGTTGCGCTGGAGAAGTTCAAACAGAACCCGGACAAGTACGACTTGATCATAATGGACGTCCACATGCCCGAGATGGACGGGCTAGAAGCCACAAAAGCCATCCGCTCCCTCGACGTCAGCAAGGCAAAAACCATACCGATCATCGCAATGACCGCCGACGTGTTCCGCGAAGACGTCGACCGGTGCCTCGCCTGCGGCATGAACGACCACCTTGGCAAACCAGTCGACGACACAGAGGTGATCAAAAAAATCTCAGCCTACGTCGGCATCCGTTGAATTGAATGTGTTCCTAAGTTTCAATCGCCGTACACGACTGAGAACCAGCCCTCTGTGCCCTCCGGGGTCCTAACCTTCAGCCAAGGGACGCCGTACAGGCTGCCCGGTTCAAACCTCGACTCAACGAACTCGATGTCAAGCACTTCAAGAGGCGTGTTTTCCGGGACAAGGCAGACAAACTCTTCCATGCTGGTTACGTAGTTTTTCCAGCCTTGGTTTTCGTATTCGCCTGACAGGACCGCGCAGGTGTAGTCCATGTTCAGCTCCGTAAACAACAAAACACCGAAGCTTCGTTGAATTTCCGTTCCGACAATGTCTTCTTTCGGGAGTGGCGTCAAACCGTCGTACAGGTCGTAGTAGCAATTGACGCTGTAAATGCCAAATGAAAAAATCCTCGAATTTCCGTCGTATTCCGTCACAAAACCCGGAAGTGTCAAATTTTCATAAACCCGCATGCCGTCAAAGGTGAAAATCTTCGTGCGAGGGTCTCCGCTAGGGCCGTCACCCTCCAGATAAAACTGGATATACTGCTCGTGAGCGTCAAAATCCGCAAATTTGATCTGAGGAAACAGGTTGTCGTAAATCCATGACAACGAAAATGTTTCCGTTTCCGTACCCGTGCCCGTGCTCGCAATCTCGATTTCGCAACAGCCGTATGCGTCCGTCGGCTCTCCGCCTGAACTGCCGATACCGGTGCCTGGCGTAAAATACGCAGTCAACTGGTCAACCGCCCCATCACCGTCCAAATCCAAAGAGGTCCTCAGAATCAGGCATTCTACTCCATGCCTTGTGCCGTTCTCAGTCGTAACAACTGCCACAATGTCCTTGGGTTTTAGTGCCGAAACGCCCTCTGCCGGGCTGCTTTGATGCCCAGTCTGTCCGCCGCCCCCGCCGCATGCCGTAAACGAAAAGGCCGCAAAAACTACAGCAATGATCATAGTCCTCTGAAAAACATTGCACCGCTTCAGTTTCCCCAAGCAAACGCCGCTTCTTGGTTCCATCTTTCATCCTCTCCCATATTAACTTGCATTCACTTACTGCTTCGTGTTAAAACTATTGTATCAAATTTTTGTAGAAAAATCCACCGTGTTCAGACGGAAAGACTGAGAGCTGGAAGATGGCACTTGACATGTAGACCCTTTGCATGTATAATATAGGCAAGGTTACCTTTTGGGTAAGAATGGTGGTGGATATAATAGACGTCAGTTACGTAAATCAAAAAGTACGACTGTGTTTTACCAATTATGATATAATGAAGAGGAAAATTGGTAATAATGAAACAAGAGCTTTGAAAATGAGACTAGATCAAATAACTGCCGCTATCTCTTTTGATGAGTACCTTGCGTTAAACCTCGGAAAGCCACATCTTTTAACAGGAGATCTACTAAACTGCTACGGCATTTCAATTACTGGGAACATCCGGCTGATCATCAAGCCGTTGTGCACAAACCATGCGCCTGAAACGTTAAAAAAATGCACAAAAATAGAAGTGAAGGGGGTAGTAAAATACCATGAAGGGAAAAAAGAATGGCTTATCAGCTGATTTAATTATTCATCCCGGCGAAACGCTGTTTGAACTTCTTGAAAACAGAAAAATGAAACAGAATGAACTTGCTTGCAGGACTGGGTTTTCTGAAAAGCACATTAGTGAAGTCGTAAATGGGAAAGCCGACATTTCCTCAAAATTAGCCGTGTCACTAGAAAACGTTTTTGATGTAAGCGCGAAATTTTGGCTTAATCTCCAATCAAATTACGACATTGAACTATTGGAGCACACTGCGTCAGACACGGTCTCAGTCGAAGAATTGAATATCCTTGACCAGCTAAACGAGGTGCTTATTTATTTGAAAAGCGTTGGGATATTACCAAAAACTTTCAGCAAAGAAGCCGATGTATTAAAAATGCGAAAATTCTTAGCTGTCTCCAGCCTGACTTCGATTCCTTCTTTGCAATTGAATACTGCATTTCGCACTTCACCTGCAAACAACGTTAATCCTTATGTGCTTTTTGCATGGATAAGATTGTGCGAAATGAAAACATACTGCATAGAATCAGCAAATATGCTTGATGTCGAAAAGCTAAAACACTGCATTCCACTTGTAAAAAAAGCTATGTTTTTGGAACAACGTTGCATTAACGACGCCTTATCCAAAATTTTTTCTGACTGTGGTATTAAATTTAGCATTGTCAAGCATTTTAATGGAGCCCCCGTACAAGGCTTTATTGAAAAAGCTGCATCAAATACAATTATACTATGCTTGACTATTCGATTAGCCTGGGCCGATGTTTTTTGGTTCACCTTATTGCACGAAATAGGTCACATCTTGAATCAAGATATCGGGACTCGTTTTGTTGACTATTCGGTCACAAAGACAGAAGCTGAGAGCCTTGCCGATAAATTTGCACAAGATGCGCTTTTATGTCCAGATGCATATTCAGAATTTATTAAAACCGGCAATTATTCACTTGACGCAATAAAGGAGCATGCAAAAAAAGAAAACGTGCCGCCGTACATTGTAATTGGCCGTATGCAAAAGGAGAACTATTTAACTTGTCAAGATTACCCTCAAGAAAAAGTAAAATACAACTGGGAGGTTTAGGCTGATCCCTTCGAAAAATCCACTTCAAGTATCACGATGCTTACAAGCAGGACGATCGCGCCTGCGTACCCCCCGCCAGTCAAGGTTTCTTTCAGGAAGGCATACGCGAACATGACCGCAAATGCTGGCTCAAGCGTCAGTATGATGCCCGCATGGGTTTCTGACGTGTGTTTCTGCGCCATGTTCTGAAAGAGCGTCCCGAAGACCGAGCAGAGGACGGCAAGCAGCAGCACCGACAGCCATGAGGTTTCCGTTGTCGGCAAATGCGGCGCCTCAAAAATGAAAGACGCAATCAAATTCAGCCCGCCGACGAAGCCCATCTGGAAAACAGCAAGCACCAAAGGGTCTGCCCGCTTAACGAAATGGCCCGTCAACAGGATGTGCACTGCGAAAAACAGCGAGCAAAGCGTACACAGGACGTCGCCGAGGTTGATCCCGCCGCTGTCTTCAGCGCCGCTCATAGTCAGCATGTAAACCCCGACGAAGGTTGCCGCCACGCAAAACACCGTTTTCCTGTCAAGCTTCCTCTTGAAAACGAAAAAGCAGATGATTGGCACAAAGACGCCGGCCAGGCACGTCAAAAAGCCGGCTTTTGACACTGTAGTGTATTGTACGCCAAAGGTCATGAACGCCACCACGACGAAATAGTTTGCAGAAAGCATGGCAGCATACAAGATGGCTTTTTTGTCTTTTCCCAGCCTTCTGAAAAAAACAACAGCCGTTAAGGCAAAGCCAATCAAAAACCTTATTGCAATGAGGTTGAATTCCTGCAAGTCTTCGAGCGCAATCTTTGTCAGCAGGCACGAGGACCCCCAGCACATCGCGACGAGGACTAGCATCATGTCTGCCTTAACCTGTGTCTTCATAAGTTTTCCCGCCTCTTTTTTTCAAGGTGTATTAGCAGCACGCTTATGTCGGCAGGCGACACCCCCGATATCCTGGACGCCTGCCCAAGGGAAGCCGGCTTCAGCCGGCCAAGCTTCTGCCGTGCTTCAATCCTCAGCCCCTGCACCCCGTCATAGTCAAGCTCCGGGTCAAGCTTCCTGCCCTCCATCTTCTTGAACTTTTCTATCTGCTGAAGCTGCTTGCTGATGTACCCTTGATATTTTATCTGCACCTCAAGTTTTGTTATGGCATGTTTCGAAAGCGGCGGCCTTGCGCCGTCAACTTCTGCCAAATCCGCATAAGTGATCTCCGGCCTTTTCATGAGCTCCGAAAGCACCGTTTTGTTCAAGACCGGGGAACTGCCCTTTTTTTCAAGTAACACGTTTGCTACGCCTGGCAGCAGCACTGTTTCTTCTAGGCGCTTCCTCTCATTTTCAACCTCCAGTTTGTCCGAAAGGCACCTTTCGTAGCGTTCTTTTGTTGCCAGCCCGAGCACGTAGGCTTTTTCGGTCAGCCTAACGTCCGCATTGTCCTGTCGGAGCACCAAGCGGTACTCCGCCCTTGACGTCATTATCCTGTACGGCTCGTTTGTGCCTTTTGTAACCAAGTCGTCGATCAGCACGCCAATATAGGCTTCGGACCTGTCCAGTATAAACGGCTCCTTGCCATCGATTTTTAAAACAGCGTTTACCCCTGCCACGAGGCCCTGCGCGGCAGCTTCCTCGTAACCAGAGCTGCCGTTGAACTGCCCGGCGCAAAACAAATTGTCAATCTGCCTGTTTTCAAGGTTCGCCTTCAGGTCGAGCGGGTCTATGCAGTCGTATTCTATCGCATAGGCAGGCCTGGCGATTTTCAGGTTTTCAAGCCCGGGTATCGTCCGGTAAAACTCCTGCTGCACGTCTTCCGGCATGCTTGAGGACATCCCCTGAATATACATCTCGTCTGTGTAAAGCCCCTCCGGCTCAATGAACAGCTGGTGCCGCTCCTTGTCCGCAAACCGGCTCACCTTGTCCTCAATGGAAGGGCAATACCTGACGCCCACGCCCTCTATCTGTCCACCAAACAGCGCCGACCGCGAGAAATTTGCCCTTATTATGTCATGGGTTTTTTTGTTTGTGTACGTCAGCCAGCACGGCACCTGCTCCTTCTCGAGTTTGCCCGACATAAAGGAAAACGGCACTGTTACGGCGTCCCCCCTCTGCTCTGCCATCTTGGAAAAATCAAGGCTGCTTTTCAGTGCCCTTGCTGGCGTCCCCGTCTTGAACCGCCGCAGCGGCAGCCCGTATTTTCTCAAGTTCTCTGCCAGTTCCAATGAAGGCGCAAGCCCGTTTGGGCCGCTGTCAAAAAACCTGTCGCCGATGAATATCCTGCCCCGCAAAAATGTCCCCGTCGCAAGCACCACGGCCTTCGCCCGGTAAGCCGCGCCGGTCTTGAGTATCACGCCGCAAGCTTTCCCCCCTTCCAATATCAGGTCGACAACCTCGCCCTGCTTCAAGTCGAGCAACTCCTGGCGCTCAATCGTTTTTTTCATCTCGATATGGTAAGCGTTTTTGTCAGCCTGCGCTCGGAGGGAATGGACAGCTGGGCCTTTTGCAGTGTTGAGCATCTTGCTTTGGATAAAGGTCTTGTCTATGTTTATCCCCATCTCGCCACCCAACGCGTCTATTTCCCGTACAAGGTGCCCCTTGCCTGTCCCGCCTATCGACGGGTTGCACGCCATCATCGCCACCGATTCGAGGTTTATGGAAAGCATCAGCGTCTTCTTTCCCATCCTAGCGGAAGCAAGCGCCGCCTCGCACCCTGCGTGGCCCGCCCCGACAACCGCAACGTCGTATTCATCTAATAAAAAGTAGTTCGTATCGTTCATCTTATCCAGTCGCTCCGATATGCCTTGATTGTTGCCACCCTTCGCTGCTTATATTGTACCATAGAAGCCCCGTTTGCAAAAGCGCAAATAAACACATCAGCATATCGTCTATCGACGATATGCTGATGTGCTGGCATGCATTGATTCTCCTTCGTAGCTATGAAGATCGAATCAATTATTCTTCTCTTGTGCTCGCTTGCTTCTGTTGTACCGCGAGACAATAAAGAGGTTAATAAGGGGCACGGTCATCAATATGAGCATGCGTACAAGCACGCTCGCTCTGTCATTCCTCAGCAAGTCGAACAGGTTTCTATTGCCTTCTGTGCTGTTCCCCCCCTGCGGCGAGGCGAAGGATGCGCCGGGTTGAACCCGTGCATCCCCGCCTGTGCCGTAGTCTGCATCGAAGGGACCCGCCGTTCCGTTGGCAGACGGCATCGCCCTCATTACAATTGGGTATTTTGCAGGGCAAATTTCGGTGTTTTTTATGTTGCTTCCCAATGCGGACGCTGTAAAGAACAGTGCTGACAACACAATCGTTAAGACGGTGCCAAGTAGGATAACCAATAATTTTTTCACTTTTCCCTCCTTGATTAAGTGAACTACGTGCCGATTGTGTCTTCGCTGCTCAAGATTTTTTGTTTATTTAGTTGAATCAAAATGCCGTTTTCTAAATTAATAACTATTACTGTTTATTGCAATACTGTATTATACGTTTAATGTGTTTGATTTTATGGGGTGATTTTTGAAAATAATTAAATTTATTTTGTACTTTTTCTACTAGTTATCACCACACACATTGAACCTGCCATCGACAGCCAAAACATCAAAACCAAAAACGGCGGGCTGCCGGCGTTTCCTGTCTTTGGCAGGTCGTCCGATATCGCCAGAAGGCCGTCCGGCTCCGCCAGCGGAACTTCGTCGTCGTCAAACACGAAGATTATGGATTCCGGCGTCACAAGCCTTATTCCATACGAGCAGTTGCCGTTGCCGGCGGTTATTGTCACGCTGACGCTGTAAACTCCCTCCTCGGCCCAGAACTGCGTTCCGCCCACTCCGGCGTATGTGCCGCCAAACACCTCAATGCCGTCTTTTTTGACAACTGTGTTGATGGTCACCTTATTGTCTATCTTTGTGACTGCAAAGTCCATCCATCCGGCGGTATCAACTGCAACCCCTGTGTGGGTAATGGTCGAAGGCGCTTTGCCCTGCCCACTGAAATTGTACGTCTGGCGAGGCGAAGCGACTTCATTGGGGGCCAAAATGCGCACCTCCCGCGTCGCTGACGCAGACAGGCCTTCGCTGTTCACCACCTGGTAGGTGAGGGTGTACGCCCCTGCCTTGCCCCTGTTGACGCTTCCTGCTATTTGAACGCTTGCTGAAATGTCCCCGTCTGCCTCGTCGTAGGCGCTCGCGCCCTGCTCGGTGTAAGGCGTACCGCTGTCAAGATGCAATATGATGGGATCGGAGCCAATGATCGCAATTGTGGGGGCGTTGGCCGGCGGCAGCGGAACGTCCCGTTCCGCCACGATGACCGTGCGCGTCGCCCGCGCCGCGTTGCCGCCGGCGTCCTCAACGAAATAGTTGACAGTGTAGATGCCCTCGGCTCCGGAGTCTATGTTGTCGGTCACCCTGACTGCGCCCGTCAGGTTGACGCCTAGGCAGTCGGCTGCGCTGTAGCCGGGCTCTGTGAACTCCTCACTTGAGAAAATCTGCACGTCCATCGCGCCGGAAAGCGTAATAGTCGGGGGAAGCGCGTATTGCGGCTCTTCCACCGCAGGCACCACGTTCACAGTGCGCGTCGAAAAGCTCGCGTTTCCTGCTGCGTCGGAAACCCTGTACTCTAAGGTGTAAAAGCCCGGCACATTGACGTTCACCGTTCCCGACACAACAACTTTGCTTGTTATGTCGCCGTCGACGTTGTCCACTGCAGTGTACCCGGGCTCGGCGTAAGCCTCGCCCTGCCTGACTTCCATTGCCCCGCTGCCTTTCAGCGTCAAAACCGGCGGCGTGCTGTCCACAAAGACGACCTCCACGACCCGGACCGCCGCAGCCTTGTTGCCTGCGGCGTCGGACACGCTGTACTCCAGCCTGTAGACGCCCGGGGTGTTCACGTTCACCGTCCCTGTTACAACCACCTTGTTCGTAATGTTGCCGTCAGTGTCGTCAATAGCCGTATACCCCGGCTCGGTGAACTTCTCCCCTTGCTTGATCTCCATCACCAGGCTTCCTGCCAGCGTCAATACCGGCGCAGTAGTGTCCACTGCCGCCGGCGGCACGCTGTCGCGGACGAGAGCCAATGTCTTGCCCATGTCTATCACGCCATAGCCCGTCTCGCTGTTGTACCCGCCGCCCAAAGGCTTTGCGCCCTGCTGGATGTAAGAATACACCTGCTCGTTCGTCAGGTTCGGGTTCAGGGCCAGCACCAGCGAAGCGAGCCCGGAAACTTGCGGGGTGGAAAACGACGTGCCGCCCATGCTCGCATACCCGCCTGACGACGTGGTGGTTGTGTAGCTGGATATCGCCACCACCCCCATGCCGGTTCCGTAATTTGATATGGACGCTCGGGAAGTCCCGTTTGACGTCGCGCCCACTGCCATGACGTTGGGGTAGCGCGCAGGGTAGTTGATTGCATTCTTGCCGTCGTTGCCGGTTGACGCGAACAACGCACAGCCCTTGCCGTAAGCGTAGTCTATTGCGTTTTTCAGCGTCACGCTGTCGCTCGTCGTGCTAACGCTGAGGCTGATCACTTTCGCTCCGTTGTCCGCAGCCCACATAATGCCCTTGGCGATGTTGGCCACAGACAGCGTGCCGTTTGCATCATCCACCTTGACCGGCAGGATGTTTGCGCCCCAATTCATGCCGACAGTCCCGATCCCGTTGTTGCCAAGGGCTCCGAGCGTCCCTGCGACGCCAGTCCCATGGCCGACTGTGTCGTTGTTGGGGGAAAGGCCTGCCACGGCAGAATACCCGGGCAGCAATTTTGGCAAATCCGAATGCTGGTAGACGCCTGAGTCAACGACAGCAACAGGCGGGCCTCCGCTTTTAACAATGTCCCAGCCGTTCTGTGCGTTGATTGCCGTTAACAGAGCTTTTAGAGTGGAATAGTTCGGATCGTTTGGAACAGCGTCAAAATCGCCTTTGAAGTTTGGCTCGGCATACATGACAAACTTGCTGTTCTTGTACTTGTTGAGAATAGCGTTTGGGTTTTTTGACAAACCCTCAGCCTTGACCACGTAGACGTTGTCAGCAACAACGGACAATCCGTCCCTGCGGACTTTGGCAACCTCGTCGTCGTACTGCTTTTCCTTGCCAGGGAAATTCGACCTTTCGAAAAACATGATAATGATTTGATCGAGCATTTCGCCGCCCGGTTCGTCATCCGCCGCATATGCCGCAAGAGAAAGCGGGCACACCGCCGCCAGTAAGGCGGCCAAGAGGATGATTGAATAAAGTCTTTTCTTCATGTCATCCACCATTTCCTTTTCCAAATATTCGCGATAATGCAAGGCGTTTTATCAATTAAAGAGGAAAAGAGACTGCTCTTTCCCTCTGTTGCTATTTTACCACCAAGCAGCTTTTTTTTCAACCATGTTTTTCTCTCTGCCGACGTCGGGTAAACCGAAGGTGGTAAGGGCAGAGCGCCTTTACCACCTCCGGCTTCGGAATAATACAGCTGTTTGGTTGTCGCATCAAGTCGTTAGACTTGTGTATCGCATGTTTAATTTATTCTGGCATCACTATAATTTCGTGATACTTGTCATATGAGCAAATATACCATTCTCCATTCGCAGGGTCGCCGCTGACGTACTCGCCGGTAGGCTGGTAGTCGTGCCCATGCGGCTCGCCAAACCCTACGCCTGTGCCGATTTCGCAATCCGTACATTTAAGCCATACGATTCCCGCCGCTTCGCATGTCGGATGCAAAACGCCGATTACCTCCAGCTCTCCACCGCAGAAGTCGTCAAAGTAGATGAGCCAGCCGCCTTCAAACGGCACCGCCGTATGCGGGTTTGTGCCGTAATAAAACTCAAGGTCGTTCCAAAACACGCAGTGCTTGCAGTGAGCCACGTTGTTCACCGTCGGCGCACCTGTCTCGTCCAGCTCGTACTCCGCTGGCCAGACCGCATCGCCCTTAGCATCGATTGTGAAGTAAAGGCCGTCATCGGTGCCCGGGTAAATCGGTTTCCAGACAAGGTTGTAGTCCCCGTCCGCACCGTGGTACGGCTCGTCCCAGAACAGCGCGGTCACTTCCCTGAACACGTAGCTGCCGGGCAAAAGGCCTTCAACAAACACCATTCCGCTGAAACCTGTTTCATAAGTGCCGATCGGCACCTCCCCTTCGGCTGTGATCTTGAACAGCTCAAAGGCAAACTCTCCCGGCAATACTTCCAGCACGCCGCCGTATTTTACCTTGTTGAACCACACGCTGCTGTCGTAGCCGCCGCCTGTCTTGTTGTCGAAGCCGTTACTGCCGTAAATCGGTACCAGCTGCGGCTGTGCCGTGTAGTAGTCGGCATTGTTGATGCCAATCATGAACACGACGTCGACTATCTCTTCTGTGCCGTCAAACACGTAGTCTGCGTAATTTGCCATTATGTCTTCCACTATGGCTTTCGCGCCAGGGATGCCTTTTACCGCCCAAGTGCCGGCTTCAACAGCGTCCCAGTTGATATTGTCGAACTCCTCCGAAGGGATGTCGACAGCGCCCAGCAGCGCCCATGTGACTATCTGCGTGACGACTCTGCAATCGTCCAATTTGCCGTATTTCGCTTCAATATAGTTGTACGCTTTCAGGAACTCCGCATAGGGAACGCCATTTGGCGCCTCGCTCATAGCAACCATGTAGTTGCCAGGGCCTTCAAAGAACGACACCGAGCCGGCATTTGCGCAGAAGGACGGGTAAACAATGCCTGTTTCTGCGTTCATAACGTCAATGGGGAAAATGTCCCCTGTGTTGTTCAGCCCCGGGTAGCCCAGGACATAGCCGCCGCCGTAGCCGTTGACTATCGTGTAGTAAGCGTCATAGTCGAAGTCCGCTTTTGTGCCGCCAACGCCAACCCCGTCTACGAAGAACACGAACAGCGGGCCAACGTCTTCGAAGATTTCCTCGGCAAGGCTGCCGGGGGTGAACGCTTCCACTACTGCGTACCAGCCGTTGAGGCCGTCCGGGAGATTTTCAAAGAGGATGTCTCCACCCAGAGCAAGCTCTGCCGTTGCAATGGCGAGGCCTTCATAACCGTCCGGATTGCCGTCTGCGTCCAATGTTGCCTCAAAGAGGTTAAATGATATGTCGTCGATAACGTCTGCAAGGCTGACGCCGTTAAGTTCCCAATCTCCTATCGCCGTCCCGTTGACTGTTTTGGCCAACAGGAGCCATCCGTCGAACCCGCCGTCGTCCGGCTCGTTCACGAATTCCACCGTTCCGATTCCGCCCGCTTCGATTTCGACAATCTGGTCAGGCTGTATTGCATAGCCCGGTTTCACCTGCTCCGCGACTACGTACACTCCCGGCGCAACGTAGGTTTTTTCCATTGCCGCAACATCGGATTTGACTAGGTCGCCGCGCAAATCAGCCGCGTCTTCGTCATATTCGTAAATATCGAACAGTGCTGTCAGGTCGTCCGGGTTGCCGTCTACCCATTCCTTCAGGATGATGGCGTACGGGTCTTCTTTGTTTGTAAACGTCGCCGTGTACTTGCCGCCAGCAAGCGCCATGTCGTTTGTAATGGTGATTTCAGCCACATCGCCGTTGATGCTGAATCCTGCGCCCGAGACGCCTATGAGCGAGTAGTTCAGTGAAAGCTGCGCAAGCAGTTCGCTGATAGCGTAGGTGCCCGCAGGTACGCCTATCTTGCCGGGGCTCAATGTTTTATTGCCTTTATTCGCGCCGATTTCATATGCAAACCCAAACTTGGCAACCAGCCCTTTGGTGTCTTTTATCACATTGCCCTCTGCATCCAGCCACACCTTG
>WRJK01000086.1 GCA_009782285.1 Clostridiales bacterium
TCGATGAATCAAACGCCGGGAATCCATAATTCCCTTCATACGGGCCGCCCATTCCGTAATCGGCAGTAATAATGCCTGCTTGCTCCTCTGCACTGAATGCGCCATTGAAAAACCGATCGTTCAATAATTCGTTTAGCTCGCTGGGCTGCGACCAGTTGCTGTTGTGCGCATTAAACCTGACTTTGTCTATTTCGCCGCTCGGTGTTCGCAGCAAGTCGTCCAGCAAAAGAAACGCTGTTTTGCTTCCTGCAGCGTTTCCGTCAGTGCCGTCGCTGATGTACACGTCAAGCACTCGCCATTTGAGGTCTCGGCCGTTGTAGTTTCCCATGTCAATGTAACGGTGACCATCTCCGGGGTTTGCTCCCGAACCTGCCCAGGTGCCGACGGCCATGCCCACCGTGTCCTCTGCCGAGGCCAGCACAGGGCTTGCGGTAAGCAGCCCCAGCACGAGAACTACTGTCAGCATGGCTGAGGTAATTCGTTTTGACTTCTTCATTGTCATTTTTCAACTCCTTTTAAATACATACATGCAAGCCACTAGATCAGCCTCTTTTGTTATGGAGTTGGGGTTCTCTCTTTTCAGCCTCATTTTTGTCAGGAATGAGGTTAACCTCTACCGTGTTATAACATTATAGGAAAAAACTGCGGAAAAAGCAATGGTGTATTTCAAAATTTCAACGGGGTGCTTTTTGAAGTCCGGTGTCAAGGCTTGTAGGGAAGCGTTTCGTAGACAGCACGGGGCTTGCGGCAAGTAGCCCCAGCATCAGGGTTACTGTCAGTATGGTGGAAATAATTCGCTTTGCTTTCTTCATCGTAGTTTTCATTTTTTTCAACTCCTTTTAGAAACGTGGTTAACCTCCCGTATTTTGTGAAATCACCATAACATGTGTATTTATCAATGTCAAGCAAAATGTTGAAATTATATTTAATTTCAAAAATGCATGATATTTTCGGTAAATTTGATGTGGAATCCGCACTTTTTTTCTTGACAGAGGATGCTAAGAAAGAGTATGATGAGAGCGGATTGAAGCAAAGAAAGTGGAGGATATAGGTTCGTGGAAATTCCAGTATTTTTGAGTTGCCCAAGGCCATTTTTGCAGTGTCAAAAAGACTTCATTGAGCGAGTCACTCGATACCTGCAAAGCAGAGGTTTTAGAGCGCGCTCATTGGGCGTTACCGACTATGACGTAAGCGAGCCACTTACAGCAATACGGCGGCTGATGTTGGAATCAAATGGATTGTTAACCATTGCATTCAGGCGCACTTTTATCTCTCAGGGAACTGGACGGCCACAAAGCGATATTGGAGAGACTGATTATGATTTATCAAACCAGTGGATGACAAGCACTTGGTGTCACATTGAACCTGCTATGGCATTTCAGATCGGGCTCCCAATACTAATTTTTAGAGAAAAAGGTGTCATTGCTGATGGGGTTCTGGAGCGAGGGGTTACGGGTACATATTTACCCGAGTTCGATTTAAATGAGTCAACTGTTGACTATCTTCAATCAAACGAGTGGAAACAACTCATTGGAATATGGGAAGGTTACGTAAGATCTGTCGTCGATAAAAAGGGGCATCCCCCAAGGTTGTTTTAAACCATTTTATCGAACCCATTCAAAAGAAGTGATGATTGGGTTTAATGCAGATACTGACATCATGGGTAAGTTCGGAGAAAAGTTCGGAGAAAGGTTCGGAGAAAAGTTCGGAGAAAACCAAACACAAGAAAAGATAATGGGAATTATGCGCCGAAATCCGAGAATGAGTGCAAGAGCAATCTCGGAGGAAATAGGATTAACCGCTCGCAGCGTGGAGAAAGTCATCCGAACGCTTAAATATACGGGACTTATCGAGCGTGTTGGTGCAGCGAAAGGCGGATATTGGGTAGTGAAGTAATACGCTGCCGCACCGTTTTTGGCCTGTGCATCGTATGTTAATAATCATAATCAGGGGCTGCTGAAATTGAATATTTCAACAGCCCCCGCTTTTCCAATCAAGTCAAACAGGTGCTTCCCCTATTTTTCTGGGAGCAGAGAGTTGCCGATCACCAGCTTCGCTCTATTTCGTATAGTGTATGAAGAGATCGAGCAAGTCGAGCATGTCGATCACACCATCAGCATTGACGTCGCACATGCTGGCGGTGACGCCACTCCCCTTTGAATCATTGACCTTAACGAGTGTACCCCAATTTGGAGAATCGCTGTCGAAGCCGCAGTACAGCAGCATGACACCGAGATCCAAAGCGTCAACTCTGTTGTCTTTGTTCAGATCGTATTTCGAGAATGCCCGCTGGTCGATGTTTGTCACAGCCTTACCTGATACGATTTTGACGTCCAGATATTTTGTAACGTCACCCACGAGGCCAGTTGATTTTGCTCCGGTTAGTTCAATGGCAGTTTCGCCCTTGGCTCTTGGGGCGAACATGAACTTGGCAATGTCAACGGGTCCAATTGCTGTAAAGCCTTCGTCGTTGCCTGCTTTGTACCCCAGCGTGACAGTTCCTCGCCAAATATCGCCTCCCATGTTTCGCCAAGCGATGTCATTTATAACAGTAAAGCCATTTTGTGGTTCAATGCCAATGCTGGAAAGCATACTGCCGTTAATGACTATTTCGGCTTCAAAGGTAAGCACGTTTTTAGCTCTAGTCAGAGAAAGTGCAACTTCCACGTTTTTGTCTATGTCGCTTTCGGCACTGACATTCACGCTAGCAGAATAGCTGTCTGTTGTGTCAAGCGCGGCATACGGGTCAACCGCCCATTCGCCCCAGTCGCCAAACCATTTTCGAAGGCCAAGGTCTTCTGGGGATGCGGCAGGGGGAGCCAGCGCGTTGAAAACGTGCTTGGCGTAGGCTTGGCAAGTGGTAAAACTTCTCATCGCCTTGCCGAAATAATTGACCGACTCGTTGCCTGATGACGCTTTTGCAAGATCAAGGTACCAGTTGCCGCTGACCCAGCTCTTCGTTGCCACGTCAAATTTCTTGTGCAGAGCCACATAAGCAGTGTCGAAGTAGGTCAGCTTGCTGAGTTTGAGGTTTGCGTCCCAAAGGTCGTACTGAGCCCTTGCCCTTGCTGCCTCCACAACTTTCTGCGGATTGGCGTCGAGCTTGAGCTCAATGAAAACATAAAGCATGTTGGGGTAGTAGAAGTGCCCGCCTTCGTCCAAGGGGGCAGTCAGCCGGGCAACCCGGCCATTGGACACGTAGTACAAACCCTCGTTGCCTTTGTCAGGAATCCCATAAGCAGTATTTGCATTTTCCATGCTTGCTATCTTCATGTCCCAACCCTTGCCCTGCGTCGCGTACAAAGCCTTGTCCGCTTCTTCCAGAGTCGGGTAGGCTGGCGGGCTGGCGGGAAAACGCCACATCATCTCCGCAAAAGCCTTGTCGATTTTGCCATTGTAGTTGTGCAGCATGTTCCACATTCCAAGGTTTCGCTGAACACTGCTCTCGCTGTAGCCATGCCATCCGCCGTGGTCAATGTACCTGAGTTCCCAGTCGTAGCTTGGCCTCAGAAATTCTTTGAGTTCCGGCACCATGCTGTTGTTTGAAGAGAAAATGAAATCCTTCTCGCCATAGTCCCCAGGCTCTCTGACAACTACAGGGTCTTTGCATTCGATGACAAACATGTTCCCGGACACGTCAGCCAACAGGCCGCCGCGCTGGTAAGACGTTTCGCTTGAGGTGTATTCCAGCATCATTTTTTTGGCTTGTACGGCATCATCAGCGTACCTCATAGTGTGCATCAAGGCAAAAAGGGCAGGTATTCCATGGCCTACTTGATAGTTCCCTCTTACTCCGGCACCATGATGAACGTATGTAACGCCCTTGTTGTTCATTCCCGGATGGCCTTCGGCGCCGGTGGGTGGCGAAACGATGTAGTTGTTGCCGTCACTGGGGAACGCTATCAGAGTATATTCAATGCCTCCCCCAATGCTGCCTATTTCGTGGTCTCCGGACCCGGCAAAAATAAGCTTGCCGTCCTTGGTGGCGCTCCCCCAAGCAGCCCAGCCGCTGCAGCCCTGTGACGCATCGCTGCCGGCTTCCGGCTCTGCTTTTGCCAGTGCGTTGTCGTAGGTCCTCACCCCGGTAAAGAAAGCAAGTGCTTGGTAATACGATATTGCAACGCCAAGGCTGGCTGCCCCGTCAGATATGCCCCTTACGTAGTCTATCATCTCAGGGGTTTCTTTTGTCACATACTGTTCTTTTGCTTTGACCGCTGCAAGTTCTTGCTCCGTCAGGTTGCGTTCGCTGGCCATTTTCTCGTAGTACCAAGTGCCAAATATCTGGATGACTTGCTGGGCAAACTGGTAGCCCATTTCATAGTCCGTACCGCTTACGACAATTACCGGCCGCACATTTGGCTGTATCGGAACACCGTCAAAAAATTCTATCTCTGGTTCTGTCCCCAATGCAAACCCATAGGCAGGCATCAGGCACAAAATCAAAAGCGACAACAAAATCCGTTTAAGTGTTTTTGAACGTTTATGCATTATTAAGCCTCCTTTCACATTATTCTTTGATAGTTGCTGAATTCAAAAACATCGCAATTACCGAAGAATTATTTAGGGACTTGTGCATACGGGTCAATTGCCCATTCGCCCCAGGTGCCAAACCATTTGTCAAGGCCAAGGTCTTCTGGGGTTTTCGCAGTGGGGACTAGGGCATTGTAAACATGCTTGGCATAAGCTTGGCATGAGGTGAAGCCTCTGAGGGCTCTGCTGTAGTAGTAAATAGCGTCGTTGCCGGACGAGCCTTTGGCAAGGTCCAAATACCAGTTGCCTCTGACCCACTCTTTTGTCGCACGGTCGAATTTCTCTGAGAGCGGCACGAATGCAGTGTCTGCGTACCCCAAATTGCTCATGTGCAGGTTTGCGTCCCAGAGGTTGTACTGGGCTCTTGCCCTTGCTGCTTCAACGACTTTTTGCGGGTTTTCGTCAAGCTTCAGTTCGATAAAGACATACAGCATGTCGGGGTAGTAGTAGTGTTCGCCTTCGCCAAGGGGAGCGGTCAGCTGGGCTACGCGGCCATTTGACGCATAGTACAAGCCTTCGTTTCCGTTGTCAGGTATTCCAAAGCCTGTCATTGCGTTCTCCATGCTGGCAATCTTCATGTCCCAACCCACGCCTTGGGTATCGTACAAAGCCTTGTCTGCCTCTTCCAGCGTCGGGTAGGCAGGCGGTTTGGCAGCAAAGCGCCACATCATCTCCGCAAAGGCCTTGTCGATTTTCCCATTGTAGTTGTGCAGCATATTCCACATTCCAAGGTTTCTCTGCACGCTGCTTTCGCTGTAGCCATGCCATCCGCCGTGTTCAATGTACCTGAGTTCCCAGCCATAGCTTGGCTTTAAAAAGTCTTTGAGCTCGGGCACCATGCTGTTGTTCGTGGAGAATATAAAATCTTTCTCGCCGTAGTCGCCTGGCCTTCTGACGGTTAACGGGTCTTTGCACTCAAGGACAAAAGCTTTTCCGCTTACGTCAGCCCAAAGGCCGCCTCTCTGGTAAGAAGACTCTGTTGTAGTATAGGATATTTGAAGTTCCAAGGCTTCATCGGCATTTTTGGCATATCGCAGAGTATGCATTGTTGCAAAAGTCGCGGGTATGCCGTAGCCAACTTTGTAATTGCCGAGCACACCTGCGCCGTGGTGGACATAGGTGACGCCTTTGTTGTTCATGCCTGGATGGCCGGGGCCACCGCCTGTTGGAGGCGAAACTATGTAGTTGTTGCCTTCGTTGGGGAACAGCATCAGGGTGTGTTCAACTCGCCAATTCTTCGCAAGTTCGTGGTCCCCTGACCCTCCGAATACAAGCTTGCCGTCTTTGGTTGCTCTCCCCCAAGCCGCAAAGCCGCTGCAGCCCTGCGACGAGTCGTTTTCGATGGAATCAGCCCTCGCGCTAGCGTAGTACTTTGTCCCAACGTAGTCGGCAAGAACTTGCTCGTACGACAATTGAACGCCTGCGGCTGTTGCGCCTGCCGCAATGCCTTTGACAAAGTCTATCAGCTCTGGGGTCTCGTCTTCAACATAGCTTTCGTTGGCTTTAACTGCAATAAGCGCCTGCGCTGAAAGTTCACGGGCCATGTTCTTGTAGTACCATGAACCAAACACCTGAATGATCTGCTGAGCATACTGATAGCCCATGTCATAGTCTGTACCGCTTACAATAATAACTGGCCGCACGTTTGCCTGTATCGGCGCACCGTCGTAAAACTCTATTTCAGTGTCGTTTGGCGCGGCAAATGCAAAAGCCGGCATTGTCATAAATGCCATTAATAATACCAATAGTGTTAGCCTGATTGTCTTTGGTTTTTTCATTGTCCGTTTCCTCCTTTATTTGAATATGCTTTGACCCTTTAATTCTGTCGATGGGTGCGACTTTTTCAGCCGCGTTTGTTTTGGAGCTGCGGCTTCTCTTGAATTTCACTTCCTTTCTTGTTAGTTTAGTCCAAACTAAGAATGCCTACTTCTTCTTAAAAACCAGCTTCGTGCTGTTTTCATACGTCCATGTGACCTTTTTGCCTGAGATTTCCGCAGTCGTCGTTTCGCGCCCTTCGGTCAGCGTCAGGGTTTTGCCCTTGCGCGCATATGTGCCTGTCGCTTCCACCTCGCCGAACATAACCAACGCGAATCTGCTGTTCTCCAGAAACTCCACATACATATAATCTTCGAGGTTTTCACCTGCCTCTTTGTACATGGCGTCCAAATCCGCGAAGGTCACACCGTCGGGGTCGTCCGTTATATTTACAATGACATATTTTCCCGACAACGCCGAACTGCTTCCGCACGCGGCAAGCGTGAACAGCAGGCAGACAGCCAGCAATATCGCTAATATCCTACAAGTTTTCATCGCCTTTCCTCCCTTTGTATCCATTTCATTAAACCGGCTGCGAAGCTTTCGCCCACTTTCTTTCGCAGGACGATGAATACCACCGCGCCTGCGGCAAGCAATATCACCGCCGCTATGATGATCCACAGCCACCATACGGCCGTCCCGCCCGGCGTCAAAGCCCCGGCGATGGTTTCGGTCGTGATGATATAGTCCGACATAGTGTTGTTGCGATAGGATACGACGCCGCTTTCACCCACTTTGAGGCTTTTGGCAATCAGGGTAAAGCTGCCTGTCCCGGCATCGTATTTATACACGTTTACCGTCGCGCCTTCGGAAATCGTGGTCTTGATGTCGAATGTCGCCATACCCGGTAATTCGCCGTGGTGCAGGAACGAGTAGGTGAAGTGTTCGCCCTCTTGAAGCCCTGCCGCATCGACCATCCCATCGTCAAAGAGTGCGCCAATATCACTTGACAGGTATTCTTCCTCCGATATCCCTGTAGCGTTGAGAATTTGTTGTTTCATAGACGTGCCCGACGAGTACCCGAAATTATACAACGGCTCCCAAGCCTCATACCCGGTCAGGTCTTTGCCCGCGAATGTAATGTTGTACCCCTTCTGCTCAAAGGTCAGGCTCATGGCCTTGTTGCCGTCCAGCGCGATGAAATAATCAATCGGCACATAGTTTCCGGTTTCGTCATTGAGTGTGACCGTGTACGGGACGTTCTTCAAGGCCTCCATCTCTGTAAGATGCTCTCCAATTCCGAGGGTCTGCCATTTGGTCACGCCCATTTTGTACCCATCGGATCCTGTCCACGGGCCGCGCACGGGTTTGTCGCTCGTCTCAGTCATCGTTTTATAGAAATCACCGACGCCCACGCTGTTCCAGCCGCTTGTGGCCGGCATATCGAAAATACCGATGTCGAATATCTTACCGATATTATCCAGCATACCAGCACTCCAATAGAATTCGGGTTTGGGCGGGCTTGCGTCCTCAACCGTCTTGCCCCACACATCATTCCTGCCCAAGGCGTGGTAGAGGTCGCCGTACCAGTAAACTTCGCTCAGCACTGTTCCCGTGTTGACTTCGGGAAAATATACATCATCCAAAGAGGATGGCACGTATCCATGTGTTTCTATGTATTCAGACTTTCTTATATCGATCTTAACCGCCGAGTCCCAGTATACATACTCGGTGCCGTTGACCGTATCGCGGTCGTTGGTATAGACGTCTTTCGGGTCGTTCCAACGTACCGTAGCTGTATTTAGGGGCATCAGACTGTATTTTGCCAGCTGGTCTTTGAAACTGCTGCCCAACGAGGCTTCTACCATCATGTTTTGCCATTCGACCACTGCCAGATGGTTCTCTGCCCGTTTCAACAGACCTTGTGCGTTTTCCAAGTTTGAGGTCATTTGCCAGCTTCCGGCCTGTTCCATATCACCGACTGTTCCGGCAACGCTGCTCAGGGTTCCCAGCTCCTGCTTTTGTCCTGAAGCAGATGATAACGGTATGATCGAAGTGGTTGCGGCCGACAGCAGCGATATAGATGGCGCTTCAAAGTTTGAGGCCTGCGGATCGAAATTCAACAACTGTATTTCAATTCGGCTTACTGTCAGCGAGCATAGCTGCGTTGCGCTTCCGGCGTCGTTTGATGCCTTGATGTTGAAATGATACTCACCAGTCGCAACGCTTGTCCCGATTGTCAAAACGCCGGTACTGGTGTTGATAGAAACGCCCCGTGGGATCGCGTCCTTGTATTGTTCCAGCGAATAGGTGATGGGCGTGCTGCCGGTGACGTTGATTTGGACTTCGGTCGGCTCGCGCCGCATTGGCGGAACGCTGAATTGATAGTTGTGTTTTTCTTGGATAAACGCTGGGGCTGTCTTAGCTTCGCTCACATATAACGTACATTGCCTTGTATCCGCGCCAACGTCGTTTGCCGCTTTGATCACAAAGTAATAGGTTCCCTGTATGGCGCGCGCGGTGGTGGTCAGTACGCCGGTTGAGGCATTGATTTCTATAAAGATTGGCAGCTGCATTTTGTCTGAGGCTTCCAGCGACCAGGTGATGGGGGCGCTGCCGGTGGCCGAAACAGGCACGTTCAAACCTTGACCGCCCGCAGTCACCTCAAATGCGTATCCGTGGTTTGCCTCCGCGATGACCGGCGCGGTGCGGGCCTCCGTTACCAAAAGGGTGAAGGTTGCGGAACTTTCCCCGGCGCTGTTTTTCGCCGTGGCCGTCACGGTGTATGTGCCGGACGCCACTTTGTCGCTGGCCACCACCTCGCGGGTTGCCGCATTGACGGTAAAGCCGGACGCAGTTGTGCCGCGCTCATTGGTCGCGGCGACCGTTACCGTGATGGGTTCAGTGCCCGTCAGGGTGTACGTTGCTTGGAAAAACGTACCCTGCTTCATGGTGTACCTTGAATTGCCGAATGTTATGGCGGGCGGTTTTGTTTCGACCGGCGCGGTCGTCACCTCAAGGGTAAACCTCGCGGTGCTTGTCCCGGCGCCGTTGGTCGCCGTGGCCGTCACGATATAGGTGCCGGCGGCAAGGCTGGCTGGAGCTCTCACCGTTTTGCTTGTCATGCTGACGGTAAAGCCCGAAATGGCTGCGCCGCGTTCGTTGGCTGCGGCGACCGTTACCGTGATGGGTTCTGTGCCTGTCAGGGTGTACGCTGTTTGGAACGCCGTGCCCTGCTGCGCGGTATATCTTGCGTTGCCGAAGGTTATGACTGGCGGTGTGATTTCGGCCGGTGCGGCCGTCACCTCAAGGGTGAAAGTCGCGGTGCTTGTACCGCCTTCATTTTCAGCCGTCGCCGTCACGATGTAACGACCGGTGGCAAGGCTGTTTGGCACAAGCACAGTTTGGGATGCTTCATCGACGGTAAAGCCCGAAACGGTTGCGCCGGCGCCGTTCACTGCCGCGACGCTGACCGTGATTGGTTCGTTTCCCCCAAGGGCATACGGCGCTTGTAGCGCCGAGCCTTGCTGTATGGTGTAATTTGACGGAATAAATTCTATGCGGGGCGGCGGAACCTGATTGTCACCGTCGGAAACCCAGACTTCGCAATTCACATAGTCGGGGCCTCCATCGTTTTTCGCGGAAATATTGAACAAATATCTGCCCGCCGGCGTGCCGCTGCTCGGCGCGATGCGCAGGATGCCGGTCACCGGGTCGATGGACACGAAATCGGGCTTGGGGGTAAAACGGTCGCGGTCTTCCACCGACCAGGTTATGGGTTGGTCGCCGGCGATGGTATAGATCGGCACCACGAGCTCGTCATCGTTCACGTCCACCATAAAGGTATAATAGTGGCTGGTTTGCTCCTTCGGCTGGATCACCGGAGGAACCATCTTGATGGTTAGGGTGAAATCCCGCTTGTCGGGCGGAACCGGGTCGTGTCCGTAGTATTCGTAGTCCGGTATATGAAGATCGTAGTTTTCCATCATGTGGAGGTCGATAATTGACCCGCGGTATTCCTGCACCGCGACGATTGTGAACGGATAGCTGCCCGCCGCCATGCCGGGAGCGACGGTGATCAGCCCGGTATTTTTATTGATGGTGACCCCTGCGGGTGCGCCCTCTAAATAGTAGGCGGGGAGCAGCCCTTCCGCATAAACATTAAATGTACCTCCGGCTGTCGTCAGAAAGCCCGGGCCGTCCAAAGAGACACTGTTGATCTTCACAGGGTTGGGATGCGCCTGCCAGACCCATTCCACCGTCACCCGCTGGGAGAACATTGTCGTCGTGTTTCCGTCCTTGTCTTTCGTCCTGACCAGCTTATAATTATTGTCGTTCAGGTTTTTCCATAGTTGGTCTCTGTTAAGACCGCTCAAATTGACGTAATTATCAGAATCTACGCGGGAATAAACCTGGGCCATTCCGTAGAAGAACTCTTTGTCCGTAATCACGCGTGTCCCCGCAGGATTGACGATCCATATATATTCGTCGTAATCCATCCGGTCGACGACCTTATTGCCCTCGGTGGTCTTTGTAAACGTCCCCTCTACCGGATATACCTCGCGGTTATAGTAAAACGGCGGCATTTCAGGCAGGTAGTTGTACTCGACCGGGTCGAGCGAGGAGTCTTTATAGCGTATTACTATGTCGAAGCAGGGTATCCATCTTTCCTTTATCCAAGAATAATCTGCGTAATAGTCACTTAAATTATAATAATCATGAGATAATTTTTCAATAATAGGGGTATGATCCGTTATATGCCAGCCGTAGTTGGCTATCCCTGCGTTGGGGCCATCTGTAGAATAGTTTTTGGAATTAGAATTCCCGGTAAATAAGGCGATGAGCTTCGCATAGGGAATACGGGTATCGAACTTGCCCAGTTCATCCGTCGCGGCCATTGCGGTAAAGGAGTAAGCCCCCTTCCATTCATGATAATTCCCATACAACTCACCATCAATATACATATTTTCAGCGACTTTTCGCATCGGCGTGATATATACGAGCGTATCCTTCGGCGGATAGACCGAATCGCACCGTTCCTCCACCGGGAGCTGCCAGTCTGTCTTCCAGTTCTTGAGCTGCTGCTGGGCCACATAGCCTATGACAAAATCGTTGAAGGAATCCGCAGTGGTCAATACGACGTCTTTGAACGGAAGTTTCGGTGAAAAGTGCTCGGACTCTCTCACGAGCGTGCTTCTCGGCAGTATGAATTCGATAATGATTTCGTCATTATTACTCAGATTTTTGATACCGTTGATGCTGCCGTCCTCGTTATTGCCGAACGGCCCATAATTATAGCCCAAGTCCATGAAGTTTCCGAGCCCGTCTCCGATGAAAAACTCGCCCGCATTGTTTGTTTCCAGCCAATTTTCGTCTATGGGGTGGTACTCTACATCGTTTGGATTCCCTCCTTTTTCTATGCGTATCCGATATTTTACGGATTCATCAGGCGGCACTAATCCAAACTTGCCGTTTACGGTTGTCTCCTTCATAAACCGGCCGCCCACCCGTCCAGGGGCGATATAGCAGTCATCGACCTCGAGCTTGTAGCCATCCAGGTTCACCTGCTTCTTCCGGATGATTGTTGGATTGAAGTTGATCAGATTGCACCGCTTCCCGATCACGGTGATGAACACGTTGAAAATACCATACAGTCGCACGTCTAAGTTTGCCCCGCCGTCCAGCATCTCCACCGATACGCCCGCGCCAAGGTAAGCGCCTGCGCCGATCAGGTCGAGGCCGAAAATTCTGACCTTCGCCTCCGGCCCTATTTTGACATAGGCGTTGATTTTGCCGGACAGGCTGGCGTCGCCCCTGGTTTCAGTCGTATGCCGGAAAATGGGACGTACGCTGGTGGGCACGCAGCAGAACGTACCGCCGCGCGCACCCATTGTGGTGTTGGTGTATTCGCCCGCCATAATATGCAGCCGGAAGTCTCCGTTGATGCCGACGACGAGAAATACACCACCCGTGACGGAGCCGACGCCGAAGGGAATGTCTATTCCGAACAGGGGAATATAGACTTCCTGATTGATATTGGCTTGCAGCGTGATTTCCAGGTAGCACTCCTGTGCCAGCGTCAGCGCGAACTCGTAACCACTGAACGCGCTGTATCTCGCCGTCAATTCGGGCTTTGCAATGGCGACGCCACCGCTGACTTGCAATGTGACGCCGCCGCTGCCGTCGGCCTTATACCCACTAAGCGGCGTTGTGTCAAACTCAAAGCCCAACCATTTGTCGACATATTCAAAGTCGGTCGCCAAAGGAACTGCCGTCGACATCGGAACGACCGGAGCGGCCGATATGTCCGATAAGTTTTTTATCGTTTGGCCGTTTGGGAGTATCGCGTTATTTTCTACATTTTTGGCAAAAGCGGTGATATTGCCGAGAGTCAGTTCGACGGTTTCTCCGTCTTTCCCCCCAAGTTCAAAATCTTCGAGCAACTCATGCACTTGTGGTGTCACTACGCTGTATGTGCCGCTGAGCGCCCTCGCCATCGCCCCAAGCTCCTCAGTTGCGGAAAACATCGGGGATGACGCGAACGCGGTTTCCCCCGCCACCTTGAACGCTGTGCCGGTGGCCGAATCGACCACCACCTCGCCGTTTTCGATGTTGCGGCCCACCACTGCTTCAAGAATCTCTTTTTTGATGTATCCGCCTTCGGAGATGATCCTGTTGGGCGTCGCCATTTCAAAAGCTGTGTTTGAGGTGCCGTTTACCGCCATCGACCCCGTAAAGATACCTTGCATAGCGGTGTAAGCGGCTGCGATCTGCGCGGAATCTATTTCTATTACGCCGTCTGCCAGCTTATATGTAGCCGTCCTGAGCTGCGCAGGGGCTTCGCCCGCTACCAAATTTGTCCACGCCGTGCTCGCCGGCACCAGTACGTCCTCGATCTCAAACGGCAACGGCTGCGGCGCCGCCTTGTCGAAGTCGTAGAACACTGGCCTTTCCGCATTGTATGTACCGAGGCTGTCTGCGGCCAGCGCAATCGTCGGGAACGCTGTGCTAAACAACATGATCGCTGTCAACAAAAGCGCGGTCAGATTTCTATAGTTTTTCATATCGGTTCCCCCTTTTGATTTCAGATTGTTTTACTTAATCTTATAGCACGTATTATACATTTTTGTCAAATTGTTTTTCATTATTCTACTTGGGAGTTGGGAGGTTGTAGTTGGGAGTTGGGAGTTGGTAGTTTGTAGTTGGTAGTTGGGAGTTGGGAGGGGGTAGTTTGTAGTTGGTAGTTTGTAGTTTGTAGTTGGGAGTTGGTAGTTGGTAGTTGGGGGGAGGGAGTTGCTAGTTGGTAGGTTGTAGTTGGGAGGGGGAAGTTGGG
>WRJK01000087.1 GCA_009782285.1 Clostridiales bacterium
CAGTGGAATTACAAGCGGTTCACGACAAATATCTACTGCCCGAACCGGCGCAAAAGGTTATTCACCACCCACCGCCCATACCGAGCGCCGGGCAGGAGCGGTTCCTGCGTATCGGGCTGGAGCGTGACATGGTTTTCGCGGCATTATGGGCTGGTGGACGGCGCTACGAAGCGCATGCCTATACCCACCCTGCCATTGCCAGTATGCCGGCCCTGTTTTCTTCCACCCACTGAATGCTCCGCACCATGTGCCTGAGATACCAAAAGTATTCGTCGGGGTCGTTTGCCATGTCGGTGTAATACACCCTTATGCACCATTGGACCATGTACATGTTGCTTAGTTGCAGCGCTTCGCAGAAATACTGCTTTTCTGCTTCGGTCAGGGGCGGGAGGCTGCTTTTCAGTCCCCGAAGCGTCGAGTTGTAGGCGTTTAGGAACTCTTTCGCCTTGTCTAGGTGAATGATCCCGTCAGAGTCTTCCTCCCAAGAAGAGAAACAGTTGAACACGCCAAGGGCGATTTCAAAAAGCCGCAGGTCCATCTTTGCTGCTTCAAAATCGAATACGCCGGTGCATTCGTCTCCGTTGAACTTGAAATTCCCGGGGTGCACGTCGCACTGTATCGGAATCACCGGAAGCTGTCTTGCCCTGGTTTCTGTTGACACAAGTGCTTTTGCGATTTCCTCAAGATAGCCCAGCTGGCTGTGCAGATAATCCATATAGCAGTTTTTCATTCCGGCGCGGGTGCAGCCCTCGTAGTAAAAACGGAATTTGTCAGGCATTTCCTTGATGAATTCAAGGATTGGCGGTTCTGAGCCGTTGTTGCCTTCAGGGTCGAAACCTGACACTGCATCGTGGAATTCCGCTACTAGGCTTGCGATGCCCAGATATGATTTCTTGGGCATGACGTTCACGATCCAGTCGTAGGGCTCTTCTCCTGTCAAAAAATCATATAACGTGTAATAGCGCTGCCTTTGGTGCCCGCCTTCGTCTTGGACCCTGCTCACGAAGGTCTTTCCCCCGTTTGTCGCAATAGGGACGGCACCCTTGGAAAAGCCGTTTTTTCTGGCGTGTAGCAGGAGGTTGTGTTCGAACAACACCTCGGATTCGGGTTTTGGCTTCAAGTATTCCCTGAAAAACCAGTTCTTGCGCTCTCCGTTATTCTCCAAAGCGACCCTGAAAGCGCGGCTGGTGTATCCACCGAATATTTCTTGCATATCGGCAACTTTACCTAGCTGGTAGTTTTCTTCTATGATTTCCGTTATCATTGCGCGTGTTTCATTCATGTCATGCCCCCCCCTTTTCTTGAGGCTATTTTATCAAGCTGATGCTGACAATGCAAGGCGTTTTTGCTATAATGGAACAAACATGCAAATAAAAGGAGAAAAAGAATGAAAAAACTGTTGATCGTGGTGGACATGCAAAACGATTTCATAACTGGGTCCCTTGGCTCTGCCCAGGCGGAGCAGATAGTGCCTTTCGTCAAGGCAAAGGTGGAAGAATACAGCCAACGGGGCGATCGGGTGATATTCACCAGGGACACCCACGGCGCCGGCTACTTGGAAACCCAGGAGGGAAGGCATTTGCCGGTTCCGCACTGCATTGCCGGCACAGATGGGCATAAAATCGCAGACGGGCTCTGCACAGGCGGCTGCGAGGTGTTCGACAAGCCAAGCTTCGGTTCCCTTGAGCTGGCAAAACAGGTTGCGGCAGGGGGTTTTGACGAAATCGAGCTCTGTGGGCTCTGCACGGACATATGCGTCGTTTCAAACGCGCTCATCCTAAAGGCGCAGCTGCCGGAAACGCCTGTAAAGGTCGATGCAGCCTGCTGCGCAGGAGTGACGGAGGAAAGCCACAGGGCTGCGCTGTTGACAATGAAAATGTGCCAAGTTACCATTGTGTAGTTTTTAATACATACCATGTAGATTATCTGGTTATTTTATTGTATAATGTATTATACAGGGGCAGCTCTCATTTTTTAGCTCAAAATGACGATTAATATATTGGCAGGACGGGATTTAGAGTATTATTATTAAAATTAATATCTAAATATGGAGGAATTGCTGATGAAAATCAAAAGTCTTGGGTTGAAAATTTCATTGATGGTAACTTTGTTAATAGTAGTGATGCTTACGATCACCTACCTGATCGTGTCGGCACAGACAACCACCCTTCTTAACGAAATAACAGGGGCTGAAGCAAAAGCCGCCAACAGAGCCTTTGCCAAAGGGCTGGAGGATTACCAGAACGAGGCGCATGTCCGCGCAATGATGATTGCCAACGAGGCTTACGTGGAGGAATGCGTGCTCGAAAGAAACACTGCGGAGCTCAAAAAAGTGCTTGTGGGCGCAATGGACGGGCTGGACGTGATAACCCTGTGCGACGAAAACGGAATAGTTTTGGCGCGGGGCCACAGCGACCAGGCCGGCGACAACGTCATGGACCAAGGCACATTGGCGGTCGCCCTAAAAACCGGCACGGGAACCAACACAATTGAAAAAGGCAGCCTCGTGGGGCTTTCCACCCGTGCCAGCGCAGCCATAAAGGATCAGAACGGGAGGATTATCGGGGCAATTGTATGCGGCCACAATCTGTCCGAGCCAGGGTACGTCGATGCAATCAAGGAACAGACCAACTGCGAAATCACGCTTTTCGACGGGGACACCCGCGTGAGCACCACGCTGGTCAACATGGACGGGAGCAGGGCGATAGGGACCCAAGCAGACGGCTCAATAGTCCAGACCGTGCTCAGCGGGAAGCAGGACTACGCGTCCAATCTTGAATTGTTCGGGTCAAAGTATTCTGCCTACTATTCGCCCCTCATAAGGGACAACGTGGTTCTGGGGATGCTGTTCGTAGGAGTGAACATAGACGACAACCTTGCTTCGCAAAGGACCATGCTCAACGAAATTCTGCTGGCTGCAATTATATCCAGCATTGCCGGCATACTCATTATGCTTGCTTTCAGCATGTTCACCGTCAGCAGGCCGTTGAAAAAAATTGGCGTATTGGCAGACAAAATCAAAACCGGGGACATCGGAGTATCGTCAAACACCCTGGCAGCGACAGGCATCCGCTCGGCTGACGAGGTCGGCGTACTGGCAAAGGCGCTGGAACAGGCTTACCAGCAGCTTCAAGGCTACATAAGGGAAATAAAAAATTTGATGGAGGGTTTGGCTGCCGGCGACCTTGTGACAGAAAGCACGTTTGACTTCCACGGCGATTTCGTGTACATTAAGGATTCGCTTAACAGCATCGTCAAAAACCTCAACAAGACAATGGGAGAAGTCAACATCACGGCTCAGCAGGTTTCATCAGGTGCCAAACAGATAGCTGACGGGGCGCAGTCCCTTGCCCAAGGCTCCACCGAGCAGGCGGCGACGATCGAAGAGCTTTCTTCGGACATAAGCGAAGTGATGGGGAAAACCAACCAAAACGCACGGGTAGCGAAGGAAGCGGCTGAATTGTCCAGCACGATAAGGGGCAATGCCGAAACAGGCAGCACCCAGATGGACCAGCTGATGCAGGCGGTCAGGGAAATCAACGACGCCAGCGACCAGATAAGCAAAGTGATCAAGGTGATAGACGACATCGCGTTCCAGACAAACATCTTGGCGCTGAACGCCGCTGTCGAAGCGGCGAGGGCAGGGCAGCACGGCAAGGGCTTCGCGGTGGTCGCAGAAGAAGTCAGGAACCTTGCGGCAAAGAGCGCGGAGGCGGCTAAGGACACCGGCGGGCTTATTGAGAATTCGATTGAAAAGGCGAATTTCGGGCTGAAGGTCGCGGGCGAAACTGCGGCGTCGCTGAAGGATATCGTGGACGGCATCAGCAGGAGCGCTGAAATCGTGGCTCAAATAGCTGCGTCGTCGGACGAGCAGGCTGTTGCCATCACGAACATAAACACCGGAATCGACCAAGTGTCCCATGTGGTCCAGCAGAACAGCGCAACCGCAGAGGAGAGCGCTGCGTCCAGCGAGGAGATGAGTGGGCAGTCCAGCATGCTGATACAGCTGATTTCGCATTTCAAAATTTAACGAAAATGCATTTTTTAAATATATTGAAAAATATATGTTTACAAAAATGGTATAAATGGGGTATAGTTAATTTGTAGTTCATTGTTGCCGCCTGTTGGCAGGCGCCGAGGCGCCGAAAGGGAGGTGTAAAAATGCATAAGGACGTTATTGACACGCAGAAAGGGATCGCATGCCTTGCAGGGAAAAGGGAATCGTACATTAGGATCGCCGGAATGTTCACAAAAAACATTGACGCAAAGGTTGAGGCGCTGAGGGGTTTCTTTGAAAAGGGAGACTTCAAGAGGCTCAACAACGAGTTCCACGGTTTAAAATCAAGCTCAGCTTCAGTTGGTTCAACGGCGCTTCCCAAGATCGCCCTTGAACTTGAGATGGCTGGCAGAGAGGGCAACGACGAACTGATAAAAGAAAAATTCGAAGCGTTCATCGACCAGTACAGGGACACCTGCGAGGCGTTGGACGAAGCAGTTTCGCAACTATAGCGGGCTTTTCAGATTTTTTTCTTGAAATTAATTCTCCAGTATGCTAAAATTATTGCAATGTGCCGGCGTGATGGAATTGGCAGACGTGCGGGACTCAAAATCCCGTGGTGGCAACACCGTATGGGTTCGACCCCCATCGCCGGCACCAAAAAAAGAATACTGTATTCATTACAAAACAAGGAGGAAACATAATGGGCGGCTCGGTAGCAACACAAATTGGTTTTCTAGTAATTTTTATCGCGATCATGTACCTTTTACTGATCAGGCCCCAGAGGAAAAAAGAGAAAGCGATAAATGAGATGCGGGCAAGCGTGCAAGTCGGCGACGAGATAGTCACTATTGGCGGCATCTGCGCGAAAGTCGTCAAAACAAAGAGCGATTCCCTCATCATCCAAGTTGGCGGCGACAAGGTCAAGTTTGAGATCATGAGGTGGGCGGTGTCGAAGATCGAATCGACCGCGAGCAGGCACGCTTCAAAGAAATCAAGGCCTGAACCCGAAGACGAGGAAGAAGAGGAAGAAGCCGTTGATCTCAAGAAGCCTTTGCCCAAGAGGATGAAACGGGCGGCGGGAGACAATGAAGCGGGCAAAAACTCCGACGGCGAGGATGAGTAGCGTTGCGCAGCGAAAGCTTATTAACCCCTGCAAGACAGGGGCTTTTTTTTGGCTCCACAGAAGAAACTTGAAAAACTTACTTGTGAACGGGCTTGAAAAGTAGTAAAATATTATGCAGTGCTTAAAAAAAAACGAAAAACGCAAAACCGACAATGGCAAATGTGAAGGGGGAACAAAATGAACGCTAACGTAAGGAAAATCTTGGCGGTCCTGGTGGCTGCTGTTATTGTGCTGGGCTGGTACGTCACTATCGTCGGCATAGGCAACGTGGGCCCGATACAGGATAAAATGAAGCTGGGCCTTGACATCAAAGGCGGCGTGTACGTCGTGATGGAAGCCAGGCCCGAGGAAGAGAAGACGGCAGCCGAGATGAGAAGGCTCATGGACCAGACCCAAGCCGTCATAGAGAACAGGGTGAACCAGCTGGGGCTGTCCGAGCCTGTTGTCACTACTGAGGGCGAGAACAGGATCAGGGTGGAGCTGCCGGGGGCAGAGGACGCTGAAGAGGCCATAGAGAAAATCGGGCGGACCGCGATGCTGAAATTCAGATTGGCTGACGGCACCGAGGTGCTGGACGGCAGCTTGGTGAGCGACGCAGGGGTCACCAGCGACACCAGGCACGGCGGCTACGCCATCGCGCTGGAGTTCAACAGCGCGGGCGCCAAGGCATTTGGAGACGCCACTAGGAAGGCATACAACAGGCAGGTCACACCGACGCCTGGCTCCGGCTACGAAGGCAACGAGATACTGATTGTGCTTGACGACGAAGTGATCAGCGCACCGGGCGTAAGGGACGGCCCCATAGAGAACGGCAAGGCAGAGATAACCTCGGGCCGGCCGGGAGGGTTCCCCCAAGAAGAAGCCATCACGTTGGCAGCCCTCATCCGCGGAGGAGCGCTGCCTGTCAAACTGGTTGAAATCACGTCTTCGACAAGGACGGCGACCATAGGCGTGGATGCCCTTGAGAAAAGCATCATGGCAGGGATCATTGGGATATTCCTGATTTTCCTCATCATGTTCATCGGGTACAGGGTCATGGGTTTTGCCGCAAACATCGCGCTGCTGCTCTACGTGATCCTGGTGCTCTGGGTGCTGGTGCTACTTGGCGGGGTGCTAACCTTGCCTGGCATCGCGGGCATCATCCTGTCCATAGGCATGGCCGTGGACGCGAACGTCATCATATTTGCCAGGATACGGGAAGAGATAGGAAACGGGAAAACCGTCAGGGCCGCGATCCAGTCCGGGTTCAACAGGGCCATGCGGACTGTTATCGACGCGCAGGTCACGACGATAATCGCGGCACTGGTGCTGTACTTCATCGGCACAAGCTCGGTGAGGGGCTTCGCCCTTACGCTGATGATAGGTATCGTCATAAGCGTCTTCACCGCCGTCGCCATAACCCGGCTCTACCTTGGCATCATGGCTGACAGCAAGGCGCTTTCCAAAAAGAAGTTCTTTGGCATGACCGAAGACAACGAGCCAACGTTCAAGATCAAAAAGCAGTTGAAGATCATCAACCACAGGAAGGTTTTCTACTTGGTTTCAGTTGCGTTCATTGCAGTGGGGCTGCTGCTCGGGAGCGTAGGGTTCTGGGGGTTCAACTACGGGATCGATTTCACCGGGGGGACGATGATGCAGCTTGAAATGCACAAGCAAGTCCCAGAGAGCGACATACACCGAGTCCTTGGCGGGCACGGAGTCAGCGCGGAGATAGTCTATGCAGGCGAGGGCAACACCCAAGTTATAATTCGAACAATGCAGTCCATCGAAAACAAAGAGCGCATAGCTGTCATTGAAAGCATGAAGTCTGAATTCGGCATCTCAGACAACGATTTGCTGGCGGTGGACAATTTCGGGCCGTCGGTGAGCAGGGAGCTGCGCAGCAACGCCATCAAGGCCATCTTGATCGCGAGCATCGGCATGCTCCTTTACATCATACTCAGGTTTGAATGGAAGTTCGGGATAGCGGCTATCGTGGGCGTCGCCCACGACGTCCTGTTCGTCCTTGCGTTTTACGCTATTTTCAGGGTCACGATCAACAACCCGTTCATCGCAGGCATATTGACCGTCGTGGGGTATTCGATAAACGACACAATTGTGGTGTTTGACCGGATACGCGAGAACTTGGGCATAATGAAGCGGAACAAGACTGAGGAAATCGTGGACGCGAGCATCAACCAGACACTTGTCCGGTCGATCATGACGGCGGCAACTACAGTCACAGTCATGATTCCGATGCTGATCCTGACGTCTGACGCCATAAGGGAGTTCATACTTCCGCTGATGGTCGGCGTTATCGTCGGGTGCGTTTCTTCCATTACTGTCAGCAGCCCAGCGTACTACCAGCTAGCCCAGGCAACAGGCGGGCCGAGGTACAAAATGACGAAGAGCAGAAAGCCAGCGGACAGGCGCAGGGACGAATGACAAACGGAACACAAGGGGAAGAATGGAGACTAAGCAGGAGTATTTAAAGAGCCTTACAAAAAACAACCCCAACTATGACTTCGAATTGCTGGGCAGAGCCTACAGCAAGGCTGAAGAGATGCATAGCGGGCAGCAGAGAAAGTCCGGCGAGCCTTACCTGATCCATCCACTGGCCGTCGCCGCGATTTTGGCTGATTTGGGGCTTGACGACAGTGCGCTGGCAGCAGGGCTCCTTCACGACGTTGTTGAAGACACTTCGTACACAAGCTTGGACCTTGCCCGGGATTTCGGGCAGGAGGTCCAGCTCCTCGTGGACGGGGTCACGAAGCTTGGCTCGCTGGTGTTTGAAAGCAAAGAGGAAAGGCAGGCAGAAAACCTGAGAAAAATGTTCCTTGCTATGTCAAAGGACATCAGGGTGCTTATTATCAAACTTGCCGACAGGCTCCACAACTTGCGCACCATCAATTACATGACCGAGGAACAGATAAGGGACAAATGCGTCGAAACCTTGGAGATATACGCCCCCCTTGCCAGCAGGCTCGGCATCTACACGATGAAATTCGAGCTTGAAGACACTGCGTTCAGGTTTTTGGAACCGGAAGCTTATGACAGCTTGGTCAGCCAAGTTGAAATAAAAAGGGAGCAGCGCGGCGCCATAATAAGCCGCGTCAAGGACGAGCTTGCAGAAGCCTTTAGGGACATGAACATACGGGCCGACATCATGGGGAGGTCCAAACACTACTACAGCATATATTCCAAGATGAAGTTTCAGGACAAGCAGCTGGACGAAATTTTCGACCTGTCAGCAGTGCGGGTCATCGTCGAAAGCGTCAGGGACTGCTATGCGGTGCTCGGGATAGTCCACACGATGTGGAAGCCGATCCCGGGAAAGTTCAAGGACTACATCGCGATGCCGAAGCCAAACATGTACCAGTCGCTGCACACAACGGTCCTAGGGGACAGCGGCGACCCCTTCGAGATACAGATCAGAACCTACGAAATGCACAAGATCGCCGAATACGGGATCGCTGCGCACTGGAAGTACAAGGAGGGCAGGCCGAAAGCCAAGGGGCCTGACAAGGAAGAAGTCAAGCTTGCATGGCTCAGGCAGACCCTCGAATGGCAAAAGGACATGAACGACCCAAGGGAATTCATGGAAACCCTGAAGGTTGACCTTTTTGCGAACCAAGTGTTCGTGTTCACGCCAAAAGGGGACGTGATAGAGCTTCCGGCGGGCTCGGTGCCTTTGGATTTCGCGTTCAAGATACATTCTGCCGTTGGCTGCAAATGCATCGGGGCGAAAGTCAACGGAAAGATGGTGACTATAGACCATACGCTGCAAAACGGGGACATCATCGAAATCATAACCTCTTCGAATTCAAGCGGCCCCAGCATAGACTGGCTCAAAATCGCCAAAAGCAGCAATGCCAAAAGCAAGATAAGGGCTTGGCTGAAAAAAGAGAACAAATCAGACAACATTGACAAAGGGAAGGAAACCCTTGAAAAATACGTCAAACGGAAGGGCTACGACCCCCAGCACGTGCTTAAGGGGGCATACATCACCAAGGCTGTCAAAAGCCTGAACATCTCGTCTGCGGACGAACTGTACAACCAGCTCAGGCACGGGGGCGCGTTTCTGAGCAAAATAGCGATAATGCTTTTCGGCTACTACCACGACGAGAAACAGGAGGAGCTGAAGAGAAGCGAAAACGACGTTTCCAACATTGCAGTGGCGGAGCAGAGGCAGAAGCAGAAATACCATCGCGAGCATGCCGGCGTTACCGTCAAGGGCGTCGACAACCTGCTGATACGTTTTTCAAAGTGCTGCAACCCTGTGCCCGGTGACGAGATCATTGGGTACATTACAAAGGGAAGGGGCATTTCCGTCCACCGCAAGGACTGCGTGAACATCCTCTCCCTGTCTGACGAGGAGAAGCAGAGGGCCATTGAGGTCGACTGGGACCAAGAAAAGCTGGACAAGTCCTACAATGCAGACATATGCATCCTGTCCGAGGACCGGAAGGGCTTGTTTTCGGATTTGTCCAGGGTGTGCGAGGACATGGATGTCCACATTGCCGGGGTGAACGCAAAGAGCGCGAAGGACCAGTTCGTAAACATTACGATGACTCTTTCCATATCGAATACGAGCCAGATGGAAAAAGTGCTAAGATCCCTTAAGAACATACACGGGGTCGCTTACGTCTACAGGGCGGTCACATGAGGAGGGGGTTATGAGGGCAGTAGTTCAGAGGGCAGCCGGCGCTGACGTGTCTGTAGGCGGGAAGGTGGCCGGCGCCATCGGCCAGGGCTTGGTTGTCTTCCTCGGCGTGGAGGAGGGCGACAGTGAAAAGGACGCAGCGTACATGGCTGAAAAAATTGCCGGGCTGAGGGTTTTCGAGGACAGCGAGGGCAAGATGAACCTTTCGGTGAAGGACGCAGGCGGATCGGTTTTGGCTGTTTCCCAGTTCACCTTGCTGGGCGACGCGAGGAAGGGGAAAAGGCCGAGTTTTATAAAAGCGGCCAGGCCTGAGCAGGCAAACGAGCTGTACAGGGAATTCGTTGAGATGGTGAGGAAACAGGGCGTTGGCACTGAGGAAGGGGTGTTTCAGGCAGAAATGCTCGTCAGGGTGCAGAACGACGGGCCTGTCACCATCATTTTGGACAGCAAAAAATTGTTTTAGGCGGCGTTTGAACGGAGGCGCATATGAAAATAACAATGGCCCCAACGGGGCCGCTCAGCGTGAACACATACTATGTTTTGGATGAAAATTCAAAAAAAAGTTTTATCGTCGACCCGGGAGGGTACGACCCTGCCTTGGCCGGCAGAATAAAGGAGGACGGAGCTGCTTTGGAGTACGTCGTGCTGACCCATGGGCACGGGGACCATATCGGCGGCGTGGCGGCGTTCCTTGCGGAATTCCCTGAAGCCAAGCTCGTGGCTTCAAAGCACGAACTCGAGATGCTTTCTAACATCGGAATGAATTTTTCAAATTACTTCGGTGAGGGGATAGCGTTGGAACCTGATGTTTGCGTGGACGACGGGGACATCCTTGAAGTTGGGGGCATGTCGCTGAAATTCATCCATACGCCGGGGCATTCCCCGGGAGGGCTCTGCGTACTTGTGGAGGACTGCCTGTTCAGCGGCGACACGCTGTTTTGCCGCAGCGTTGGCAGGACGGATTTCCCTGGGTCATCCTTTGCCGAGCTGGCGAAGTCGATACGCGAAAAACTGTTCGCCTTGCCGGAAAGCACAAAGGTTTTCCCGGGGCACATGGAGGAAACGCAAATCGGCTATGAAATGAGGCACAACCCCTTTGTGTGAGATCGACCTTAAAGGCGTCCAAAACAAATACGAGTACGAAGAGCTCATCAAGGTCTTCCTCAGGCCAGGCCAGTACCGGATAACGATGAGCGGCGGGCCGGCGCCTGATAAAAACCAGTTGAAGAGGGAAATCTTCTGCTTGCTTTCCAAATTGACGGGCAAGGTGCACGAATGGGGCATACTCACCGGCGTCAGGCCGGTCAAGCTGGCGGGGGAGCTTTACGACAGGCTGGGCGGCAGGCGGCAGGCCATAGACGCCCTCGCAAGGGAATACATGTTGAGCGCGGAGAAGGCGGAACTGATCGTTTCGATACACGAATACCAGCGCAGGTTGCTGGGAAAACCGGAAAAAGGCAGCGTCGGGGTATACGTGGGCATCCCGTTCTGCCCCACAAGATGCCTGTACTGCTCGTTTGCGTCGTACCAGGCGCCGGAATTCCGGATACTTGAATACCTTGATGCGTTGTTCAAGGAGATCGAGGTTGCCGGGCGCAGCATGAAAGAATCGGGGATGAAGCCGGAAACGGTATACATAGGAGGCGGGACGCCCACCACGCTTAACCCCCGGGACCTTGAAAGGCTCCTTAGCCATATCGAAAGGAACTTGGATTTGTCCCGGCTTGCGGAGTATACGGTGGAAGCAGGGCGGCCTGACACGGTTACGCCCGAGAAGCTGAAGATCATCAAAGGCGCAGGCGCCACAAGGGTGAGCATAAACCCGCAGTCGATGCATGCCAAGACCCTTGAGCTGATAGGGCGGGCGCATACGCCGGAGGATGCGGTGGAAGCTTTTGCCATGTCAAGGCATGAGAAAATCGGCGCAGTCAACATGGACGTGATAGCCGGGCTCCCCGGAGAGGATGCAGGCGATTTTGCAGGTACGCTTGAGCAGGTTGTCGGGCTGGGCCCCGAAAACGTCACGGTGCACACTTTGGCCGTCAAGCGGGCGTCAAAGCTGATAGACATGGACAGGGACTACCACTACGGGCGCGGCGAAGAAGCGAGGGAGATGCTGGCTGCAGCAGGGGAAACCCTGGCAGGCGCAGGGTACAGGCCCTATTACCTGTACAGGCAGAAACACATGGCCGGCGGCCTTGAAAACATCGGTTGGTGCAGGGGCGACGCGGCTGGGGTGTACAACATCAGGATAATGGAAGAAATGCAGACTGTTGCCGCTTTCGGCGCAGGAGGGATTACAAAGGTGCATTACCCAAGCGAAAACAGGCTTGAGCGTGTGCCGAACGTGTCGAACTATGAAATTTACATTGCAAGGATTGACGAGATGATAAAGAGAAAAAGAGAGAAACTATTTGTGAAGGGAGAAGAACTATGTTGACAAACGCGCCAAAAGGGACTAAAGACGTATTACCGGATCAGGTGTACAAATGGCATTTTGTGGAGAAGGCCTTTCACGAAATATGCACGACCTACGGGTTTTCAGAGATCCGCACGCCGGTTTTTGAGCATACGGAGCTCTTTACGAAAGGTGTAGGGGACACTACGGACATAGTCGAAAAACAGATGTACACTTTTGCGGACTACGCCCAAAGGAGCGTTACGCTGAAACCCGAGGGCACTGCCCCGGCAGTGAGGGCTTTTGTGGAGCACAAGCTGTACGCGGAAGTGCAGCCGACCAAGATTTACTACAGCATACCATGCTTCCGCTACGAAAAACCGCAGTCCGGCAGGCTCAGGGAGTTCCACCAGTTCGGTATTGAGATATTCGGTACCGGCGACATGATGGCTGACGCCGAAGTGATATCCCTTGGCAACGATTTCATCGCAGGGCTTGGCATAAAGGACGTGGAGCTCCGGATCAACAGCATCGGGTGCTCAAAATGCAGAAAAGAGCACAGGGCAGCGCTCCGTGAATTCCTCAAGGAAAAATACGACGGCCTCTGCGACACGTGCAAGGGCAGGTACAACAGGAACCCGCTCAGGATACTCGACTGCAAATCGCCGGTGTGCCAAGAGCTTGTAGGCGGCGCACCGCTTATGATAGACTACCTTTGCGACGAATGCCAAGACTCTTTCGAAGATTTGAAAGTGGACCTTACCGCCATGGGGATCGATTTCACGGTTGACCCTGGCATCGTCAGGGGGCTTGACTATTACACGAAAACTGCTTTTGAATTCGTGTCCCACAACATCGGCGCACAAGGCACAATTTGCGGCGGAGGCAGGTACGACAACTTGATGGAGCACTTGGGCGGGCCTGCGATACCCGGGATTGGGTTTGGCCTTGGCATTGAGCGCCTCCTGCTGGTCATGGAATCAAACGGGGTCGCGATACCAAAACCCGCCGCCGCCGACGTTTTCGTCGCGGTGATGGGGGAAAACGCAAAAAAATTCGGCCTCGGGCTGACGAGGAAACTAAGGAAGCAGGGGCTCAACGTGGAGATGGACACCCTGAGCCGGAACATAAAGGGGCAGTTCAAGTACGCCGACAGGATAAACGCAAGCTATACAGTGGTAATTGGCGACAACGAGCTTGCTGAAGGGAAAGTGTCGCTGAAAAAGATGTCAACCTCGGAGCAGCGGCTGATTCCGATTGACGATATCGTAAAAGAAGTGAGAGGGTAGGACCAGGAGGCGAAGATGGAGGAATTGTACAGAAGGACGCACATGTGCGGTGTGCTCAATGCGGGCAATACTGGTGAAAGCGTTGTGCTGAACGGATGGGTGCAAAAGCAAAGGCGCCTCGGGGGCATCATTTTTTGCGACATA
>WRJK01000088.1 GCA_009782285.1 Clostridiales bacterium
GGAGCCTGGGCGTCGGCGCTACAGACGGCGCAAGCGTAACCGTGCTGCACAGCGCCTATGGAGATGACACCGGCGTATGGGCAGAATCGGGCGCCTCAGTGGTGGTGAACGGCAACGCCACCGGAAACTACGCAGGGGCTCACGCCTATGACAAAGGGAAGGTGACCGTGGTCGGCAACGTACAAGGCGGCACGTTCGGCGCAGAAGCTGCATGGGGCGGTTCAGTGGGCGTGGAAGGCGGCGCGATCGGCGGGACGGCCGGCGCGATAGCGGAAGGCATGAGCGCAAAGGTGACGGTCAACGGCCAGATCATCGGCACAGACGCAGGCAGTATCGGCGCAATGGCAATCGACGGCGGAAAGGTCACAGGCAGGATGGGCGCATTTGGCGGGCAATGCGGCGCGTACGCGGAAGGTTCCGTTTACAATACGCAAACCGCTACGCACACGCCCAGCAGCGTGAACATTACCGGCGACGCTGTAGCCACCCTGGCCGACGACGAAGACGCCACCGGCGCGTATGCCGTGGATTTCGGATCCGTTACTGTTTCCGGCGACGCAGAAGGAACGGGTACAGGCGCTATTGCTTTCGACGCCGGCGCAATAACCTTGAAGGGCCACGCCATCGGAGGAACCGTCGGTGTCCATGCAGAAGGCGCCGGCACCAGAATCACGGTACAGGGGGACGTATCGGCGTCGGGCGCAGTAGACGCGTTTGCCGTCCAGTGCGTTGATGGCGCCAGCGTTGCCATAGGCGGGAGCGCTTACTCAGGCGACGGCGGCGTATTTGTCCGGTACGGCAGCGAGGTTACAATCGAAGGCTCGATATTCCCGGCAAATCTCGCACGCACCATCGCACTGGAAGGCTGGACCGTTTCCGTAGACGATTTTGCGACACCCACCACCAAGCCGGGCTATACTACCTATACAAAGACCTACTACTACAATGACCTTCACATGGAATACACCAGCAACCTATGGGTCCGGGGCGGATCGTCCGGGCTGCCTTTCAGCATAGACATCGAAGAAATGGTTTTCCCCGCTGGCGCGGCGTCGGCATCCGGCGAAGACAACTATATCTTTATAGTGGGTTCAGGGCTTTACGCACTTTACGACTATGCCCTTTCGCTGGACGGCGGTGCAACGAAATTCGGCGAATTATACTCCGCGATTGGGGTTTTTAACGGCAACGGCGTCATCATCACCTTTGACTTGCCCCCGAATACAGGCGGTTCCGACATCACGCGCACAATATCCCTGTTCGTCAACGGCGCAGACACCGGGACTTCATTGACAATCGTGCAAAGAGGCATGGATTATGAAGATGTCATGAACAGTGCTGCAAACTTGACGTGGTTTGCCATTTGCGGCCTGAACACATCGCCTGACAACGTTTTGGACCCTCTGGTTTTGCCAACCGAGTGGGACTTTGGAACGCAAATCGCATGGGAGTCGCAAAACCCCGCTGTGGTCGTCGAAGATGACGGGACGGGGAGCATCCATTTTGTCGAGGATCCGGTTAACGACTTCACCGTGGGGGACGTTGTCGCCACTATAACTAAAGGCGGAGCCAGCGCTACAGTTGCCTTCAGCATCGCAGTTCCAACACTCACGACCGTTACTGTGGGGACGGGCGGCGACTTCGCCACTCTGGATCAGGCGTTAGCAATCATAGCAGACAACAGATATTACAGTATAAAGTTACTGGAAAACATAACTTATGCTACGCCGGTCACTATATCGCTAAAGAACATCGTGTTCGACTTAAATGGCCATGACCTGGTATTCGACGCAGGCCTGACGCTACGCGGCAGCAGGGTCTCCTATGCCAATGGCGGCCACTTGATCGTCCGGCAGGATCTGGTACTGCTAACGGCGAGCGTCGGCGGCGGCGGGCCTGACATGACCACATATGAAAGCAGGGGCTCTTTCAGCTCTTTCGAATCAACAGGCAAAGGAAACATCGGCCTTAGCGGGGTGTGCAACCGCGCAACCATCGGAAACGTCACCATGAACGGCGGCGGATGCATAGAAATATACTCCAGCGTCCTGACTGTGAAAGGGGACATTTATATCGAAAACAATGCCGGGGACGTGGCGCTTTACGCCGGCAGCAACGGCAAGCTGGAAGTCTTCGGCACCATGACTGTCACCGAAGGCTGGGTAGCCGAATTCACGGACGGCGGGCAGATGGTCGCCCACAGGATGCTGATCTTTAACAATGACACATTCTTTAGAGACGCAAATGTCGGTACTAAGAAGGTCGAATACACCTACAGAGACGTCAGCGTGGGATCCTACGAAGGTTACCCGGCATACTTCTTCTATGGGCCCAAATCCTGGCCTTTCGCAATCGTGATGAATATCGGCCCGTTCCTGGCAGTAAGCGACATGGCCGGCGTGCCGGCCATCGCAACAGTTTATGTGCCGTTGGCGCTAGACTATGATGTAACCCCGGCTTGGGCGACCAACACAGGCGCTACCTGGGTTGTCAAGAGCCCCGGCGCCACGGACGCTGTGATAACAAGCGGGGCCTACGACGGCGACTGGGCGCTCCTCTCCACTTTGCCGGGGACGGTGGTGCTCACGGCAACCATCAAAGACGGCTTGGCGCCGGGCACAGACTTTGTCAAGGATTTTGTGGTTCAGATATTCCCTGAAATCGTTTCCATCGAAGTGCGCACCCCGCCGGATAAATTGACCTATTTCTTGGGCGAAGCCCTCGACCTTGCCGGCATGGAAGTATACGCCCAATATTACGACAATAGCGAGCGTTTGGTCACGGAATACGAAACGTCGCCGAAGCATGGCGATAAATTCAACCAACTGGGGACGATTGAGGTCGAAGTCGCATATGACAAGGAATGGAGCTTCTGGAACCGCCCTGTCGTAGCCTTCGACGTGGAAGTCGTCCTTGAGCCTGATATGCCCGGAGTCTGCCAAATCGTGGAGACTGGGAAAAGCTACGAGCATTTTGAGGATGCGCTTGCGGCGCACGAAAGCGGCCAGACCATCCGGCTGCTGACGGACATCCATTATTTCAAAGGCATATTGTTGGAAGGCGAGGTATTGAACCTCGATTTGAACGGGCACGACATGATCGTCGAAGTCGCCTACATCACCTATGACGACTGGTTCGGAATAGCGGCATATGAAGGAGGGCAGCTAAACTTGGTGGGGACCGGCGGTGGCAAGCTCAACGTCCTCGCCGGCGATACAGGAATATACGCAAACGGCATATCCAGTTCCGTCACGGTGGACAGCATTGCTGCCATCGGCAATTACGGCAGCTGCGGCGTTGCGGTCAATTACGGTGGCTCGGCTACCGCAAGGGGCAATATCGCCGGCTACAATTACGGCATATTTGTGCTGAACGGCGGCAAGGTTTCCGCCAAAGGCAATGTTGCAGGGAAGGATTACGGCGTTTATGCGGAAGGCAGAGGCTCGGTCGCCGGTGGCTCCCTGGGCGAAATAGACGTCAGCGGCAGCATCTCCGCCGCTACTTATGGTGTGTACGCTGATTTGCAGGGGGCGGACCGCGCCGTTGTCCACGTGGGCGGCGACATCAAGCCGCTCACAACCAGCTTGTCATACGGGATAAACCAATATAATGGCGCCCCGGGGAATTTTGTGGCTACCGTCGACGGATCCATCTCCGCTGATTGGACGGCCGTGGAGACGAGAGGCGGCACCATCGACGTCGTCGGTGGGGCAACCAGCAAAGGAAGCGGCGTGATGGTATATGACGGCGCTCAGGTGACCTTGGGCGGTCTGACATCTCACAATGATTATTCGTATGTCAGCACAAGCTACAATTCAGTTTACAGATGGTTCGACAAAGAGGAATTCATAACGCCCACCACCAAGGAAGGCTTTTTGACCTACACCGACGGAGCGAACTCTGTCTGGGTAATGGTTCCGGGCGCCTTCATACCCGTTACCGGCATTACCGGCGTGCCGGATTCGGCCGGGGCTGGGTCGCCCCTTGCTTTGACTGGCAAAGTCGAATCCGCGTACGCGACAAACAGGACGATCGCATGGAGCATCAAAGACGCCGGCTCTACAGGCGCGGCGCTTAGCGGCAACGTCCTGCTTGCTCCCAGTGCCGGCACGGTAGTCGTCACGGCGACGGTTGCAGACGGCGTTGCCATTGGGACAGCCTATACGCAGGATTTCGCGATTGTGGTAGCGGCCGGGGGCACCCCTATCCTTTATGAGGTTCACAATGCAGAAGAGCTGAACGGCGTATTCTCTATGGACGACGAATGGGGTTATTATCTTGATAACGAAAAAACCATATGGTACGGTTTTTATGAGTATGTCGCCGAACACTCGCTCAACTGGAGCAAGCCCATGCCGGACAATTACCCGTGCATCGTCAAGCTGATGGACAACATTGTCTTTTTCGACGACTACTACGACGACGTTTTGGGCCTGGTCCATTACGACGGCGAGGTCCCGCAGCCGGCCGTTACAGACAAATTGGTCACCATCGACCTCAACGGGCACCACATGGACCTGGCGGGCATGTACGTTCACAACAGCGCAGTGACCGTAGAAGGTGACATCTACATCATTTGGAGCCCGGGCATATGGATGTCCGACGCATGCGACTTTGTGGTTAACGGCAGCATCTACGGCTCCGGCACAAACCTGTCAATGCTGTGCTTGATCGGCACCGGCTGCAGCGTTGCAGTAAAGGGCGACGTGGTTTCAAACGGCGAAGGCATAAGGGTCGACGGAAACAATGCCACAGTAACTGTGAACGGCAGCATAACAGCGAATACGTCGGCAATCGTCACAAACGGCGGCAATGACACCGTAACTGTCGGAGGAGATGTGCATGGCGGGAGTACAGGCATTAATGCCACGGGGATATCCAGCGTGACCGTTTCCGGCAATTTGACCTCAGGAGGGGCGTACATCACTCTCTCAAGCGACTCCGGAGGATCAAAAACATTCGCAAAAGAAGACAAATCCCCCGTATCAAGCAAACCCGGCTACGATGAGTATGCCTTCGAGGATGCGATCGTCTGGGTGAAAAGCAGTTTGAGTGAAGCGGCGCTGACCGGCATCGCAGTCCGCACCAACCCGACCAGCTATGTCGGGGAAGACGTGGAGTTCGCCTTCTCGTTGATTGACGCGGAAAATGTGCTTGACATCAAGCTGATATTTGAAATTGACGGCAGCATGATGGTATGGAAAGACATCGAGACACTAGCCAGCTTTGATAATGTGAGAGGCGTTTATTGGACGCTGGCAGGCAGCAACACATGGCAGGGGACAGTCACGATTGGTATCCCGTCACCGGACGGAATCGGTTTCACGTCCGAAGCGCCTGTGGACATCGCAAAATTCATCTTCGCTCCGGTAAAGGCAGGTAACGCAACCTTGACGCTGACAGGCTTCACGGTTGTGGCCTACGTCGGCGACACAGCCCAATACGTGGAATCAACTATTGAGGCAGGCACAGCCACGACGAAGATCGACAAGCACTATTCAAAATACGACCTGGACAGGGACGGCACCGTAGACGCTCTCGACCTTGGCATCATGCTCCTGTACTGTGGCTTCGATAAAGATTCGCCAAGTTGGGGCACATTAGTTAAGGTTAACGACTCATGGGGCAAAGGCGTCACCGCAAGCATGTGCGACGTAAACGGGGATGGCGTGATTGACATGCTCGACCTGCTCGATTTGCTCATTCATTACACAATATGACAGTAAAGGCTTTTCATTTCGATAGTGCCGGCTCTGTTTAGCACCGCCTTCGCGATAGCTTTGGCGCGGCTTTCATTAACAATGGGGGATTTGGAAAATATCTCTGCAATCTCTTGCTCAAGCCCTGTCAGCGCTCCAATGTCAAACCAGCTGAAATCAGAAACAAGCTTGATTTGTTCGACGTGGGTTTTTGCAAAGGGCTGGCATTTTCTCGGTTCGCCAATATTAAGGGCATTGTGCCAGAGAGACGTCCCGCTGTCGAATATCGGCGCGACGCCAAGCCAATCAAGGGTTTCCGCGTTGCGGACAAACCCGAAATTTGTATAGTGCCTATCTTCGTTTGCTATGATATAGTCAAGCGTCAGCATTTTGTCAATCGCTGCGGAGACGTCCGGTATTCCGAGCCGGTCGCAGCACCGCATAAGGTGTGTAAAATCAGAATCCCCGTCATTCATCAAGCTTGAATGCAGCACTTTCCACGCAGGAACAAGCTCAGTATCCAAAGAGAGAAAATTTTCACACAGACTGTACGGCTCGGCACCTTCGAACATCAACGTGTACGGAACGTGAGCGATTCCCAGCCGACCCATGACCGCAGTGGCGACAACTTCGTTAAACGGCTCTTGTTTCCAAGGTTCCGAGCTCCCTTTGACAAGCATGCGCTTTCCTTTTGCAATGATCCATTTTTTGCGAAGCCAGCCGTCCGATGTGTTGTCCGGCGACACAAGGTTGATATTGTTTCTGTCTGCAGGCTCGCGCCCGAAAAGCATTTCGCCTACGTCCTTGGAAAAATCGTTCTGAAAAAAATTTATGTCTGCCCATGCAAAGCCTGAACCTGCAGGGCGAATCCAATAATGGTCAGACAGGCTTAGCCCATAGCATTCCAAAATCAGGTGCTCCGTTGAGTTTCTGCCCAAACGGACGTACAAATCCCAGATGCCGGAACGGCTAGCAGGAATCGATCGCCCTTTCAGCCAGTCGTTCAGCTCGCCGATATCCACTCTGCCTTTTACAGCTTGAACGCCGAGCGGGATATGCTCTGGATTGTGTATTTTTCCGATTTCCGTTATAGCAACTGCAGATTCCGCGATTATAAGCCCGGCAACTTCAATATTTTTGTGCATTAACGTGCAATTCATTGGCTATACCACCTTTTTTTAATCACTGCCGCGTTTTTTGTCGCCCTGCTCTGCACCACCTGCTTCCCCAGCTTGCTTGCGGCGTGGCAGCCCAATATTTATAGCCAGTGCCACCAGAATTCCGATTTCTGTGTCAATCATGCGCTGTATGGCAGAATGCAAAGGCGACGAGCCCAGTGTGTACATGATCGTGACAGCAATAAAAACGATGCATGATATAGCTGCAGTCGAAGGCTTTCGGATCGCAAGGGTGAGGAGGATGATGGGGATGATGCACAGGCTGACTAAAAACAGGTAAAGCAGTTCGATCTCGATAAAGCCTACCGCACTGCCAAGGTAGATGACAGCCATGCCGGCAAAGCCGCCTATCAGCGTACCGATGGTTCTGTCAAATGCAACGACAATGGTCTGATCCGTCGTGGGCTGCAAGCATATCACGGCAGTAATCATGGAGAAAAACGACGGCTGCCCACGCCAAAACCCGAACAGCGCACAGACAAATACGGCTATTGCAGTCTTGACCATTCTGAGCCCGACGTGCAGGCGCTGAACCGGCTGTTCCTGTTCAAACAGCGGAGGCAGCTTGAATTTGCGTTTTGCGTTCATGTTTTTTTACTCCTGTCTGCGCGGCGAAGTTGACGCATTGACTGAATAAATTTTATCACAGATTTATATTTTTCGCAATGTCGCGAACAATCAGCTTGCCCGGTATGGCGGTGCATAGTATAATGAATAAAAAGTGGACGCATTTTATCTTTTATCAATTATGAAACTGGAGGTTATGAAATCATGAAAAAACTAATGTCCATTGCGCTTGCGCTGGCATTGGCGGTCACCCTTGCTGTGCCAATATCCGGTGCCGGTGCTTCAAAAGACGAATTCCCAAACGAACCGGGGCATTACACGCTTAGCGATGTTACCGATTTGTTCTGGGACAACCTGAGCGGTGAAAGGATGCTTGACTATGACGCCTTTGTCTACAGAGGCTGGCGAACTTCTTCAGGCCATTGGCTTGACGCCGTCATGGTCGACCTGCACGACAGGTTCATTGCGCTGGGTTTCAAGGACAGCGAGCGCACCACTGCCAACAATCAAGGCGACAGCGTCTGGTTCCAGTATGATGGCACCACCAACACTTGGAACCCACAGTACGTGTCGTTGAAAGTTGCCCAGTCAAAAGCAGAAGCTAGCGACCCGCGTGTCAAAACAATTGAGTTCGTTGCGGATTGCATAGATCCCACGTCTATGTACTATCCGGAACACATCACTGCAGAATGGCTCATAGCCGCGCTCAACAAAGGCGAGGGCGATCCGGATTACCTGAAGATGCAGCAGGTGAACCAGAGGGTCCACCTGCCCACCAATGCACCGTTTTTTGCACTGACCGACCCGAACAAGACAGCCGGGGAAAACATAGCGGCAGGAACCCGGGTCGCACAGCTTGTGTACGTAGGCTCCATTTCAGGCTCGGGTGCCAACATGACCAATTCGGAGGGTATTCCGGCATCTGAATTAGCCGGCAAAATCATCCTCAGCTCCACAACGGCGACCAACGCGCGCACATACGCCACCAACGTCGGCGCCATTGCCGCCCTCGGCCGCGTGTCCGATGCCGCAAACTACCGCATGCCTGTTATAGACGGAGTGCGTTGGTACACAAACTATGTGCAGTTTACAGGTGCCGGCAGCTACGCAGCCCCCGGCGTCGGCGCGGTGCCCTTGCACGTCTCCCTCGACCAATTCGGCGCGTTTACATCACTGCTTGCAGAAGGGGATGTTTTTCTTGAAATAGCCGCGCTCGGCACTTACGACGCCAACCAGCCAATCCGCTGCCTTGTCGCGGAAATTCAAGGTTCAGTTAAACCGGAAGAACGGATTCTTGTGCCTGCCCACATCAACGAACCCGGAGCCTGCGACAACGCATCGGGCGTTGCGATGAGCTATGAGCTCATCACTGCGATGAAACAGCTGATTGACAGCGGACAGCTGGCAAGGCCTGAAAGGACGATGACTTTCGTCTGGGGCGACGAAATACAGATGATGAGAAGGTGGCTTGCGAGATACAGGGACGAATTCAACACCATGAAAGGCATGGTCAACCTTGACATGGTCGGCGAAGACCCCTATCTCACCGGAGGGATAATGACTGTCGACAAAACGCCTGACCCCTCCATGGTAGCGCTGACTTACAACGCCTCTTCGCGCCCCTTTGGAGTGGACCCAAAATTTATTTACCGGTATGGCAACCAAACCTACCCGGGCCAGCCGCCATTGGCTGGGCGCACCGATTATATCCGCACACCAGACGTATTCTCCGTGTGGACGTCCACGTACAATTCACTGCCATACAACAACTACCCCGGCCTGTACCTAAACGACATGTATTCCCAGGCAGGATTCCTTGTTGAGGAGAAAAGCCCCGACTTCGACCAGATACTGTGCATACACGAGGGCGGTTCCGACAACGACCCGTTTGTGGAAGCTACCAGTACATACGGCGCCCCAATCCCGGCACTGCTCACGAACCACTTTCCAGACTATGTGTACCACTCTTTGTGCGACACGCTGGACAAGCTGAGCATACGGGAGTTCCATGACGTTGGCACGACATCAGCCGCGACCATATACCAAATGGCCAACGCCGGCGAATACGAAGCTGCCGACGCCATTGACTATGTCATGAAAGGTTGGAAAGGCCGCATCGAGTTTGAGAAAGCAAACAGTGACGGCCATTACAACTGGCAGATGACAAGCCCGAATGCGGACCCGTCTGGCTACGACGACACATACAACAGGGAGCTGAAGGCTATCGGCGACTGGAGCCGCTGGTATATAGAGGCAGTCAGGTCGGCTGGCAAATACATGATAGGCCGCAACATAGGCATGCCGTACAAATTGAGCGCAGCCCTGCAAGAGAAAGAAAACGAAGCGGTAAAAATCATCCAAGAAGACACTATCGTTGCCTTGAATCACGTCGATGCAGTCTTCGGCAAGGATTCCAAAGCGCGGCCGGTTCAGATAGCATCTGCCAACCTGCCAAACCCAGTGTTCATCCCGGTGGGTACGACCCGCGAACAGCTACAGGCGCAGCTTCCCGCAAAAGTAACGGTGGAATACGTTGGCGGCGGGACTGGCGAAGCGAGCATAATATGGGATTTTTCTAAGCAGACCTCAATGATGCCTGCGTTTTCCAACACCAGAATGGGCCTGTACCGGGCTGCCGGCGAGCTGGCGAACCTTGGCGACGGCGTAGTGAACTGGGCCGTTGTCAACGCCTTGGCTGAAGTGAATGCTGTACATGAAGTAATTGCAAACCTCAGTGCTGCTGAAGAAAGCGACATCGACGGCGATGTTTGCTACGCGCTGTCCCTTTACGGAGCTAAAAATGTGCTGGCAGTTGAAGTCGAATTTACTGTTGACGGCAATATGCTGGCTGGCAAGGGCATCGAAACATTTAACGGGTTTTCCCCGGTAGAAAGCATCTTGTGGAGCTATGCCGGCGGCGGAATGTGGAAGGGGGCTGTTACCTTGGCTTACCCGGCAGGAAGCGACGAAGGCTTCACTTCAGGCGTTTCAACAGAAATAGCATGGTTTATTTTTGCTCCCAGGGCTAAAGGCGACGCAACCATGACGCTGACAGACATTAAAATTGCAGGGCTCGTAGGCGATGCGACCAAATTCCTGGACGTCATAGTCGGCTCTGCTGAGGCAACTACGAACATTGACCAGAGGGTCTTCTCAAAATACGACCTGAACAAGGACAACAAAGTCGACGCGTTGGATCTTGGCATCATGCTTCTGTACTGCGGTTTTGACAAGGATTCGCCGGCTTGGGGCACTTTAGTAAAAGTCAATGATTCAAGAGGAGGCGGCGTCACTGCAAGCATGTGCGACGTCAATTCTGACGGCGTGATTGACATGCTGGACTTGATCGACCTGTTTATCCATTACACAAAGTAAAGCGGTCTGCCTGCGCAGGACCGCCTGCGCATATGAGCATATATAATAAAAAATGGAGGTAAGAAAATGAGAAAACTATTGTCACTGTTGCTGGTTCTTGCACTGGCATTCACGCTGGCTGCCCCTGCTGCTATGGCAGAGCCAGATCCGGATTCTGTCAAAACCCCTATCGTTGAAGTCCAAGCAAATGGGCAGGCAGAGGTTGATGCTCTCATATCAGCCGGGCTTGACGTTCTAAAACTTGATGTTGACGGCGACATATGCACTTTGACGATAATGGCCCATGAGTACGAGCTGGACTATTTTGCGGCAAACGAAATCGAATACACCGTTGTCATTGAAGACTCAACAGTCGAGGTAGAATGGCTTGGCTATCAAAAATCAACGGCTCGCGCAGCTGCAGAGCCGATTGAGGGGCTTCCTGGGACATCCGGCACGGGAAGGCCCGGCTTGACGGTTGAACCGGACACTGTGTTTGATCCGACAAACGTCCTGTTCAATGACAAATACGGCTTCCCCAGCAGGCTGGGTTACAGGACGGTAAGCGAGCTTTACGGTGAAATCAACTACTTGGCGCAGGAATACCCTGACATCGTCAAACTCCATGTGCTCGGAAAATCTTGGGACGGGAACCCGCTTGTGGCACTTGAAGTCTGCAACGCCCCTGGAGTCCATGACGGCAGGCCTGAATCAATGCATGTAGCCGGCCATCACGCAAGGGAATGGCCCAGCAACGAATACTGCATGAACCTGGCGTGGTACCTCATAACTCAATACGGCACAAACAGCAAGATCACAGACCTGCTCGACACCACAAGAGTCTGGCTCATGCCCGTCGTCAACCCTGACGGCACTCATTGGGACCAAACCCACAGCCCAGGCAACTGGCGCAAAAACAGGAACCCCAACAACGGTGCCACGGGCAATTCCGTAGGCATTGACCTGAACAGGAACTATGCTTACGATTGGGGCAGCAACACCGGTTCCTCCGGCACCATGAGCCAAGAAACGTACCGCGGAGCAACGCCTTTCAGCGAACCTGAAACCCGGGCTGTCAGGGATATCCTCACAAACAACCAGGTCATGACTACAATATCCGGGCATACTTGGGGCGAACTGATCCAATACGCTTGGTCATACCGGGACAACAACCCGGGGCATCCGAACCTTGAAAAACATGGGCGCGACATGGCCGACATCTGCCTCTACGCAGAACAGGTGAACAATGCGATGTACGATGCCAACGGAGGCCTTGACGATTATGCCTTTGCTGCCACGGGAACGCTGTGCTATACTTTCGAACATGGTTCGTTCGGCTTTATTCGCCCGTACATGGGGGAGGCCAACTACGGCACTTACGGCGCATTGGCACCGTACAACGATTATTACGGCAACCAGAGAAGAATCCCTCTCACCTATCCGACAGCGACGCAAGTCGCAGCAGCGGGCGCCCCTAAAGCGGACATTACTGCCGAAGTGGTCATCATAACAGAGCCCTTCATACCCGGCAGCAGCGTCGGCAACAGCAGCTACTACTCGACAGTAGCAAAGGTTCAAGCTGTAGCGGACCAATTGGAAGGCAAAATCCTGATGATGCACCGAGCCAGCTCTAACGCCAACAATGCGGCGGTCGTGAAAGCCGCCCAAGATGCCGGGGCGGTCGGCGTCATCATGTGCGCAAACACAACAGGCGACCAGAACGAATACTATGTGCCAAATATTGGTACCACCGGCGACGCGCTGCTTATCAACATCCCTGTTGGCGGCTCAATCAGGATGACGCTCAGGGAATATTTTGAGCATGTGCAAAAAGGCGGCAAGAACGAACTGACTCTGACAAGCTACCCGGAGCCGGGCGGCGGTTCCATATACTACCACTGGGAAAGGCTTGTCGGCGCTTTCCTGTTCAACATCGAAGCAGCCCATAATTATGCTTCCCACCTTAAAGGCAGCATAACAGATGGTGCCGGTGCACCGATTGCAAGTGCCGCCCTCGACCTTTCAATAGACGTCAGCAGCAGGGTAAGGCAGTCGAACGGCAATTTGTTGCCGGACGACACGTATGTTGACACCAGAACTTCCCATATGGACGCTGCAGGCGGCACATTCGACTGGGCTGTAACGCCTTCTGCACAGCCGCATTACGACAATGCGGGCTATGCAGTAACGGCAAGCGCAAACGGGGCGTACAGCCAAACAAAGACTGTGCACGTAAACGACTTCAGCATTGTGGCAGACAATGTTAACTTCACATTACCGACTGCAATATCAAGCAATTTCGACTTCGGCAAGGCATGGGGCCCAGTGGGCACCGTGACAGTGCCGTTCTCAACCCACAGCGCTGACGGCTCGGTTGGCGTCATCGACGGTGCAGCCGTGACCGCAACCGTGGGCGGACTGCCCGTCACAGTGAATTCACTGGGTGGCGGCAACTACACAGCTG
>WRJK01000089.1 GCA_009782285.1 Clostridiales bacterium
TTTTGACGGCGCAAAGCTAGGGTACGCAGGAGTCGAGTTCAAGGTGCCGCAGAGGGTCACGTCGATCGCATATATCGGACGGGAAGGATATTCCACAAACCGCCTTGAAGGGGCGTACTTCCAAGGCTCCGACGACGGCGTGAACTACACCACCCTGTTTGTCGTCGATCAAGTCAGAGCCTACGGCTACCCCTACGGGATGTCTTTCAGGACCGTCGCCGACGGGCTAAACGCAGACAAGGCGTACAGGTATTTCCGTATAATCGGCAACGCCGGAATGCCTGACGTCTTCAACATTGGGGAGCTGAAGCTTTATATTGGCTCGGACTCCGGCACGGGCAACGCCGGCTACCGCGTGGCGCCGCCCCAAGGCCCCAGCGTCGCCGGCAAGTTCAACAACCTAAAGAACTCTGCCTACGACCCATATTACTCCAACGTCATTCTGCTGAATGAAGACAGGATATATCAAGTAGGCGCAGCATGGGCTTACGAGAAGCTCGACCTGACCAAACCGTTTTCGCTGGAGTCCTACGTGTACATGTACCACAGCAGCACAAACAAAGCGCCGACGATGGCCGACGGCATAACGTTCACGCTGCAAAAAGACCCTCGCGGATTAAATGCGTTTTCGCAGCCCGGAGGCACCATGGGTGAGGCTCTTGGCGTATACGGCAGGGTCTGGGTCAAGAACGCCCTTTCGATTGAGCTGGACACCAAGATTAACACGATAAACCCAGCAACGAACGATGAGTGCGTGACAGACACATCAGGTTACGGCCCGCACATCGCAGTCGTTACCCCGGCGGCGAAAATCCTGCCGGCCAACCACGGCAACCTAGCCAAGTTCACCCATTCGAACAAGTGGTACGCGTTCAACATCTCTTGGACGCCCTCTGGTGCAGGCGGCAGGCTTGACTACAGCTTCGACGGCAAATCATACAGCTACACGGTTGCAAGCACTGTTAAGCAGTTTGGCGGAACCGATGTCTACTGGGGATTCACCGGCGCAACCGGCGAAGAGACGCAGATTAATGCAGTCGCTTTCAAGGCACTCCCGGATCAAAAACCCCAAACGGCAAAGGTCACTTACAACCCCAACGGCGGTGTAGGCACCATAAATACAGTGACAGTGCCAAAAGGCAGCATCCATGTGGTAACAGGCCAAGGCTACTTCAGGGACGGCTACACATTCAATGGGTGGAACACTAAACCGGACGGAACAGGCATTGCCTACCAGAACGGCCAGACTATCCTTGTCAACGACGACATCACGCTTTACGCCCAGTGGAAGCCCAATGTAGCGCTCTGCACGGTATCTTACCTGCCGGGCATCGGTGGCACAGGCGGCAGCACCGACACCAATTTGGTTGTCGGCAGCCAGTACAGGATTTTGGGCCCCGAAGCTGCAAACGTGAGCAGGCCTTGGTTCAACCTCAGTTACTGGAACACCCAATCTAACGGCAGCGGTCTCATATACCTGCCAGGGCAGACAATAACTTTAACCGGCGATTTGACGCTGCATGCAATATGGTGGTCAGACGGCAGGTAAAGGCAAAGCCAACACTAGGTGTTATTCAAAGAGCTGCTTCACGCAGCTCTTTTTGCTATACATGCTCCAAAAAATATGGTAAGATAGTTCCAGCAGCAAAACAATTCAAGGAGGCACACCATGGATCCATTGCAAAAAGAAAAAAGGTACACCTATGCAGACTACGCCGGATGGGACGACGATAAGAGGTATGAGCTGATTGACGGCGTGGCATACATGATGTCCCCTGCACCGTCGCGGCAACATCAGGAAGTTCTTGTCGAAATGATTTGGCAAATCAGGAGCTTTCTTGAGGGCAAGCCCTGCAAGGTATATGCTGCACCTTTTGACGTTCGGCTGAACGCTGCCGGGGATGCAGAGGATACAGTAGTTCAACCTGACATTGTGATAGTCTGCGACAAGTCGAAATTGGACAAAAAAGGCTGCAACGGCACTCCTGACATGGTGGTAGAGATACTGTCGCCATCAACGGCAAGCCGTGACAGATTGGTAAAATTCAACAAATACCTTGAAGCAGGCATTAAAGAATACTGGATTGTAGATACTGAAACCAAGTCAGTGCAAGCGTGCATACTTGAAAAAGGAAGGTATGTAGTATCCATGTATTCCGATACAGATACGGCACCCGTTCAAGTATTGGAAGGGTGCAGGATAGACCTTAAGGATGTATTTGCCGAATAACAGGCATCAAGTGCAAATTTTTACTAGCATCTGAAAACAGCGGAGGAGGCACCATGCAAACGACAAAACTCTACAAACAAGACGTATATTTAAAAGAAACCCTCGCGACAGTCACGGGTATCAAAGACGTCAAGGGCGGCTTTGGGATAATTCTAGACCAGACCGTGTTTTTCCCTGCATCGGGCGGGCAGCCCTGCGACACCGGCTTCATAGCATCGCTGGAAAGCGGCTCAACCTGCGAGATATTGGACGCCTATGAGGAAGACGGGTTGGTTTTCCACGTTGCCGGGGAGTGCCCCCTTGCCATCGGGGACAAGGTGAAATGCACTATCAACTGGGGCAGAAGGTTTGAGAACATGCAGCGCCACTGCGGAGAACACATCCTGTCAGGCATCTTTTTCAGCGAATACGGCGGCGTGAACAGAGGGTTTCACATGGGCGACGACTATTTGACCATAGACATTAACTTGGAAGAAAAACCGGACATAAAAGAAATCACATGGGAAATGGCAACGTGCGCAGAAAAACGCGCAAACGAGATCATATGGTCGAACGCTCCGGTCACGACGAGGTATTTCAGCAGTTCAACTGAAACGTCAAGCCTTCCGCTGCGGAAAGCAGTTGCCGTGGACGAGGACATTTCGATAGTCTGCGTAGGGGACACAGAAAACCCGGCAGACTGCGTGGCATGCTGCGGTACGCACCCCAATACGGCAGGACAGGTTGGGCTTGTCAAAGTGTTTAAAGTCGAGCACTACAAGGGCATGTTCAGAGTGTATTTCGAAGCGGGCATGCGGGCTCTGGCTGACTACGGCCTTAAAAACGACGTAATCACCAGCCTCAACTTCAAGTACTCTGCCAGCACAAACGACCTTATCGAAAAAATCAATTTGCGGGACGAAAAAGCTCGCGCAGTTAAAGAAGAACTCGACGCATTAAAGCAGGAATGCATTGCGGAGAAGGCAGCCGAAATAGAAGAGGCCGTCAAGGCAGGAGACAGTGCCAAGATACTCGTCAGGGAATTCCCTGCTTTCAAGACAGATGACCTTCTCCGCTTGGGCAGGCCGTTTTCCGGCATGGAGGGGATGGACAAGCTCATCATGTTGATTTCACCGAAAGACAACACGCTCCTTCTTTTTTCAAACGGAAAAGAATACAACTGCGGGAAGCTGGTAAAAGAAAACGCGTCAATCTACAACGGCAAGGGAGGCGGCAACGCCAGCTCATCGAGAGTTTTTTTCCCAAACCGCGAATATCTTGACACGTTTATTGATTTAATTGAAAAGCACCTGCGCTAATTATAAGCTGCCAAGCAAAGCAAGCTAGGCTCTTCAGTCCGGCGCATAGGTTTTTGCGTCTTCCTCGCCCCGAAGCACTCGCAGCGCACCGGCAGCAAGAGCCGCCATTTCGTTTTCGCCGGGATAGGTGCAGACTGGGGCAAATTGATCCACGCGTTGTTTTATTGCACCAACGAAACGGGTAGAATAGGCAAGGCCTCCTGTTAGGATGATTGCATCTACTCGGCCTTCCAGCACTGCTGTCATTGCGCCGATTTCCTTTGCTATCTGATACGCCATGGCGTCAACGATCAGTGCGGCTTTCTCATCTCCTTGGCTGATCATCTTTTCTGCCTTGACTAGGTCGTGGGTGCCCAGATAAGTCTTCATGCCGCCATTTTTGGTAGCAATGTCCAGCATTTCCTGTTTGCTGTGCTGTCCGGAATAGCACATCTCAATGACGGAGGTCAGGGGCAGGCTGCCGCTGCGTTCCGGCGAAAAGGGGCCTTCTCCGGTTATGCCGTTGTTGACGTCAATGACCCTGCCATAGCGGTGGGCGGCTACAGTGACGCCACCACCCAAATGAGCCACCACGAAGCGTGCATCTTCATAGCGTATGCCAAAGTCCTTGGCACAGAGGCGCACCACGGACTTGGTGTTCAAGGCATGGAACGCACTGGTTCTGTTTATACTAGGCAGGCCGCTCACTCTAGCCACAGGTTCGAGCTCGTCCACTACCTCGGGGTCCACCACATACGAGGGTATGCCGTGCAGCCGGCCTATTTCCTCAGCCATGATGCCTCCGAGGGAGCAGGCGTGGATGCCAGACACCCCTGCATCCAAGTCTGCCAGCATCTTGTCGTTGACTGTGTAGGTTCCGGCTTCCAATGGCCGTACCAAGCCTCCGCGCCCCACCACTGCAGAGAGGTCAGACATGTCAACGTTGTTTTCCTGCAAGAATTCCGCAAGGCATGAAAGCCGCAACGGTTTTTGTTCCGTTAGGCTTGCATAGCGGTCAAGATCCCGGTTGTCGTAGCGCACCGTCTTTTCCGCAAGCTGTTGCTCGTTTGCAAACAATGCCAGTTTTGTAGAAGTGGAACCGGGGTTGAGGGCTAAAATCTTATATACAGCTGCTTTGTTCTCCATATCGGCTAAAATCGCCTCCCCTTTCATATCATTTTACTTTATTAAACTAACTTTATTTTGGGTACGCCCTACCGCTGTCCTCGGTAACCCGAAGTATTTTTTCAGCGAGCGGCACAGACAGCTTTCTTTTTCTTACACGGAACCGCCAGTTGCCTTCCGTCGTTCCTGGCGTATTTATCCGCGCCTCGCCTCCTTGCAGGAGCCAGTCTTGGATTGGGATGATGCAGACATCGCTTTTACTGTGCATCGCAGCTTTTACAAGTGCATTCGCCAGATTCAAGTTTCGGCCGGCCCTAAGGTATTTTCTCACGAACTCCAGTACGTCAGCAGATGCGTCTGATGCCCAGCTTGAAGTAGTCGGGTTGTCATGGGTCCCAGTGTAAGCAACGCTGTTTTCGGGGTACATGTGGGGCAGGTACTCGTTGTCCTCCGAGCTGTCAAAAGCGAACTGGAGGACCTTCATGCCAGGAAACCCGCTGAATTTCAAGAGCTTTCGAACGTCAGGCGTCAAAAACCCCAAGTCCTCTGCGATTATCGCAATCTCTGGAGCCTTTTCCTTGACGGCAGACACGAAATCTTTGCCAGGGCCTTTTTTCCATTCGCCATGTACCGCATTTTTGCTCCCGGCAGGTATTGAATAGTATCCCGCAAAACCTCTGAAATGGTCGATCCTCACTGCATCAAAGATTTCGCCGGCGTGTTTTAGGCGTTTTATCCACCAATCGTAACCCTGCTTTTTGTGGTAGCTCCAATTGTAGAGAGGATTGCCCCAAAGCTGCCCGAATTCGTCGAAGTAGTCAGGCGGGCACCCCGCCACGCTGATCAGTTCGCGTTTTTTGTCCACCTGAAAGAGTCTGTAATTCATCCAAAGGTCTGAAGAATCAGGGGAAACGTATATCGGGATGTCGCCGATGATTTCGACCCCGTTCGTATTTGCATATGCCTTGAATCTTTCCCATTGGCTGTAAAACAAGTACTGCAGCGCACTCCAGAAATGTACTCTGGCTTCAAGGCGCCTCTTAGCCTCAAGCATGTCTTTTTCGTGGTAGATGCGGTACTTGTCAGGCCATCGGTGGAAGGACACCATGCCATGCTCCTCTTTTATCGACATGAACAGTGAATAGCCATTGAGCCATTCTGCACTTGCTGCGCAAAAGGAGGCGAAGCCGTTGTCTTGCGGATCTATCCTCATAGCGGCTTTACCAAGCAAGCGGAACCTCTTTTCATAGAGATCCCCGTAGTCGACAAGATCGGGGTTTTCAACAAACCCCGTCTTTTTTATTTCAGCAGCAGAAATCAAGCCTTCGCTAGCGAGCATCTCAAGGTCGATCCAATAGGGGTTGCCCGCATGTGCGGAAAAGCTCTGGTATGGGCTGTCTCCGAAACCGGTGGGCCCGATCGGGAGGATCTGCCAATATTTCTGTCTGCAGATCTTTAAAAAATCGACGAAATTGTATGCTTCTTTGCCGAGGGTCCCAATGCCGTACTTAGACGGCAAGGAGCTCACAGGCATCAATATCCCACTGCTGCGCATCTATCTTTATGCCATTTCTTTCAAATCAGGGCTGACGAGTAGCTTGCAGCCTGTCGCTGCGGCAACGTCATCAACCGTGAAGTCAGGGTGCAGCTCGGTCAACAGGACGCCTTCGCTCGTTATTTCCATGACGCCCATCTCAGTGATTATCAGATCGACCACACCCAAGGCAGTGTATGGAAGCGTACATTCCTTCAGGATCTTGTGCTTGCCCTTCTGCGTATGCTGCATGGCAATGATGACTTTTTTGGCACCTATGACAAGGTCCATTGCTCCGCCCATCCCCGGCACCATCTTGCCCGGTACTATCCAGTTCGAAAGGTTGCCCTTCTCGTCCACTTCAAGGGCGCCCAGTATTGTGGCGTCCACATGAGCCCCTCGGATGATGCCAAAGGACGTTGCGCTGTCAAAGAACATTGCGCCCGGGTTCACAGTCACGTACTGCGCACCGGCGTTGACTATGTCAACGTCCTCGTTCCCGGGGCTTGGTGCGGGCCCCATGCCCATGATCCCGTTCTCTGACTGGAGTATTATCTCCACCCCTTCAGGGAGAAAATTGGCTACCATCGTAGGGAGCCCAATGCCGAGGTTCACCACGTCACCGTCGTGCAGCTCCATTGCAACTCTTTTCGCTATTCTTTCTTTTATATCTGCCAAGGTTTTTCACCTCCTACTATCGCGTCTACGAATATCCCCGAGGTAACCACGTTGTTCGGGTCTATTTCTCCGATTTCAACCACTTCGCACGCCCCGACTATCACATATTCGGCTGCCGCTGCCATCATCGGGTTGAAAGTTCTGGTCGTGCCGTTGTACGTCGTGTTGCCGAATTTGTCTGTAACAGAGCCGCGAATGAACGCAAAATCAGCTTTAAGCGGCTTTTCGAGAAGGTATTTCCTGCCGTCGATCTCTATTACGTCTTTCCCCTCGGCAACTATCGTCCCTACGCCGGTCGGGGTAAGGAAACCGCCGAGCCCTGCGCCGCCGGACCTTATCCTTTCGGCAAGGGTTCCTTGAGGCACGAGGATGCATTCCAGCTTGTCCTCGGCAACGTCTGTGTTCATCCTGTGCGCTACCTCTGGGTTGAGGCCCACATGGGACGCTATCAGGGTTTTTATCTGCCCGTTGGACAGAAGTTTTCCGGTGCCCCTCCCTGGAACGCCTGCGTCGTTGCATATTATCGTGAGGTTGCGGCTGCCTTTTTTCACAAGGGCGTCCACTAAGATTTCCGGCGTCCCGCAGGCCATAAAGCCGCCGATCATGATGGTTGCGCCGTCTCCTATCCTCGAAACGGCTTCGTCAGCTGTCATCAATTTGTTTTTCAATACATTGTCTCCTTTCAGGATATTTTACGTTAATGCTCTTTTTACAATTTCGGTGAGGACAAACGACGCCACATCCTCCGCATAGTTGTGAGGCCCGAACCCAGCGTCATACCCTAGCTCCTGAGCCAGTTCATGGGATATCCTAGGACCGCCGCAGACTAGGATGACCTTGTCCCTGAGCCCTTCTGCCTCAAGCAGCTCAACCATGTTCGTGAGGTTCGCTATGTGCACGTCCTTTTGCGTCACGGTCTGAGACACTAGGATTGCGTCCGCTTTCAACTCCACCGCCTTTGCTATTATGACTTCGTTGGGGACTTGGCTGCCCATGTTTACGGCTTCGATGCCCTTGTACCTCTCAAGCCCGTAGTGGCCGTGAAAACCCTTCATGTTCATGATTGCGTCGATGCCTACGGTATGCGCGTCGGTTCCGGTGCTTGCGCCCACGATAACGACGTCCCTTTTGATGTTCTCCTCGATGAACTTCTGGCATTCTAGCCTGTCCATCACGTCCACATCGACCTTTGTAACCTTGATGCCTGTAAAGTCAACAGTGTGCTGGCATTTCCCGTACACCACGAAGAAAGTGTACCCGCCGCCCATGTCGTGGGAGTATACCACAGCGGGCTCGTCCAGCCCCATTTTCTTCACAAGCTGCTTTGCCGCCTCGCTCGCTTCCTCTCCGTAGGGGACAGGCAGCGTGAAAGCTGTTTCGACCATTCCGTCGTTCATGGTGTCGCCGTAAGGCTTCACCTTGGTCAGGTCGACCTTGCTGATTTCCGTGCTTACAGCCGCCATCACTTTTCACCTCCAAGCATCATAGATATAAACGGGTTGAAGTAGCCTTCGGCTTTTGCGCAAACGCCGGCTAGGCCTTTGCCTCCGTCACGGGCTCTCTTTACCCCGCCGAATTTGCCCTGCTCGATGGTGTAAAAAAGCCCTTCCTTTTCGATAGTCTTAAGCAGCTCAGCTGCGTCCGCGAGGACTTTCTGAGCCCTCTGCTGGATGATGCCGTCTGCCTTGAATTCCACCTCTTCGCCGAGATCCCTAGCGTTGTTGAAAATGTAAGAGGCGTTTTCGATGGCAAGGTAGCGATCGTGCATGTGGGGCGTATGGATCGCTTCCGTGAGCATGCCAAGAAGCTGCAGCGACTGGCCAGACCAGACAGCGATCAAGTTGAACAGCGCATCTTGTACGTTCCCTTTGAAGATGTTGCCGGTCATGAACTTTGTCGGGGGCATGTACTTCAGAGATGCGTTCGGGAAAATCTCCTTTGCCATGATAGCCTGCGCGAGCTCGTAAAGGAAGCCGTTCTCTATGTCAGGATCCATCTCGAAAGCGTGTCCGAGGCCCATCTGCCCTTCGCATATATTGGCTAAAACCGCAAACTGCTCGTTTATGAACTGTGACGCAAGCACTGTGTGGGCTTCTTCATAGGCATCGGCAGTCGTTAGGTAGTTGTCCTCGCCTGAATTGAAGATAATCCCGCAGTACCCTATTATCACCCGTGAGAAGAACTGGTCGATAAGCGTCCGCTGCATGTTGATGTCCCTGAACAATATGCCGTACAGCGCGTCGTTCAGCATGACGTCGAGCCTTTCGATGGCACCCATTGCAGCGATTTCAGGCATGCACATCCCAGACGAATAGTTGCAGAGCCTTATGTACCTGCCCACTTCTTCCCCGACTTCATCGAGGGCTTTCCTCATGATCTTGAAGTTTTCCTGCGTAGCGTAGGTCCCGCCAAAACCTTCTGTGGTCGGTCCGTAGGGGACGTAGTCGAGCAGGCTCTGCGCCGTAGTCCTGATGACAGCGATTATGTCCGCCCCCTGCCTTGCGGCTGCTTGAGCTTGCACCACGTCTTCGTAAATGTTCCCTGTTGCTACGATCACGTAGATGTACGGTCTTCGCCCTTCTCCGATTGTCCGAAGGTACTCGTTCCGTTTTTCAGTTTGCTGCCTGATCCTTGCAAGGGACTCTGATACGACGGGCTTGATTTTCTCTTCGGCATCTTTTGCGTCTGCCAGAGGGAGCTTGGTGATTTCCAAGTCACCCAAGGCTGCTTTCTCAGCGATTTCCTGTGGGGACATCCCAGTCTGGATCATTGCGTTGCCAATCCAGTAAGCCATGCCTTTTGGCAGCCCGCCGGCGTCTTTTACTTGGTCAACCAAGACGTTTGGCAGCGGGGTCTCCACATCGTCGACGCCGTCTACGCCCAGCAGCCTGACAACCGTTCTTTCTGTGCTCACCGTCGTATGCTTTTCAATGAAGTCCTGCATGTTCTGTGCAATATTGGCAGCGCAGGCCCTCGCCTCGGCGATGGTGTTCGGATTTAGGTTCAATTTACTCTTCATCCATTTCCTCCTTTTTGATTATTACGTATTTTTTATCATTATGCCAGTCAACCGTAGCGTCAAAGCTTTCTGCTACAGCCCGGACAGGCACAAGAGTTCTGTTGTCTATAATTTTTGGCGGGGCGTCAAGCGTAGTGGGTACTCCATTTTTTGTCATGACCGGATTGTCGATCTGCATTGTTATCGTGATTTCGCCTTTTGTTGCAGTAATCGTCTTTGTTGACTGGTCCCAGTCGACTTCCGCGCCCAGAGCCTCGAATATGGCTCTTAGCGGCACAAGGGTGCGTCCGTTTTCAATGATTGGCGGCACGTCGAAAGACAGCCTTTCCCCATTCAGGTACACTCGAATATCCAATTGTGCGCCATCAGGCAATTTTACGTCGTCCATAATTTTTGCACTGTCGGACATTCGCGAAAACCCTTCATGAATCTTTTCGTTTGTTTTGCCGTTGCCAACCTGTCCATGCATGTTCCATCCCCATACCTGAAGGTTGCCGTTTTTCAAGGCAGCAAGGGTGTGGTCGTACCCCGCCGATATGTCGGCAATGTAGCCCACGGTAGTGTTGAGTTGCGGCTTGATTAAATTATATGCAACATAGCCATTGGCTGCCGCAATCACAGGCCCTTGATTGAAGGCGGGTTCGGTTTCGTTCAGCCTTATCAAGTGGAGCTGGCCAAAATCAGCATTTCCCCAAACATAGAAGTATCCCTTCTCTGTGGCGGCAAGGCTATGCCCGTAGCCTGCCGCAATTGAAACGGCCCCGGCCATGATTTGGACAGGCGCAGATTTGTTGTTTTGGGAACCGCTGCCTGAACCGTCTCCAATCTGCCCGTACTCGTTGTTGCCCCAGGCCCACAGGCTTCCATCGGTCTTGATGGCAAGATTGTGTAGATATCCCGCCGAAACAGCCGCTGCGCCATCCATGATTTTCACCGGCGTCAGTTTGCTGTTTGCAACACCGCTGGTTCCGTCGCCGAGCTGTCCGCTGGAATTGTTCCCCCAAGCCCACAGGCTGCCGTCAGCTTTGATCGCCAAGCTGTGCGCACCACCTGCTGAAACAGCCACAACGCCGTCCATGATTTTCACCGGCGCATAACTGCTGAAAGCTGTGCCGTCGCCGAGCTGTCCACTGGTATTGTCTCCCCAGGTCCACAGGCTGCCGTCTGTCTTGACCGCCAAGCTGTGCGATTCTCTTCCAGAAACAGTTGCAACACCGTCCATAATTTTAACCGGGGCCAGTTTCCTGCTCTCCCAATCGCTTGATCCAACACCAAGCTGTCCATATTCGTTGTTCCCCCAAGCCCACAGGCTGCCGTCGTCGTCTATGGCAAGGCTGTACTTGTTTCCTGCCACGATGGTCTCGCAGCCGCCAACTGTCACAGCAAAAGCGCTGCCTGTCCCTGCCAGCAGCAAGCTAATGGCAGGCAGCACGGCAAAGAGCATTGAAGATTTCTTTTTTGCATGCATCGTAAACCACTTCCTCATCTGTTTTCAATGCCTCTAACCGGTTCAGTCCATACAGAAGGGTCGAACAGCAATCCGCGAGGGTCTCTCTTCTCGGCTTCTTTAAGCTCTTCGTACGCGGCTTGCCTCCTTAGAAACTCATTTGGGCCGCCGCTGACGTCAATCCGTGCCCAATATGCGTACCCGTCCAGATAGTTTTCCGTCGCTTCGTCCCATGAACTGAAAGCCTCTCGCAATAGTTTCGCTACCGGCTCAAAGAGTTCGTAAGCTTCTTCTGCAGTGATGTACCCGGCAAGGTACCCCCATCTGCACAAATGCCCCATGCGGAACCAGTCCCATGCGTAAATGCTCTTGTCGCCCCATTTCTTGTCCAGTGCCATTACGTATGGCCACATGTATTTGTCAACGCCTTCTGCGTTGTTTATGACCCTGTTCTGTTCAGCCTTAGACAATGATTTGAACAGCTCAACATCGTTGTTGAACATGGCGCTGTGCCCAAAGTATGTCATGCTTGCTATTGTGTCAATCAGATCGTCCCTGTCGGATACGCCCCAGCTGCTTTGCAGCGATTGCCGCTGAGTTTGAACATTGCTGGGTGTCCTTACCGCCATTCCAAGCTGGTACAGGTTTTGGTTGTTTCTTTTTCCGATTATCGCACCCACGCCGAGCAGCCACGCGTTGAGGTTGCTGTTTTTGGCAAATGCCATGTCTTCTGAAATCCTTACAACCCTGTTTTGCTTGTCCCATTCCACGTTTTGCGAAAATGTCTCGGCAACAAAACGCACCGGCAGCAGCGTTCGCCCGTTAACGATTACAGGGGCAGCATCCAAGCTCACGCTGGCGCCATTCACTTCCGCTCTGTTTGAGCCGATAGTCAGTGTCACCGACGTTCCGGCTCTGTCTAATGTGGCAGTCTTCGCATCAGGGTCCCATTCGACATCCGCACCAATGCTTTCCGCTACTGTCCTGATCGGTATCAGCGTCCGCTCGTTTTCTATTATCGGCGGCTGGTCAAGTGTCAGCACTCGCCCGTCAAGCTCGATTGCTATTGTTTCAGCTTCTGCCCATGCAGTTGGTTTGGCAGTGAGCGCCACTGGGGCAAGCAGCACGGCAACCATTAGAAACACACATGTAACTCGATTTTTCAATTAATCGCCCTCCTTGCGTATTCAATTATTTCTTCGTTGATCCCGAGCATTTTAGCGATGTTCAGCGCATCCCTCGGAACCTCCCTGCCATCTGCTGCCCTGTGCAGCCTGTAGTCCATGTATTTTGAGATTATGTTTATCCTCTCTCGCCTGTTTGCATAGCGCAGCTCCTTGTCGAGCTTGCCGAAATCGGCTCCAGCCAGCCCGGCCACCTGCAGGTTTACAACCTCGCCGCTTTCTGCGCCTACGTCAAAATGGGTCGTGAAGAGGCTTATGTACGGCTTGTGCATTAAATAAGCTATCAGCCCTTTTGTCAAGGCAAAGCCTTCTTGCGGGTTCGTCCCGCTTGCGATTTCGTCGATGAGGAACAATGCCCTGTCTTCTCCGTTGTCAAGCATTTCCTTAAGGGTTTCCATCTTGCTTCCGAAACCTGAAAGGC
>WRJK01000090.1 GCA_009782285.1 Clostridiales bacterium
CGGCGAGCTTTCCGTGGACGACGCCCAATATATGAGATCCGGCGACCCGGTAAGCGTGACACTTTCGGGCAAGAGCAAACCTGTCGACGGCCTCGTGATAAAATCGATTTCACGCGATGAAGGCAAGGCGAGAGTCATAGCGGACCTGCCCGACAGCGCCGACGCGTATCCCGGCCAGAAAGCGACTCTGTCCCATGAGATGAGATCGGAAGAATATAGGAATGTCGTACCACTTAGCGCCATCAGGGGCAACGAGGAGGCTTATTATGTTTACGTAGTCAGAGATGTAAAAGGCGTCCTCGGCGTACAGGAAACCGCGGCAAAGGCGGAAATCACTCTGATCGAGAAAGACAACCAAAACGCCGCGATAGAGGGCGGTTTCACCGGCGATGACCTTATAATCTCTAAGAGCAATAAAACGATAACGGAAGGAGACCGTATACGTGTTCAATCAGCCGATGTCGGGACGTAAGAGCATAGCAAGGCTAGCAGTGTCTTGTGCGCTTCTGATGGTGTCCGCAGCCCTTTGGGGTTTGTCAGCCGGGGCTGCCGCAGACGCTGAAAGAGAATATGGCAAAATCGTTCAAATAAGGTCAGAGGGCCAGCTGCTCAATGCTGAGCGCATGTCAGGCATCCTGGAAAGGCGCGATTTCGAAAAGGAAGACGTCAGGTACACCGCATGGAGCCAAGAAAACGACATAACCGTTGAGAACTATTCGCTTGGGTCAAGGGTTAGGCTCGACTGCGCACTGTTTTATTTCGGCGACAATACAGGGAGCTTCGACTTGGTGCTGGACAACGGGTGTGCGCTTTCGGAAACGTCAGCTTTTAAAATCTTTGGTGCCACAAAAGGCATACTGGGTGAAACCGTGGTCATAGGCGGCGAAAACTATATCGTTGAAAAACTGCTGTATGGCAAGGCTGTGCCATTAATATACAAGGCAAGCGAGGACGACTTGCGGACAAGCTTTGATGCACTGGACATAATCTGTGGGGAGGGTACTGAGTTTTCCGCGTCTGAGATGCGGATGGTTTATGGAGTCAGCGGCGATATAACGATCTATTACGAGGACATAGCGAAGAGCTTTGGGGCATTGGGGAGGCTGGCATTGTGGTTTGCCTTTGCCGCCTTTGCGTTGATTGTGGCAGGGGGTTTTGCAAGCGGCTTGAACAAGTGGCTCAGGAGGGCGGTCATGGCCGGCGGAGCGCTGCTGGCAGTCTTTTGCTGCTACCTGCTTACCGGTTCGCCTTTCTACATACCGGACAGCTTTATTCCCACCAGGTGGTCTGAATTTGAATTCTGGTCGAGCACGTTCTCACGATTCGGGGACACTTGGAACTATTATTTCTCCATGAGAGCTTACGCACCGGATATTTTGTTCAGGTCGCATATAACAAAACTGTTGGTTTTCTCCTTGCTTTCTGCAGCTTCAATTGTTGTGGCGGGGGTTTGCGCCAGAAGGGCTGTCAATCAAAAAGCCGGTTAATTCTTGAATATGATTTTGCCGCCGGTTATTTTTTCGATGACCGCGAGGGATTCGACTCGGTACCCTCTTTTGCGAAGGCGGTCGCCGCCCCCTTGGAACCCTTTTTCTATAACTGCCCCTATGCCTACGACCGCAGCGCCGGCCTGCTCGGCAAGGCTGCAGAGCGCAAAAGCGGCTTCGCCTCGGGCAAGGAAGTCGTCGATGATAAGAATTCTGTCAATCGATGACAAGAATTTCTCAGCGATTTTTACAGTTGAAACTACCCCCTTCGTGAAGGATTTCGCTTCTGAAGAGTAAAACCCGGGGGTCAGGATCCCGGAGGCGTCTTTTTTTGCAAACACCACTGGGGGGTAGCCGAAAAATTTCGCGGCGCAGACGGCTATGGCTATGCCGCTGGCTTCTATAGTCAGGATTTTGTTGATTTCCTCGCCAGCGAACCTCTTTTTAAACTCCTCGCCTATTTCGTACATGAACTCGGCGTCTATCTGATGGTTCAGAAAACTGTCGACTCTGATAATTTCCTGCCCTATGGCTTGCCCCTCGGCTAAAATCCTGTTTTTTAATGTCTCCATCGCAATCTCCTTTCATGGCGTAATTCAATCGCTATGATGATTATGTCAGAAATCCGAAAATTTTTCAATATGCCTTTACGAATATGTCAAATGCTAATATAATGTTAAGGTATTGCATTGCACGTTCAATCATATTTTTAAGGAGGGAAGAGATGAAAAAAATTATGCTTTTTACGCTTGCGCTGCTTGTGGGGCTCAGCCTTGCGGCTTGCGGCGGGGACGAGGGCAGCCAGACTGGCAGTGGCGAGCCTTTCGATGGGTTTATTAAAGTCGGCTTCATTCTCATCGGGTCGAAGACCGACGGGGGTTTTTCCCAAGCCCACGCCAACGGCATCGACGAGCTTGAAGCTTATTTCGCAGGGCTGGTCAAGACTATGGCGGTGGAAAACGTGGACGACCAGAACAGGCAGGACATCAGGTCTGCAGCAGAAAACATGATCGACGCAGGCTGCAGGGTGATAATAGGCTGCAGCTACGGGTACATGGAGACCATGGCTGAACTGGCTGACGAGTACCCTGATGTTGACTTCCTGCATTTTTCAGGCAGCATGATGAACGACACCAATTTTGACAATTTTTTCGGCGCCATGGAAGAGCCAAGGTACCTTGCCGGCATCGTTGCAGGCATGATGACAAAAAGCAATAAAATAGGCTATGTCGCTGCATACCCCTATACTGAAGTCCAAATTGGGATTAACGCTTTCGCGCTGGGAGTACAGTCCGTCAACCCAAGTGCGGAAGTAAACGTAGTTTACATCAATACATGGTACGACCCGGAAAAAGAGAAATCTGCGGCCCAGGCGTTGCTGGCGCAGGGGTGCGACGTGCTTGAGCAGCACTGCGACACGGCAGGCCCGATAATCGCTGCGCAGGAAGCGGGTGCCTACGCCATCGGCTACAACTTGGACAAGCCTGATTCTGCACCAAAAGCCTACCTGACCGCGCCCGTTTGGGATCACGGTGCATACTACATTGACGTAGTAAAGAAGATTTTAGACGGGTCATTCTCGCCGGAAAGCTACTACGGCAACATGGCTTCCGGGTACGTGGACCTCGCGCCGCTGTCTGATTTGGTTCCAAGCGAAGTAAAAGCCAAAGTCGACGAAGCGAAAGCCCAGATCATCTCAGGGGAGCTCGCGCCTTTCTCGGGCGAAATACTGTTTGCCGACGGGTCAGTGCTCTGCGAAGAGGGGCAGACGCTTACCAGAGGCGATATATGGGATATCAACAGCGTCATAAAAGGGGTAAACGCGACTGAATAGCCGTTTTTTCAAATCAACAGCCGGAGGGGGCGCTTTGCAGAACACCGCAATTCAAATGAACAACATAACCAAGTCTTTTGGCTCGCTTGCGGCAAACGAAAATGTGAATTTCACCGTTTTTAATGGAGAGGTACATGCGCTGCTTGGGGAAAACGGTGCCGGCAAGAGCACTTTGATGAACATGCTGTCGGGGATATACAGCCCCGACAGCGGTTCTATTTTTGTAAACGGGGAAGCGGTCCGGTTTTCGTCGCCAAAGGATTCGATAGCCCTTGGCATCGGCATGATACACCAGCATTTCAAGCTTATCGACGTCCTTACAGCAAAGGAGAACATTATTATCGGGCAAAAGGGCAGTTTTTTTACAAAGGGGAAAGCCTTATCGACGAAGATAAAAAAGCTGTCTGACGAATACGGGCTTGACATAAACCCAGACAAGAAAGTCTATGACATGCCGGTGGGCGAAAAACAGGCACTTGAAATCATAAAGGTCCTGTACCGGGGCGCAAATATCCTCATCCTTGACGAGCCCACCGCTGTGCTGACGCCGCAGGAAATAAAGAAATTGTTCAACATCATAAGGAATATGAGGGAAAAAGGCTGCGCAATAGTGATAATAACGCACAAGCTTGGCGAAGTCATGGAGATAAGCGACAGGATCACCATTCTGCGTAGAGGCAGATCCATCGGGACCGTTGCGACCAAGGAAACCGAAGTGCCGTCCTTGATTGAAATGATGGTAGGGAAAAAAGTCGACCTTTCGATCAAAAAAAGAAAATCTGAAAACAATGAGGAACTGCTTGTCCTTGACGAGGTGACTGTGCTGGACGGCGAGAAAAAGCAGGCTTTGAAATCTGTAAGCTTTTCGCTGCACGCAGGAGAAATACTCGGCGTGGCAGGGGTCGCCAAAAGCGGCCAAAAGGAGCTTTGCGAATCAATAGCGGGCTTGGTGCCGGCTGAAAAGGGCAGGATTTTTTTCAATGGTGAAAACATACTGGGGAAAAGCCCCGGCGAAATAATAAAAATGGGCATCAGGATGGGGTTCATACCCGAAGACAGGCTGGGCATGGGGCTGGTGGCGGGGATGGACATAGTCCACAACATCATACTGAAGGATTATCAGGGGCAAAAGGGGGTTTTCCTTAAGAGGGGGCCTTGTGTGCAGAAAGCCGAGAGGATCGTCGATTCCTTGAGCATATTGACACCCAGCGTCTTCACACCGGTAAAAAAGCTTTCTGGGGGAAACATACAGAAGGTGCTTCTGGGCAGGGAGATAGACTCCGACCCGAAGGTTCTGATAACGGCGTACCCCGTCAGGGGGCTTGACATAGGCGCGTCATACAAGATTTACGACCTGCTGGGCGAGCAGAAGGAGCGCGGAGCAGGCGTACTTTTTGTGGGCGAGGACCTAGACGTCCTCATGGAACTGTGCGACAGGGTGATGGTGCTCTGCGATGGAAGGGTTACGGGAATCGTGGATCCTGACAAGGTGACGAAAGAAGACATCGGGCTGCTGATGACGGGCATGTCGGAAAGGAGGCGGGCGGATGATCAAAATCGCTAAAAGGGCAGAGCTTCCAAAAAACAGGGAATGGGCCATCAGGGCGGCAGCTGTTTTGCTGTCTATAGTCTTTGCAGGGACGGTGCTCGCTGCTTTGGGGTTTGATCCCATCAAGGTCTTTGCTCAGATCGTGAACGGCTCAGTGGGTTCGCAAATGCGGCTCAACCAGACCATATTGAAGGCCATACCTCTGACAATAACGTCCATGGGCATCCTTGTGGCGTTTAAGATGAAGTTCTGGAACATCGGAGGGGAGGGGCAGATAATGATGGGCGCAATGGGGGCTACGTATGCCGCGCTGCACCTGCCGCCTGATTTGCCGTCAGCTGCCATGCTTGTCCTAGTTGCGGCGGCTGCGGTTGTCTGCGGCGGGGCATGGGCCTTTATTCCCGCCTATTTCAAAGCGAGGTTTGGGACGAACGAAACCATTTTTACTCTTATGATGAACTACATTGCAATCAAGTGGGTCACGTACCTGCAGTACGACTTGTGGAAGGACCCCAGCTCTTTTGGGTTCCCGCGAATTGCAGCTTTCCCGCCAAGCGCGGTCTTGCCAAAACTGTTCGGGGTTCATGTCGGGTGGCTTGTCGCTGTCCTTTCGGTGGTGCTGGTCTATATATTTATTAACCACACTAAAAAAGGGTACGAGGTGACGGTAATCGGCGAAAGCGTTGAAACTGCTAGGTATGCAGGGATGAACATAAAATATATTATGATAACAACTATGCTGGTTTCTGGCGGTCTGTGCGGGCTCGCTGGCATGGTGCAGGCTTCAGCAATTGAGAAAACCCTGACCTACTCGCTGTCTGCAAACTTCGGGTTCACCGCCATTATAACCACATGGCTTGGAAGGCTTTCTGCGCCTGCCGTCGCCGTGTGCTGTTTTGCTTTCGCCATGCTTATCCAAGGGGGGGCGTACCTCCAGATAGCCTTGCTTATACCAGCCTCTGTGGCAGAAATGATACAGGGTATAATACTTTTCTTTGTGCTTGGGAGCGAGTTTTTCATCCAGTACAAAGTGGCTTTTGACCACAGGGCGATAAAGGGGGTGGCGTAGCTTGGAAAACTTTTTAGCAGCTGCAGTGGCTGCCGCAATGCCCCTTTTGTTCGCTACGCTGGGGGAGCTGATCACTGAAAAAGCAGGGAACCTGAACTTGGGTGTCGAGGGAATGATGTACATGGGTGCTGTAATTGGGTTCAAGGCTGGGTTTGAAACAGGAAGCCCGTTACTCGCGGTTCTTGGTGCTTTTGCGGCAGGGGCGTTTGGTGCGGCAATTTACGCATTCTTGACCGTAGCGCTCAGGGCGAACCAAGTAGTGACTGGGCTGACGCTCACGATTTTCGGAACCGGGTTTGCCTATTTCGTGGGAAAGGGCATGAGCGGGCTTCCGGCGCCTCAGGTTGTCAGAGATTTTTTCATGCCTGTGAGCGTTCCGGGCCTTTCCGGACTGCCGCTTGTGGGGAAGCCGCTTTTTCAGCAGAGTGTCCTTACATATTTTGGATATGTCCTTACGGTTGCGCTGGCAGCGTACCTGAAGAAAGCAAAAGCCGGACTGAACCTGAAGGCAGTCGGCGAAAACGCCGCTGCGGCAGATGCTTCAGGGATAAACGTCATGTTTTACAAATATGCCCACATCATAGCCGGGGGAGGCCTTTGCGGTGTCGGAGGCGGGTTCATGTCGCTGGTGGCGATACCTGTTTGGCAGGAGGGCCTGATTGCAGGAAGGGGCTGGATTGCGGTGGCTCTGGTGATCTTCGCATCGTGGCAGCCGGTGAAAGCGCTGCTGGGGGCGTTTCTGTTCGGTGGGCTCAGCATCTTGGGCTTTTGGCTCCAGAGCGTCGGAATAAACATATCCCAGTACTTGGTCGAGATGATCCCATACATAGCGACAATATTGATAGTCGTCGTCAGCACGCGCAAAAACAGGAAAGAGGACATGGCGCCGGCTGACATTGGCAACGCGTATTTCCGTGAAGAGCGGTGAGAAAGGAGAACCATATGGTTTATGTGCATTTTGCTGAAGGTTTTGAGGAAATAGAAGCTGTTACTGTGGTTGACGTCCTGCGTCGCGGCGGCATAAGAACCGAAATGGTTTCGATAATGGAGGGCAAGGCTGTGACCGGCTCAAACGGAGTATCCATCATTGCCGACCTGCTGTTTGAAGAAGCCGACTACGAAAACTGTGAGATGATAGTACTGCCAGGGGGCGCAAGGGGCACTGCGAACCTAGCAGCCCACGTGGGACTTGCTTCAGTGGTCAAGGGCTTTGCGGAAAAAAAGAAATACCTGGCGGCAATATGCGCAGCCCCCATGGTTTTAGGCAAGCTCGGCATTCTTGAGGGGAAGGAGGCGACGATATACCCCGGAATGGAAGAACACCTTGCAGGGGCAAAGGCGAGCAAGAACCGCGTCGTAGCTGATGGCAACATCATTACTTCAAGAGGTGCCGGGACCGCCATGGAATTTGCCCTGGAGCTTGTAGGCATGTTGAAGGGTGCTGAAGAGAAGGCTCGCTTGGCAGAAAGCATGGTGGTGCGGGAATGAGGCCGTGACAGCCTGCGATCATGGCGGCGAAAGCCTTTTCAGCCATCGTCTGGTGGCAAGCCATGCCAAGGTTCCGCAAAGTACGCCCAGAGCGATGCCCCCCAGCACGTCGGTAGGGTAATGCATCCCTGTATACAGCCGCGAAAAGCTTATTAGGGCTGCCAACGCGAATGCCGAGGCAATCCATTTTTTCCCCATGCCTGAAAGGGCCATGGCCGTAGCGGCGGCAAACGACGCAGAGGCGTGCCCTGAGGGGAATGAGAAATCGGCGAGCGGAGGCACAAGCGGATGCAGCCACAGGAGAACATCGTAGGGGCGCAGCCTAGCTACGATGTTTTTTAACACCAAGTTGCACAGAAGCAGAGACAGCAGCAGGGCAATGGCGCATGCCGCTCCGCTGTTTCGCGTCTTTGGGCAGATCAATAAGACGATGGTTGCCAATATCCAAATCATGCCGTTGTTGCCCAGCCAGCTCAGGCCAGCCATGAATCCGTCCAGCAAAGGGTTGCCCGTCAGCTGCTGTACAGCGTAAAGTATGCTTGCATCCATAATTCCACCTTTCCTACAGTTTAGTTGACAGATAAAAAAAAGTCAATTATTTTTGATTTACGTATTGACAAAATATGGGATGTATGTAATAATATAATAAATAAGGGGAAACCCGGGAAAGGAGATTAATTATGGCAGTTAATGAAAAAGAAAGAGACGAAATTACTTTCGAAATAACAGAGCATCTGGGAGTGGTTTCGGCTTATCCGACAGGTTGGTGCAAAGAGCTCAACAAGGTTGCGTGGAACGGCGGGAACGAGAAGTACGACCTCAGGGACTGGAGCCCGGATCACGAGCACATGTCGAGAGGCATCACGCTTCACACTGACGAAGCAAAAAAACTGTTTGAGCTGCTCAAGGCGCAAAAGCTTTAAGCGGTAAAGAATAGTGTTATGACAGACAAATCCATAAAAAATTCTATCAGACAAAAAGGCTGCCGGCTAGCGGTTCAAAGGGACTGCTAGCGGCAGCCTTTTTTTGCCTATTCTTCAGGCTGATCTCCGGGCTCGTCTTCTCCAGGCAGATCCTCGGGTTGGTCTTCTTCTTGCGCTTCAGGCTGGTCAACTTCTTGGTTTTCCTGCTGGTCGGTTTGCTGATACACCTCCAACCCAATCCATTTTGTTTTTAGCCTGTCGATGGTTCCGTCGGCTTCAAGCTCGTCAAGCGCAGCTTGAAGCTTTTCAAACAGCTCTGTGTTGGCTACGCTGAGCCCAACGGCGTAATTCGAGCCGAAAACGGTATTCACCTTATAAGTTTCGCTGCTGTTCTCCTTGAGGAAGAAAGATACAAAGCTCGTGTCGGCTATCATGCAGTCGAACTCCCCAGATGAAAGCGAATTCATGAGGCTCTGGTATTCCGGCGGGGTAAACGAACGCTTGCTTTTGATGACGTCCCTGCTGTATACCTGAAGGTAATGGAAAGCAGGTGTGAAATTCAAAGCACAAACGTTGAGCCCTTGGAGGTCTGACCACTCGGTGTAGTCCCGGTCCTCAGTCATGAGCAGGACTATGTCCGAACGCAGGTACGATTTGGTGAATTTGACTATGCCTTCGTCAAGGGACGCCCTCTCCAGCCCTCCCCAAAGCATGTCGACCTCACCTGATTCGAGCGCCTCCAAATTCTCAGACCAGTTGATGGGGACGAACTCTATCTCGGCGTCCATAATGCCCGCAGCCTCGTGTGCAAGTTCGATGTCGAAGCCGACGAGTTCCCCATTGCCGCCCGTATAGTGCAGCGGCGGGTAGGGGTATTTACTGTAGCCCACCTTAATGACAGATGGTGTGCCGTTTTGATTGTCCTGCGGCGCCTCGCAGCTGAACAAGAACACTGCGGCAATGACAATAGCTGCAATCATGCAAAGCAGCATTGTGGTGGTTTTTTTTTGTTTGGTGTTGTTACTCATAATGCCCTCTCGTTATTATATAATCTAGTCTATTTTAACAGGCAACCGGAAAAAAGGCAAGCATATTGGAAAATATTTGGAAAAAATTGCAAAATTACACATTAACACTGGCAATATGATTATAAAATGTTTGAAAAGTTACATCTGAAAATTCTAAAATATTATGTTGTAACCACATTGTAACCGATTAGGTATATACTATTACCGTCACATGCCTATATTTATTCGTCAAGATTTTACATGCGAGACTGGGTATTATTACAAAAAACCCTGAAAATTGAGTTAGACGACACGAATTTATATAGTGATGTTGTTTAGTGCGTTTTTTGCTGTTGCAAAGAAAATTATGTGAAAATTTAAAATTTATGCATTGCATAGTGAATTTAAGGAGGAGCATGATGTTGCCTAAAGAAACATTAATCAATGGTAAAAGGAGACGGAGATGAGTACGAAGAGAGTGAGAACAGGTAGAAAAGGAATTGCTTTCATGTTGACGCTGGCAATGATTTGCAGCCTGGTGACTAGCCTGGCACCGGTTTCGTTTGCTGCGGACTATGACGAAGGTGATATTCCGATCAACGATTATTATTCGATTGACAAACAAATTGAGGGGGTGGGCGATCCGCCTGACCCTGGGCCGGCGCCGGGGCAGATATGGACCGGCAAATCAGTAGTGCCGGACAGCAGCCACAATGGCGTATTTACAATCACGCTAAAGGCATGGGGCAATACCTACACGGATGGCGGCGTTACTAAAAATCCCCTCGTAGCGACGAATTCCGCGATAACCATCACAGACACGCTGGGTGAGTGGTTTGAGTTAGCCGGCGCCGTTCCGGCTGGAGTTGCCGTAAGCGGAAAAGAGGTAACATGGGTTGTTGACCAGAGTGAAACACTGGGAGCAGCGCCCGCTGCTGTCAGCTTTAACGTTACGCTGAAGGAAGGCTGGGAAGCGGACCAATGGTACTACACAAACGACGGCGTCTCAGCCAGGTTCCAGCCGCAGGAGGGGAACCCGTATTATTGGACTTTGAAAAACGTTGAACAAGTCCATTATGAAATTGACGGCGTGAAATGGAACAGCGGTCAAGGGGGACGAATTCAGGAAGTGCATTTGATCGACCACGACTTGATCATTGACGGTAAGGAGTTCGAGTTCAGCTTGAGCGGCAATTACGGCGACAATGCACCTTTCACCGTTATCGGGTACAACGGCAGGGTAAATGTTGCGTCTACAGGGCTGCCGCCAGGGTATGTCTACAGGTTCACGTTTACAGTTTTCGATTTGCCGGAAGCCGGGTCAAACACGGTTTATGAAGCCATGGTTGACAATGAAGGCGGAAATGTAAACGCAAATACCATCTATTCAAAAACAACGACTTACACAACTTGGCACCACAGAAACGAATTTACTTGGGCTGGCGACACGGTTGTGGAAGACATTCCCGGCACGGGCAAAATACGGATGCATTTGGAGTCTGTTGATGTCGAAGGCACCAAAAAGTGGGTAGACAACGGCAACGCCGACAACACAAGGCCTGAGAGCATCACTATACAGTTGCTGCGCAGGCTGGTTGGCGACACTGAGTGGATCCGGCTGGATACGACAACCATTCCTCCTGCGGGGGAGAACGTCGGGGGCACTGACGAATGGGGGTTCAAGTTCAGCAAACTACCGTTGTACAATAGCAGCGGCATTAAATTTGAATACAGGGTTGAGGAGGTCGCGCTGGCCGATTACTTGAGCACGGTCGACAACGAAACCAACACGATAACGAACACACTGAAGCCGGGCATTACGTCTGTGACAGTGAGCAAGGCGTGGGAGGACAACAACAACTCCAAAGGGCGGAGGCCTGCAAGCGTTACGTTCAACCTTTTGGCCGACGGAGCGAAGGTAAGAGAATACGTTATGAGCTCCCCGTGGAACGAATACACTTTCATCGGTTTGCCGAAGTACGACAGCGACCAGAAGCTGATCGAGTACACAGTCACAGAAGACAGCGTCGACGGGTACACGACTGCCGGCGGCGCCATAACGGGCGGCAGCGCCACGTTCACGAACACGCTTGTCCAAACGGGTGGCGGAACAATGCACCTGTCAAAGAGCGTCGATGGAACGTTTATTGCGGACTGGGAATATGACGGCGCATCCATCGCTGACGTTTGGGAGGATATTTCTTTCAAGCTGTTCAAGGCGATAGTGGACGCAGACGGCAACTGTGTCGGTTATGACGACAGCACAGTCGTCGCCAGTGCGGCGCTTACCGATTCAGGCGAGTTCGCGTTTGAAATCTTGCCGGGTTCAGATGTTGACGGCTGGTATGCAATCGTCGAGTTTTTCACCCCCGGCAGCCTTGCCGAGGAAATCTTTGACAATGTTGGCCCACAGTACGTTTTCTTCGTTGACGGCGTAGGGGTCGGCGGCACCAAAGTCAATTTCGACTACAACGCCCGCTATACGATAAGAAACGGTTACGGACAAGGCTATGTTCTGGGCTACAAAGGTTTGAATGACGATGGCGACATCTTCCCCATCGGCGTTGAAAACGCAGAGACTGGCGAACGATATCCGTCTTACTGCGCCAATGGCGGTTCATATGCGTTTTTTGAGGGCCCCGGCAAATACGTAGTTGAGAAGAAGGAGCGCCCAAATGGCGTTCCGCTGGTCAATTTCCTGAAAGCATACAACTACATTGAAGCCAAGTATGGCAATTTAGACGATAATAGGGCAGTTACCCAGATAATTACTTGGGTGCTGCTTGAGGCTATTGACGTATCTTCTCCCGCCTTTAACAGCATTGACTGGGCTGTTGTCGCTACGGGGACTGGGGCAGTTAAGGGAGCACCAAACGCCAAAGCGATCGTTGAAGACGTTGCAGCAAATTACAGCAGTTTTGTGTTCAACAGCAGCGCGGGGATCATCGACGTTGTCTACATGGTTGGCATCGACGACGCTAACTACTATGAGGCGCAGCCACAGCTCGTTCCGGTTTATGGAAGCCATGGCTTCAACAACCGCATAAAGGTGAGCATTGAAGGCAGCAAGATTTGGGAGGACGACGGGAACGCGGACAACACAAGGCCTGAAAGCATAACGGTAAACCTGCTGAGGAACGGCGTGCAGTATGACACGTTGGAATTGAAACTGGAGGATTTCGAAGGGATAGACGAGTGGGCGTTCGAGTTCAAGGGTCTGCCGAAGTACGACAGCAGCGGCATCCCATACGCCTACACGGTGGACGAGGTGCTGCCGACGGGTTACGAGAAGAGCATAGACGGTACGAAGATCACAAACACGCTAACCCCGGGCGAGACGTCAGTAACAGTGAGCAAGGCTTGGTCTGACGGCGGCAATAGCGAATTAACAAGGCCGGAAAGCATAACGTTCAGGCTGTACGCGAACGGCGTGGAGCTTGAAGACGAAGCATACGAAATGGCTGCGCCTTGGGCAGACTACACGTTCACCGGGCTGCCGAAGTACGACGGGA
>WRJK01000091.1 GCA_009782285.1 Clostridiales bacterium
TACACCACCTTAAGTGAGGGAGAACCTTCTGAGGGGGAAGGAGGGGGGGGGGGGGGCTTTCCCCACCCGACGTCCCGCAATCTAAGGAAGGGGCCAAACGGCAGGACAGTTACCATAGGCAGCACATATCCGGATTCACCCAGCGGGCTGATGCCTACACCCATCGAAAACAGCTTTGTTCCCACACCGGGGAACGCGACTCCAACCTTGGAGATACCAAAGTACAGGCGTTACAGAGGGGCAACTGAGTGGATCAGCATTACGTTTGGCGGGCCTTCCTTCGGAACCACAACGGCGCCGAACTACTTGTCAAGCCCTCAAAGCTGGAACAATGTTAAGGAGAACTACAACACAGGGAACGCAAACGGTGCTGTTACTTACTCCCAACTCTCAAATATCGAATTTTCCGGTGCCGAATTAGCCGGCGTGGATATCCAGTGGGGTTCTGCCGCTACAAGCGTACTGCCCAACTCCTTCGATCCTTGGACCTACGACTATACGGTGAAGGTCCAGCCGGGGACAGAGAGCATCACTGTTGTCCCTACAAGCATGTCAACAAAGGTCAAGTCAATCAAATTGAATGGCAGCGAGGTGGCTTACCGTTCTTCCAACGCAGTGGTTGTGGAAGATGGGAAGGCCTTCACTATTGACGTGACCGCACCGGACGGGGCGACTGAAAGCCATTACACCTTTACTATGAGCGTGGCGGTTGATTTGGCAACTGTGCCTGCCCCTGCGGCAGACAACAGCGAAAGCAACCAGCTGCCGCTGACAGGCTACTTCAAAGCCTCGCTGCCGGCACCAAACGCTGGCCGCGAAATCCGCTACTACATCCCGGACACAGCGATCCAACGGCCGTATTTCCACTTCATAGCGGTTCCAAACGGTGTAAATGCCGACAACTTTATAGTCGCCAGCGGCTGGAAGCAGATCGCAGACGAAACTGGAGAATGCCTGTTCGTGCTGATGCCCAAAGACGGCGTTTGGGGCACAGTTGCGGATGAAAAAGCTTACATAGCAGCAGCAAGGGCCTATCATCAAGGCGGCGGCGCCAATTTCTTCACAACATTTGGGCTGTACTACTTGACCGGGTACAAGGAAGGCGCTGCACCGCTGGAAGCCTGGGCGGCAGACAACACGAACCTTGTAATCGCGCAATCCTACGTGGGAAGCGCAGGCGCCAGCACTGCAGCATTGAATGCCGCCGGTGCAACGTCCTTTGGCTGGATGCAGATGACTGACGGCGACCAACGCACAGACGACAGGTTTGTCATTGAAAACGGCGTACGGGTCAAACAGAAGATACTGTCCCAGATGACTGCACGTTTGGCGAGCTTCCTGAACCCCGGCATCACAGGGTACGAGGGGCTTTTGACCAAGGGGGACATGCCTGTTCCGACATGGCTTGTCAATGCATCAAACGGCGACAGCTTGACGTATTGGAAGAAAGTCAACAAAGCCACTGGGGCTGCTGCGGACAGCACGATAACCAGCTTTGGCGGCGTTGCCGTTACAGCAGGCGACGTCTTTGCACAAAAAGAAGACGCTTGGCCAACCGAGTACGCAGGGCAGATTTCCAAGGTTACAAGCATTTCGGCGAGCGCTGACACAGGCACCTATGCGTTCTCGAAAGCACTGCGCGACGCGATGGCAAAATACACACGCTATGACAGTTCCATCACTTACGGCAATGCCCTGACCTACCGCTTGGACTACACAGCGGTACAGGTGGAGCGGTTTTCTTCCAAGGACAAATACGCCACCGGCAAGGTTAGCGGCTTGACGCTTGACGGCCAGAATGTTGAAGCAGAAGTAACGCTTTCGCTCTTTAAAACCGCAAGAGGCGTAGCTGACGCGCTGCTTTACGTGCCTGAAACCGCAGGCGGAAAAGACATCCCTGTTGTGATAGTCAACCATGGCGGATCTCAGAACGCGCATCTTTATTTGGATTCTACGGCTTGGTGGCAGACTGCTGCCAAAGAGGGTTTTGCTTTGGTGCTCACTACAAGGACCACTCAGGGCACGGGCGGCATTGCGCCAGACAACCTGACCCTGTTTGACGCGACAATAAACTATCTGAAGGCAGACGGGCGTTTCGACATGACACGCATCTACACCACAGGCCAGTCGGCGGGCGGTACGCTCACGGTCACGTATGCACAGGACAGGGCAGACCAGCTTGCAGCGGCATATTCAACGGCATCAGGGACGCCGAACTCCGAATTCGGCGGCAAAGCCATCCCGGTAGGGCATGCAGCGGGCGAAGGCAATTATGCCAACCGTGCTATACCAGGGTATGCAGCAGATACCAGCTACCCATCAGATGAAACCACCGGGCTGGTTCGTTCTACCGCAGCGGCAGCAGCAGGCGCAGACATTTATTGGGACAACGCGGTAGCCACCCCTGGACGGACCACCGGAATCCACAGGTGGATGGCTTATTTCACTGATGCAAACGGCCTTGGGGCGAACGCCCTGAGCAGCACTGTCAGGTACCATGGCGCAAGTACGCTCAACGGCGGGATCAACAACCCCGACGGGAGGTTGGCCGACTGGCAGAATAACAACGCACGCTTCCGCAGCTTCAATTGGAAAAACGACTACGGCATCCCTGTGATGGAGTACACCTTGTCGCTGTTTGAAGCGCATAACGACCTCCAAGGCTTCCGTCCATTTATTTGGGACTTCATGAAGCACTACCGCGTCGTGGAAAACGGCGACGGCACTGTGACCCGCTACTACAGCGAGTCTGCTTTTGCAGATGACGACGCTGTGATCATCTTCCCGGACATACTGAGGTTTAGCGTCGGCGCAGCTGCTGAGAGCGACATCGCGAGGGACGTGGAGTTCACGCTGTCTGCGAGCAACGCGAAGAACCTGCTCAGCGTGGAGGTGGAATTCGTGGTCGACGGTGACATGCTGGCAGGGAAGGGCATTGAGCCGATGAACGGCTTCACGCTTATCGACGATGTCTTCTGGAGCTACGCAGGCGGCAGCCAGTGGAAAGGCACGGCCACGCTGGCATTTCCGGCAGGGAGCAGCGAAGGCCTCATGTCTGCTGCGTCTGTCGACATAGCCAAATTCGTCTTTGCGGCAAGGGCAGCAGGCGACGCCACCTTGCAGCTGACAAGCGTAAGAGCGGCGGGGCTTGTCGAACCGGTGACACAATACCTCGACGCGATAATTGAGCAGGGCACGGCCACGACCAACATCGACCAGAGGGTGTTTTCGAAGTACGACCTGAACAGGGACAACAAAGTGGACGCCCTGGACCTTGGCATAATGCTGCTTTACTGTGGCTTCGACAAGGATTCACCGAACTGGGATACCTTGGTCAAAGTCAACGATTCTAAGGGCAAGGGCGTAACGGCAAGCATGTGCGACGTGAACAGCGACGGCGTGATAGACATGCTAGACCTGCTCGACCTGTTCATACATTACACAAAATGACAGTTGCAGAGAAATAATAAGGAGGATTTTATTAATGCTAACGAACTCAAAAATCGCAAAACCGGCACTGGTTTGGCTCCTCGTCATTTGCCTTGTGCCGCTGGGGTTCTGCTTTGACGCCTCAGCCGGCAGTGCATATGCAGCCACCGATATTAGCAGGGGCGAATTCGTGTCAGAAATAACCGGATTCTTCGGATGGCCCCATTGGGACGAGTACAACGACATCTGGAAGGACGATCCCAAGACTTTTGACGACGTCTCCGGCAACGCCTACAAGAGGGCGATAGAGGCTGCGCTGGAGGAAGGCGTGGTCGGGCCTAAAGGCTATGTTGGGAAGAGATCCGGCGGGGACGGCAAAAAGGAATGGGGCACCGATGTTGTCGGCAGCTTCAAGCCGGACGACCCCATCACTCGCGAGGACGCAGCGGTCATGCTCGCAAGGGCTTTCAAGCTCAATGTTTCGGACATCAACAGCGGTTATGACGACAACGCCGCTTTCTCTGGCGACGAGGCAAGGGGCAGCGTGGCAGCGCTTGCGAAGCTGGGGCTGCTCGGTGCCGTAGCAGGCAATTTCAACCCGGCATCAGCCTGCGACAGGGATGAGGTTTTGGCTCTGTTTGCTGCGATGAAAAATGGCGTCGTCTCACCCGTGTACTTCATACCAAGGCCGACAACAGGGTACGCTCCAAGGCGCAACATCAAGCTTTACACGGCAAACCCGGCTGCGGAAATCTACGTTTCCAGGAACCTGAACGGTGCGCTCAACACCGCCCCCGGCGGCCGTATCGAACCGGGCGATCCTGTCAAGAGCGTGGCTACAAGGTACAGCGAATACAGCAACCTAAACAACGATGCCCCGCGTGGCTATATCGGCTACGACATCGGAGGCTCCAATTACTACCAGTACCCGGTCATCAAAGCTTTTGCGGTCGATCCGACCAAGGCGCTGAAGACGGAAAGCGAGATAACCAGGGGGGACTGGAACGTCTGGCGCCCGGCGCACGCGCCGTTCCAACACGAGCTGATATTTGAGAAGGGTGCGCTTGGCCCGAACAGCCCGGCGGTGTACCGCCTCTTTGAGCGCTCTGACTCCGTACTTGCAATGGCCTGGTACGTTGAAGGCTCCGAGTACGCGATCGTGAACGACGCGCTGAACCTGAGTCAAGCCAACACGAACGCGGGCGGCTATGAAAACCTTAAGAACTACGTGATTAACCACGTTACCAGCCCGGGACATCCTCTAAAGGACAACCCGCAGGAGCGCCTGCATCTTGTAATCGGGCATTCTGACGGGGACCACACGGCGCAGGTGTACGCTTTCGCGGGCCACCGCATCTACGGGAGCACAAGGTACAGCAATGCAACCAACCGGGTCGTAAACGGCGACACCATCAACCTTGGCGACAGCACGCTGACTGTTTACGAGCTTCCCGGGCACAACAGCAACAGCATCATCCTTCAGGACAAGGAAAGCGGCTTGATTTTCGGGAGCGACATCTATGCCTGCACCCGCGCCGGCTCCGTAGACGACGTCGGCATATCGAATTTAAGGTCGGACCTGTTCCTTTCTATTATCCAGCAGACCCATGCCATGATGTTGAGCGACGGCAACGCGAGTTACATAACCACAGGCCACGACGAAGCGCCGCTTCCGGCAGGCCCGCATATGGAGGTTTTCGAGGGGGTTTTCCAGCTGATGGTTGACGAAGGCATAAGCAACGTCGAACATCCGACGTACCGCAGCGTGAGGCGGGGCGCGAACTCCCGCACGGTAACGCTGGGCAGCACTTACCCGGATTCGCCCAGCGGGCTGATGCCTACCTATATCGGAAACGCCCAGATGCCGGCGGTGGGCGAGCCGACCCCTGTCATCCCCATTCCGGAGTACAGGAAATACAGGGCTGGGAACAATTGGATATCGATACTGCTTGGCGGCAGCTACGGCAACGCTTCAACTGACTTGTCCAGCCCGCAGTCATGGAACAATGTAGGTATCAACTACAACACAGCAGGTCCTGGTGCGTATTCTGTGCTTTCCAACATTCAGTTCGACGGTGCAGAACTTGAAGGAGTGAACCTGATGTTCGCTTCAGGCGCTGCGAACACTCTATACAATATGTTTGACCCTTGGACCTACAATTACACTGTAAAGGTTCAGCCGGGGACAGACAGCATCACAGTCATCCCAACAACCATGTCCACAAATGTCAAATCCATCAAACTCAACGGCACAGAAGTTGCGTACAAGTCCGTCAACGAGGTGGCTGTAGTGGATGGCGGGGTAGTCGCTATTGACGTTACTGCACCGGACGGGGTGACCACTAGCCAGTACAAATTTACTATAACAGTTGATTATCCCAAACCCGGCAGCATGCCGACCGCAAATGCCCCTGCGAAAGCGGGCGAAAGCAACCAGCTGGCATTGAGTGGGTATTTCAGGGCGCCTTTGCCGGCACAGTTCGCAGACCGCGAAGTGCGCTACTACATACCGGGCACAGCGGTCATCCGTCAATACTTCCATTTCATTGCCGTTCCTAACGGAGTCAACGTTGACAAGTTCATTGTTGAAAGCGGCTGGAAGCAGATAGCAGACGAGACCGGCGAATGCCTGTTCATTCTGATGCCCAAGGACGGCGTTTGGGGTTCTATCACGGATGAAAAGGCTTACATAACAGCCGCCCGGGCGTACCACCAAGCGACCAGCGCAAACAGCACTGCCGGCGGCGCTACGTATTTCACGACTTTTGGCATGTACTACCTGACAGGGTACAAAGAAGGCGCTGCTGCGCTTGAAGCTTGGGCAGCTGACAATACTCACCTGTTGATTGCCCAGACATACGTGGGCGGCGCCAGCGCCGGCACTGCAGCTCTGGAAGCCGCCGGCGCGACGTCCTTCGGCTGGAACCACATGACCGACGGCGACACGCATCTCGTCGACGGCAAGCAAGGTGCGCTGGTTGACATGGCTGCCCGTTTGAAGGGCAGCTTGAATCCCGGCACTGCAGGCTTCGAGGGCCTTTTGACAAAGGGTGACATGCCCGTTCCAACATGGTTCGTCAACGCTGCGGGCACAGAAAGCCTGACGTATTGGAAGAAGGTCAACAGAGCGACGTCAGCCACTGCTGACAGCACATTGGCAAGCTTTGGCGGCAGCGCGGTCATTGCGGGCGACGTCTTTGCCCAGAAAGAAGACGCTTGGCCGACTGAGTACGCAGGGAAGATTTCGAAGGTCACAAGCATTGCGACAAATGCTGACACAGATGGATATGCGTTCTCCAGAGCCATTCGCGATGCTATGGCAAAATACACGCGCTACGACAACTCCATATCCTACGGCAACGCCCTTACGTACCGCCTGGACTACACGGCGATTCAGGTGGAGCGGTTCCAGCCCTCCAATCTGGCCAAGGAAGCCAGCGGCAAAGTCAAAGGCATGACACTTGACGGGCGTGAAGTCGAGGCTGAGATAACCATCAAACTGCTAAGGACTTCCGGGGGCATATCCGACATGCTGGTATACGTGCCGGAAACCGCAGGCGACAAGGACATCCCGGTGGTGATCGTAAACCACGGCGCCAGCCAGACCGCACATCTGTTCTTCGACTCCACGGCTTGGTGGCAAACCGCTGCAGCCGAGGGCGTCGCACTGCTGTTTACAACCAGGACCACGCCGTCCGGAACCAGCGGAGCTCAGGGGACCGGCGGCGACCTGCCTCTGTTTGACGCTATGTACAGCTACTTGGAGAACGACAGCCGCTTCGACATGACCCGCATCTACACCACCGGGCAGTCGGCAGGCGGAGGCCTCACTACCACATATACTATTAACCGCACCGACAAGCTTGCAGCCACATATGCGCACAACCCGCCAAGCCTCTCCTCTGACGCGCAGCTGGCGGCGGGAGGCAGCAAACCCATTCCCATCGGCTTGTTCATCGGCGACGGCAATTATTCGCTTCGCGGCGTACCGGGCTTTGCGGCAGATACAAGGCGCCCGGGAGAATCAGGCAATGTCCGTTCCAGCGCGGCGACTGCAGCCGGGGCTGACATCTATTGGGACAACAATGACGCCTTCCAAAGATGGGTAGCGTTTTTCAGCCGCATCAATGGCCTATCAGGCAAATTGAGCAATGACATCTGGTACAGGGGGGCAAGCGTACTGAACGGCGGCACTGACAAAGAAGACGGGACGCTGGCCGAATGGGGCGCGAACAATGCCCGATTCCGAACGTTCACGTGGAGCAACGACTACGGCATTCGCGTGATGGAGTACAGCTACTCGCTGTTCAACGCGCACAACAACCGCCAATCTTATTCAGCAGTCATCTGGGACTTCATGAAGCACTTCAGCGTCGTGGAAAACGGCGACGGCACAGTGACCCGCTACTACAGCGAGTCTGCCTTTGCAAAAGACGACGCAGTGATCATTTTCCCGGACATACTGAGGTTTAGCGTCGGCGCAGCCGCTGAGAGCGACATTGCCAAGGACGTGGAGTTCACCTTGTCCGTAAGCAACGCGAAGAACCTGCTCAACGTTGAAGTGGAATTCGTGGTCGACGGCGACATGCTGGCAGGGAAGGGCATAGAGCCGATGAACGGCTTCACACTGATGAACGATGTCCTGTGGAGCTACGCAGGCGGCAATCTGTGGAAGGGCACAGCCACGCTGGCATACCCGGCAGGGAGCAGCGAAGGCCTCATGTCTGCTGCGTCTGTCGACATAGCCAAATTCGTCTTTGCAGCCAGGGCAGCAGGCGACGCCACCTTGCAGCTGACAAGCGTCAAGGCGGCGGGGCTTGTCGAGCCGGTGACGCAATACCTCGATGCGATAATTGGGCAAGGCACAGCCACAACCAACATCGACCAGAGGGTGTTTTCCAAATACGACCTGAACAGGGACAATGTAGTCGACGCTCTGGACCTTGGCATCATGCTGCTTTACTGCGGCTTCGACAAGGATTCGCCGAATTGGGACACATTGGTCAAAGTCAACGATTCCAAGGGCAAAGGCGTCACAGCCAAGATGTGTGACGTCAACGGAGACGGCGTGATCGACATGCTTGATTTGCTCGACCTTTTCATTCACTACACCAAATAGGGCATACTTGAACAACGCAGCTTTTTCATATCATAATACTTATAACCCTACAACAGGAAAGCGGAGGTATCATTTCAATACTTCCGCTTTTCTGTATTTTTTTGTTGCAACTAAATTAAAAAAACCGCAAGAAAGTGTTTGACGTATATTGTCAAGATTTATATAATTGACTTGAATGAACTTTACGCAAGCGAAAACAATTCGAGAGGAGGTGACAACTCAAAATGTCGAACCTCAACGACAGAACAAAAGAGGCGGAACAACAATACAGAAAAAAGGAGGATTAAAAATGAAAAGTTATTGCTCAAAATTCAATAAGAGGACGCCCGCGTTGCTGCTTGCTTTTGTGATGCTTGTAACAACTTTTTCGCTGGGTGCCAGCGCTGCTTTTGCCAATAACGCAGAAGATCCGGTTTCAGCTGAACGCGCTGTTTGGGGAGGGGACTTCGACCCGGCAGCCGCGCTTGCCAAACAGGGCCCCTACGACCCCGGCAAGTACTATGTATGGTACAACGGCAACTTCTTTACAGAAGCGGATCCGGCTGATTTTGACTATGGCGCAGCTGACAGAAAACCAGGCAAAATAATATCAGCAAACAAAAAAATCAATTCTTATCTGGGAGCTTACGCCATAGTAACGAAAGGCCAGTATATTGAGCTCGTTGCTAAGGGCGCCGGCGACTTGGCAAGCCTTGCCACTGAGATCGGCACTGCTGCGGCTCCCGGCGCAAACGCGGAATGGGTCGATTTGAAGGGTGCGACAGTAGTACCTGGCCTGAATGAAGCGCATATGCACTTTACCAGCACAGGAACCCTTGCGAACCAGATTGACATATTCTGGAAGTCAAAAGCCGGCATTTTGGCAGCCGTCGAGGCTGAAGCCCGGAGGCTGCAGGCTCTTGGAATACCGACAACCCAATGGATCGTTTCAAGAGGGTGGCTGCAAACACTGGGCGGCGACTGGAACGTTCCCCACCCGGACAGTGTCATGAACTGGCCGACAAGATGGGAACTTGACACCGTCACAAAGGATTTGGGGCCGGAGTTTAACTACCCCGTCAGACTGGGCCATGCGTCAGGCCACGGCGCTTGGTACAACACAGCTGCGATGGAATCGTCCAGATGGGCCTATGACCCAGAGCACCCACCGACGACACCCATCGTTGGCGGTGAAATCATCATCAACGACAAAGGCCAAGCCATAGGCATCTTAACAGACACTGCGGCTTTCAGTGCCCCCGGTTCGACGGCAGCCGAAACAAGGGCAGGGATATTTGCGGCTGAGGACCAATGCTTCTCGTATGGCTTAACATCCGTCATGGACGCGGGCTCAAGCATTTCCACTTTCAGAATGTACGAAGACGCGTACAAGGGGCAGCTGCAGGATTTCACAGGCAGGTTCCTTAAAATCAGAATGGACATGGAGCTTTCTGACGGGACAAACGCAATAAGGGATTTCAAAAATGAAGTCGCAGGGCGTGAACGCGCAGACGAATACGGGCGCCTGATCGGCGATTTCGGCGAGCGCCTTACAGTCAGGGCGATCAAGTGGTTCATGGACGGCGCGCTGGGCGTCAGGACAGCCGGCATGATAGACCCGTACACAGACGATCCGGACGGGGTCGGCGACATCGGCATGCGCAGGACTTATGCCGCCAGCAAAACAATTCAGGAACGAACTGTGAGGAATGGCTGGCAGAGCTCAGCCCACGCAATCGGAGACCTCGCTAATAGGCATTTCATCGACACGTACCTTGAAACAAAAGACCAAATCCTAAAAGACGCAACAGCAGTTGAAGCGGAAGACCCCGCAGAAGCCGCAAGGCTCAGGGCGCTTGTTGCGGACGACAGGCACAGGCCTGAACACTATCAGATAGTCAGTATCCTCGAGAAAGACAAAATCGGTGGGAAAAACGACATTGAGAGGGCTATTGAGGCAGGTATGGTCCTGTCCATGCAATTCAAGCACGGCACAACCGATATGGCTGCCGCAGAAGACCGTATTGGTCCAGACAGGATACGCGGCGCATACGCATGGCGTTCGATAATCGACTTGGGCGGCATAATCGCCAACGGTACGGACTCGTCTGTCGAGCTGCTCAATCCATTCCACAACCTCTACGCAGCTGTGACAAGGGTCAGCTTGTTTGGTACAATCGGCAGGCAATCCCCTGCAGGGAAGGCCATAGACGTTGAAAAATTCAAGCTCGAATACGAGCCTGGAACCAGGAACTTCACGGAGGACAGCGGATGGTACGCAGATCAGAGGCTGACAAGGGCTGAAGCGCTCCACTATTCCACATGGGGCGGCGCATACGCTAGTTTTGAAGAGAAGCTCAAGGGTACGCTCAGGCCGGGATACCTTGCCGACTTTGTTGTGCTCGACCGCGCATACTTTGACCGCAGCGCCTGCTATGACGTTGAAATCAAAGAACTGAACTCCGTAATGACCGTGCTCGGCGGCGAAATAGTCTATACCATGGACACGCCTGTAATCACGACCGCAGGGACTGTTCCGGCAGAAGTTGGCGAGGCTTACTCGTCAGCGCAAACCGCAAAGGGGACGGAAAACTTCGTGTGGAGCATAGTCAGCGCAGACCCGGAACTCGATTGGCTTAACATCGACGAATACAAAGGAACCCTCAGCGGCATCCCGACATGCACAGGCACTTACAAAGTAACTGTGCAAGCCGAAAACTACCTTGGTTCCGACACTAAGGAACTGACCATCGAAATCGGTGCCGTAGTAAAAGTAAAGCTCGGAGTAGCTGAGGTGAGCGGCATTGAGGGCGACGTTGAGTACACGCTGTCAATCGGCGGGGCGCAAGACGTGCTGGATATTGAATTCGTGTTTGAAGTAGACAGCAGCATGTTGTCTTGGAAGGGCTTGGACACGCTGAACGGCTTTACCACAGTTGACGGAATTGCTTGGAGAAGCATGGGAGGCGACATATGGAGAGGCACGGCTACGATAGCATACCCGGCTGGAGATTCAGTCGGATTTACTACTGTGGGGGACACTGTCATAGCCAAACTTGTGTTCGCGCCTAGGGCGCTTGGCGACGCTGCAGTGAAACTGCTCGGTTTCAAAGCGGTCGGCTACGTTGACGGGGTAACGCAATACCTTGACTCAATCATAGTAACCGGCGAAGCCACGACGTTTATTGACAAGCTGATCTATTCGAAATACGACCTGAACAAGGACGGCGTAGTCGATGCGCTGGATCTGGGCATTATGCTGCTGTACTGTGGCTTCGACAAGGATTCGCTTAACTGGGATACTTTAGTAAAAGTTAACGATTCGAAAGGCAAGGGCGTGACGGCGAGCATGTGCGACGTCAACGAAGACGGAGTGATTGACATGCTTGATTTGCTCGACCTTTTCATCCATTACACCAAATAGCACCGTCAGAGAACAAGATAATTCTTGAAACAACCGATGCCAACCCGTGCAGCATGCTGCGCGGGTTGGCTAAATTCGCGAAAACCACTTGACCATGCAATATTCTTATAATATACTAAATTGACGGGAACATTTTAACCAGTCAAGCCGTCTAAGACTATATTGCACTAGATTAGGTAATCGTTATGGCTCAAGCCGCCAGTCAGTGCAGGCAAGGGTGGCTTGGCAATCAATTTAAAATTAGTAAGGAGTGGTAACATTGACTAAAAGAAGTATTGGAGTAATCAGGCCGTGCCTGATCGGGTTGTTTTTCACATTAATTTTCTGCCTAGCCTTTTGCGCTTTCGCTTTCGCTGAGACAATTCAGGTGGTTGCACCGTCAGGAGACAAGCCGTACACCTTTGAAACCGATTTGTCAGCCGACGTATTGGATGCGCCCTATGCGGGCGTACAGTTCACATTGACTATCAGCGACGAGAAGGCGATCAAATTTGATGGGTTTGAGCTGAGCAGCGTTTTACGCACGAAGAATGCACAAACGCTTAGCCCAACGACTAAGAATGACAGCTATATTTTTGGGTTTATGACAGGCAGAAACGACGGGACCAACGAATTTGAAGGCAGCGTTGTTGCGGGCAAGGTGAAATTCACCTATTCAGGAAGCGCACCTGCAGTCATCACGTTGACTGAAATGAAAGTTGCTCGCATTGTGCAGGTAACAGTGAACGGGGTGGAT
>WRJK01000092.1 GCA_009782285.1 Clostridiales bacterium
GTACTTGGCAAGGACGGTGCTTTCGCCGCAGACGGCCTTGACCATGTTGTTGCGGTTGTCGTATTCGTACAAAGCCGCGCCCCCTTCGGCGCCTGGCGCCCCGAGCAGGCCCGCCCCGACCGAAGCGCCGCTGCCCGGGCCGTTTTCGAGCGTGTACGGCAGGCTGCACACCATGTTGCCGTTTGGTGCTGTATAAGAGGTTTCAATTATTTTTGATTTTTGCGGTGTTGGCGACTCACTACACGATGTATTGCATGTTTTCAGAAGCGCAGAAGCATGAAGCCACCAATCATTCGTCGACTTGGGCCTTTAGTATCTTCCCGTCGGTTTTTCTAATAATTACGGAATAGCCACCGCCAAAGGTAAAAAGCCTTTCTTCATAAGGGAGGGGAATTCTGGCGAGAACCACCCATACTCCATCCTTTTCATGCTTGCTAAAATCAAAATCCTCCTTGTCCACTGAATCTGCAAACACAGAACCATCGTATGCTTCAAATTCACACTCCTCGCATATGTTTTCATCTGGAAAGCGAGCACTTAATGCATCCTTCGCTATCTGCACGGCTGCCTCAGACGTTGCGACTGGGGTTTTACCAGTCAGGTTCATGCAACCGACAGCGGTTACAGAAGCGAACACTGTTAATATTACAATAATTATCAGCTTCATTTTCATCGGAGTCCTCCTTTCTACTTGATTTTAAACAGTGTATGCCTGCCATAGCGAATCGATGAATTGTCGTGTAATTACGACAATTGCGCAAAAATATCATACAACTCCAAAGCCAGCAAAGACGGCAAAACCTAAAATCATCCAATTTAGGTACAACGTCGCCGTTCGCATGACTTTTTTTGCGAATTTGCAAAAAGATGTTGTTATAAATGCTTATTTATGGTAGTATAAAAGAAGAAAATTACACAGCGTACTTATGTATTACCACCAGATGCGGTCCATTTCGACAACAAAAATGTGAAGTTTCACATAAGATGATGTCTTCTCCGTGACTTGCGGGGTGTGTTTGGCGTGGACGCATACCAGATGCACTCCGTTTTTGTGTGCCTAAAGTATAGAAGGGAGGGGGGAGCGAGGAACTAGCCAGTGATATGCCGGACGACTTCAAAAAATAGGAGGATATAGGATGGATAACCAAAAGATTCTAAGTGATTTGTCAAAATTCTTAACACCGGAGCAGATTAACACAAATGCAGACGATTTGTACGACGCACGGGCAGACCGCTACAAAAAGTACGCAAAAGCCAAGAAGGTTGTTGACACACCGTCGCCGACAGCTATTGTGTACCCAAAGGACGCGGAAGAAGTTCAAAAGCTTTTGGAGTACTGCAACGCGAATCAAGTCAACGTGATTCCCAGAGCCGGAAAGACAGCCACAGAGGGAGGATTGGAAAACTGGAAAGAGCACACCTTGGTAATTGACTGCAAGAATCTGGACAAGATCGTCAAGATTGACACCTACAACATGCAGGCAACGGTTCAGGCGGGCGTGCAGCTGCAGAGGCTGGAAGACGAATTGAGGCCGCTGGGCTACACTGCGGGCCATTCCCCACAGTCCAAGCCGGTCGCGCAGTACGGCGGGCTGGTTGCGACTAGGAGCATCGGCCAGTTTTCGACCCTGTACGGCGGCATAGAGGACATGCTGGTTGGCCTCGAGTGCGTTTTCCCGGATGGGCACATTTCCCGGATCAAAAATGTCTCGCGCCGCGCCGGCGGGCCGGATATTCGCCATATCGCGATGGGAAATGAAGGCAGCTTGTGTTTTATCACGGAAGTAACAGTGAAAATATTCAAATACTATCCGGACAACAACAAGTTCTACGGGTATTTAATCAAGGACGTCGACACAGGCATCAAGGTGCTTCGGGAAGTGGTTGCAAACGGGTACCGGCCATCGGTAGCGCGCACTTATTCGGAAGAAGACGCGAAGCAGCATTTCTACCATTTCCATGAAGGGAAATCAGTGCTGATATTCATGGCTGAAGGGCCGCTTGGCATTGTGAACGCTACAGGGGAGGGCATTGAGGCAGCCGTGGAGAAATTCAAAGACGGCATTGTCAAACAAGTGGACAGCAAGCTTATTGAAACCTGGTTCAACCACCTGAACTGGTCACAGCAGGACTTGGATGACGAAAGGCAGGGCATGATTGACAACGACAAGCACGACGGCTTTACAACTGAGATTTCCGCCGACTGGGAAACGATTCCAAAAATTTACTACAACGTGGTGAACCGGATCCGCAATGAATTCCCCAGGGCAAAGGACATTACAATGCTTGGCGGGCATTCTTCCCACAGCTACATCAACGGGACGAACATGTATTTTGTGTACAATTACGACATAAAAGCCGAGCCGGAAGACGAGATGAGGCTGTACCATCATCCCATACAGACCATTATTGTTGAGGAAACGCTGAAACTGGGCGGCTCCATGTGCCATCACCACGGCATAGGCAAGTACCGCAACCAGTGGACGGAAGAGGAACACGGGTCTGCGTACTACATGCTGGAGAAGCTAAAGGCTGCATTCGACCCCAATGGCATCATGAACTTCGGGACGATTTTCCCGCAAGCTGAGGGGGTCAAGTACCAACAACTGGACAAGCAGTAAAAAACCAGGTGCTAGGAGGGTGAAATGCAGAGCAACAAAAGCAGATATTTTCAGTTCTTTTTGATCGTGATTGCGGCAGGATCCATTTTCCCGATAATTTACTTGAGACAGTCCTATCAGGAAACCATACTTGAGGTGTTCAACATAAGCCTTGCGCAATTGAACGTGATTTATTCGGTTCTTGGGATTGCATATGTGGTTGGTTACTTCCCCAGCGGCGTTTTGAGCGACAAGTTCTCGGCTAAGAAACTGCTGGCGCTGTCGCTTTTGGGAGTCTCACTTGGCGGTTTTTGGTTTGCCCAGATTCCCGGCTACGGATCCATGATTGTTTGCTTCGTTATTTGGGGGACTTTCTCCATCTTTACGTTTTGGAGCGCACACATGAAGCTGGTGAAGCTGCTGGCAAAAAAAGAAGAAGAAGGCAGGTTTTTCGGCATTCTGGACGGTGGGCGCGGTGCTGTTGAAGCACTGCTGGCACTGGTGGCCGCTGCTATATTTGGCTTGATCCTGGGCAGCAGCACGGACATTGAAGACAAGCGCCACGCGCTGGTGGCCGTTATCTACCTGTACTCTTTCATGCTGCTTGCAACTTCCATACTTGTCGCGATTTTCGTTAAGGAAGATAAGGACATGGCCGCTGCCACCAACCGTGAAGAAGATGAGCCAATCAAGGAGAAGGAAAAATTCCACCTCAGCGACATGAAGGACATCTTTCAAAACAGGACCATCTTTATCATGGCGGCAATTATCTTCTTTGGCTACATTGTGACATGGGCGTTCTATTATTTTGGCGGCTACATGCAGACGAATATCGGGGTCAGCCCCGTGACGGTTGCGCAAGTGATGGTCGTCGGCCTTTGGATGAGGCCTGTAGGCGGGATACTGGGCGGCTTTTTGGCAGACCGGCTTGGCAAGGAAAACACCTTGAGCGGAGCGTTTTTGATCTGCATCGGCTGTCTGGCGCTGATCGGCGTCTTGCCCTACACGACAAGCACGTCTATGGTGTTCGCCGTTATCATAGTCTTAAGCATCTTCATCTTCATGATTCGTGGAACCTATTGGTCACTGCTTGGCGAATGCCGCATCGATGAGAAGATTACGGGGGTTGCAATCGGAACCATTTCGCTGTTTGGGTACCTGCCTGACATTGTTTTGCCGCTCATCATAAACGGCTTGTTTGCAAAATTCGGCGACTTGGGCGGCTACAATTCATACTTCATCTTCAGCGCAGCCATGGGGGCTGCCGGGCTGGCCTTGGTCTTCCTTTTCCGCGCAGTGACGCGAAGGAGGAACGCAGGGCTGGATGCCATGCCGCAGTAGGTGGCTGTGCAATGAAAATCATATGCTTGGCAAAATTCATACCGGATGTGGACCACTTTGTTTACGATTATGAACGTAACGTCCTAGTTCGGGAAAACATGGACCTTGTCTTGAACCCGGATGACGCCTGCGCTTTGGCCTATGCGCTGGCGCTGAAAAAAAACAGGCAGGATGTTGAGGTCGAGGTGCTCAGCATGGCGCCCCTGAGCCTCTTGCCAAACTTGAAGGAGCTGCTTCGGCTTGGTGCCGACAGGGGCGTGCTTATTTCGGATGCGTTCTTCAGCGGGAGCGACACCTATGCAACGAGCTGTATTATCGCCCGGTATTTGGCAGATGCCCAGTACGACGTCATCCTGTCGGGGACCCATGCCCTTGACGGGGACACGGAGCATGTACCGGTGCAGGTGGCGGAGCTTTTGGGCCTTGACCATATGGCGTACATCGTCCGATTTGATGACGACAGCTTCTTGAACGGAACGTGCGTGTTCGAGTCTGAGTTTGACAACGCGAACGCAAGGTTTAGGGTCAGGCTTCCGTGCGTTTTGGGGGTTCTTGCAGAAAGCAGGTACAAGCTGCCCTTTGTGCGGTATGAAAACCTGGATTTGAATGTCGACGACAGAGTCACAGTCGTCACCAACGAAGAGCTGGGTTTTTCTCATGAGGAAGTGGGAATAGCAGGGTCTTTGACAAAGGTCGCCAGTACTTGGCAGCCGCAGATGAAAAAAAAGGAGCAGGTCATTGTAGGAAACGACGACGAGGGCATTGAAACCGTGTTTCAATTTCTGAAGAAAGAGGGATACATGCCATGAAGAAAGCCCTAGTCTATATCGAGAACGGATACGAGGCTGCTGCGATCGACCTGCTGGAAGTGGTTCGCCAAGTGGGCCAAAACTGTGCCTTTGAGACCTGCGCACTTTGCCTTGGCGGCAACGGAACTGCGCCGGAAGGCTATTTCGACCGGGTAATCCGAGTTGTGCAGCCTTCGCCTGAGTGGCACGACGTGCTCAGCATCACAAACGCAATCGAAGAACTGCACGAGAGGGATGATTTCGACTGCATCGTCATTCTTGCCACTCCCATGGGGCGGCTGCTGGCACCAAGGCTGGCCATGAGGCTGAGAGTCGGGCTGGTTGCCGACGTTACGGATATTCGCTTGCAGGACGGGGAGGCTCTGATGGTGCGGCCGGCGTTTGACGGGAAAATACTGGCAGGCATTGTCAGCACCGGCAGTAAGCCCTTGATGATGAGCGTGCGGCCTGGTGTCTTCTCGTATAAGGGTGCTAGGGACAAGGCGACTGACAAGGCTGATTTCATACCTATGAGGGCTAGCCCCAGGCAGGTGGAACTGCTTGAGGCAACAAAGAAAAAAACCTTTTCCGACATTCGGGACTGCGAGGTCTTGATATCGGGGGGAGGGGGGATCATCAAAGGGTTTGATCAAATCCAGCCCCTGGCCGATGAATTGCGCGGGATGGTCTCTGCCAGCAGGAGGGCCGTAGACAACCAGATAGCCCCTAGGAGCATTCAAGTTGGGCAGTCCGGCAAGATGGTGAGCCCCAAGCTGTACCTTGCATTGGGGATACACGGGTCAATGCAGCATTTCGAAGGCTTGAGAGACGTGAAGCACATTGTTTGCGCAAACACAGACCGGTACGCCCCTATTTGCAGCCAGGCTGACATTGTCGTGGAGGGGGACGCGCTGGAGTTCGTCAACAGGCTATTGGCCAGAATCAGGCGGGGCAAGGAATCCAAGGGGTAAAATGTCGAATGATTACAAGTGCATGCATGCACAGAATGGAGGATGTGATGGTACACGATATTACTGATTTCAACATGGGGTATTTTTCCCTCAAGGGCAAAAATGCCATCGTAACCGGCGGCAATACCGGTTTGGGGCAGGCTTTTTCACTGGCTCTCGCAAAGGGCGGCGCGAACGTGTTCATGCCCAGCATCATGCCTGACGACCCGGAGCACAATGCTTTGCTTGAAGCGGAAGGCGTAAAGGCTGTATACATGTCCGCTGACATCACAAAGCCCGGCGTGCCGCGGGAGATTGTTGAAAAATGCGTAGAAACGCTGGGCTCGGTTGACATTCTGGTCAACTGCGCTGGGATATGCCCGTGTGCGGACGTATTGGAATACACAAGGGCACAGTGGGATCCAACGATAGCCATCAACCTGACGGCGGCATTTGAAATGAGCTATGAAGCCGCAAAATACTTCATCCCGCAAAAGAGCGGAAAAATCATCAACATCTGCTCCATGTTCAGTTGGCTGGGCGGCCAGCAAGCCCCGGCTTACGCGGCCAGCAAGCACGGCATTGCAGGCTTGACGAAGGCGTACTGCGACGAGCTGGCGCAGTACAATGTTCAGGTCAACGGCATTGCGCCCGGTTACTTCCAGACGAGGGTGGCAGCTGCTTCTGCAGGGAACCCGGAAAGAAGCAAATGGATCGTCGACCATACTCCTGAGGGAAGGTGGGGGGACATCCATGACCTGATGGGGGCGACCGTATTCCTAGCCAGCGAGGCTTCGCAGTTCGTAAACGGGCATGTATTGGCGGTTGACGGGGGATTTTTGACGAGGTAGCGGATGCGATTGCGTTTGTACGAATTGATACAGAGGAGGGTTTCATGTCAAAAAAATATCTGATCGGCATTGACGGCGGAAGCCAAAGCACTAAGGTCGTCATGTACGATTTGGAAGGGAACGTGGTTTGTGAAGGAAAAGGGCTTTTGCGCCCGATGCATATTCCGGATGCGGACACTGTGGAGCACCCGGATGACGATTTGTGGGTGTCCCTGTGTGCCGCAGGGAAGGATTTGATGGATCGCTTTACCGGAAACAGTGATGAAATCGCCGGCATCGGCCTCGGGTCTATTCGATATACCAGGGCATTGTTAAAAGCAGACGGCACTCCGGCGGCGCAGCTGATCAACTGGCAGGACGCCCGGATCAGCAGGCCTTACGAGCACAAGAACGACGATGTTGCCTATGTGACTTCGTTTACCGGCTATTTGGCCAAGCGGCTTACGGGCGAATTCAAGGACAACATAGGGAATTACATGGGCCAGTGGCCGGTGGACTTTGAGACTTGGCAATGGTCGGAAGACGATGATGTCATAAAAAAATTCAATATCCCAAGAAGCAAGCTGTTCAATACCCAAATGCCTGGGACCACGCTGGGCTGCATAACCAAGGAAGCCGCAGCCGCAACCGGCTTTGCGGAAGGGCTGCCTGTGATCGCTACAACCAGCGACAAGCCTGTGGAAGCGCTTGGGGCGGGCTTGATCGACGATGAGACAGCGTTCATTTCTTTGGGGACGTACATCGCATTGATGATGAACGGAAAGGAGATTCCCAGGAACACGCAGCACTATTGGGCCGTCATGTCATCCATTCCAAAGGTTTTGCTCTACGAGGGCTACGGGATACGCCGAGGCATGTGGACGGTCAGCTGGCTGCGGGACCTGCTTGGGGAATCCTTGATACAAAACGCAAAAGCCAGCGGGCTTTCCCCTGAAGAGTACCTGAACAAGGTTGCATCCGCTGTCCCGGCGGGCTGCGACGGACTGGTCACCTTGCTTGACTGGTTGCAGAACCCATGGGAACCCTACAAAAGGGGAATCATACTCGGCTTTCATGCAGGGATGGACTACCCGGCCTTCATGTACCGCTCCATTCTGGAAAGCATAGCCCTGACCATGAAGAACAACTACGACAGGATGTGCAGTGAAATGGGGCATTGGGCGAAGCAGCTCATCGTTACCGGAGGAGGCTCCAACAGCGACTTGTTCATGCAGATTTTTGCCGACGTGTTCAATATGCCTACAAAGCGAAACGCCATCAACGGCAGCGCAAGCCTGGGGTCTGCGATTAACGCCGCAGTGGGGCTGGGGTTTTATGGGTCTTATGAAGAGGCAGTCGGAAAAATGGTGAAAATAAAAGACGTTTTTACTCCGGTTGGGGAAAATGTTGAGATTTATGAAAAAATCAACAAGGACTTGTTCTTGGTCCTCCCTCAGTACACGGACGAGGTTCTAAAAAAATCGTATTCGATATTCCACGGCGACGCAGGGCAGGCAGGCGGGATACAAAGCTGGTCGATGACCTGATTAGTTGCGCCGGCCATTAAGAAGGGGGAACCATACTTGATTGCATTTGAGCATGTCAGCAAGCGTTTTAACGACGTTGAGGTCTTGAAGGACATTTCGTTTGAGATACGGGAAGGGGACTTGGTTTCTTTGATCGGTGCCAGCGGGTCAGGGAAAACAACCACGTTGAAGATGATCAACCGCCTCATCGACCCGTCTTCAGGGGCAATCCATATCAATGGCGAAGACATCGGCAAAATGGATGTAATTAAGCTGCGCCGGAACATGGGGTACGTCATCCAGCAAACCGGCTTGTTCCCCCACATGACCATTCGCGACAATATTGAGATCATACCTAGGCTGGAAAAGCGCGATGCAGCGGTGATGCGGAAAAAAACGCTGGAGCTTATGGACATGGTCGGGCTTGCGGGGACGGAGTTCCTTGACAGGTACCCTACAGAGCTTTCCGGCGGCCAACAGCAGAGGGTAGGCGTCGCCAGGGCCTTTGCGACTGACCCTGCGATTATCTTGATGGACGAGCCTTTTTCTGCATTGGATCCGATAACGAGGGTCGGGCTGCAGGACGAGCTGATCAACCTGCAGTCCACTTTTAGAAAGACCATCGTGTTTGTCACCCACGACATGGACGAGGCAATCCGGATTTCTGACCGCATTTGCATCATGGATCATGGGCTAATCGTTCAGTACGATACGCCGGAATCCATATTGAGAAACCCCGCGAACGAGTTTGTTTCGCAGTTCGTAGGCAAAAAGAGGATTTGGGCTTCTCCGGAATACATCAAGGCCAGCGACGTCATGTCGACAGCGCCGGCTACTTGTTCCACCGCCGGCTTTGTTTCCGTATTGCCGGACCAGTCGATCTTGGACGTCTTGGAAATCGTCAAAAAGAACCGCCAATCCATGGTGCCTGTATTGAGCCAAGAAGGGGTGCTGGAAGGCATGGTAACTGAAAGCAGCCTAGTGGCTGCCTTCAGCAGTCAGTATATCTCAGACAGCGACGGCTCCGAGGGGAAACTATGTACATAATGCATTATTTTGCTCAAAACGCAAGCCAGATCATCCAATATTCGCTGCAGCACATTCAGCTTACGGCCCTGTCTGTTGGCCTTGCCATCTTGATCGGGGTCCCTTTGGGCATCCTTATCTGCTATGTCGACAAGCTGAGCAAGCCTGTGATCGGGGTTTCAAACGTCCTTCAGGCAATCCCAAGCATGGCGCTTCTGGGGTTTGCAATTCCTTTCCTGGGCATCGGCATCGTTCCTGCCGTAGTTGCAGTGATGCTCTATTCGCTTCTGCCGATTATCAAAAATACCTACATAGGCATCACCAACATCAATCCGGGCACCATCGAGTCTGCCAGGGGCATCGGCCTGACCAAGCTGCAGATATTGCGGAAGATACAGATACCCCTTGCGCTTCCGGTCATCATGGGCGGCGTTCGGATCTCTGCGGTAACTGCGGTGGGCCTTGTCACAATTGCAGCTTTTATTGGAGCGGGAGGCCTTGGCTTCCTCGTGTTTTCAGGCATCCGGACGGTCAACAACGCTCAAATCCTGGCTGGCGCGATCCCTGCGTGCATGCTTGCTTTGGCAGTGGACTACCTTGCGGGGCTTGTCGAAAAACTGGTCACCCCGATCAGCTTGCAGCACGTTAAGAGCAAGTCTGGGGAAGCGGCGAGGAAAACCAGAAGGCATCAGAAAGTTATTCTGGCCATCGGCTTGATGCTGATCGCAGCGCTGTTTTTGTACAATGCAGTTGAAAATCGAAGCAATAGCCAAAATGCGCTCGTGATCGGAGGGAAAGACTTCAGCGAACAGGACATTGTCGCCAACATGGCAGCGATCCTGATCGAGCATGACACGAACGTGAAAGTGAGCAAAAAGCTTGAACTGGGCGGCACTCAAGTGTGCTTTAGCGCCTTGAGGGGCGGCTCCATCGATTTGTACATTGAATATACAGGGACGGCGTATGGAGACATATTGGAGCTTTCTGGCAGCAGCGATACGGAACTGGTGTACGACACAATAAAAAGCGAACTGAAAGGACAGTACAATATCGAGGTGCTGGCGCCCATGTCCTTCAACAACACATATACCTTGACGGTAAAGCCGGAAACAGCCCAAACAGGCGATTTGAAAACCATCAGCGATTTGAACAAGATACCCGGCAGATTGAGGCTGGGTGCTACCTTGGAGTTTTTGAACCGCGACGACGGGTTCCCAGGGCTTCAGAGCATGTACCGTCTGGATTTCAAAGAAATCGTTGGCATAGACGGCTCTGCGCGGTATATTGCGCTGATGAACAATGACGTTGACGTCGTGGATGCTTTTTCCACGGACAGCCTGATCAAGAAATTCAAGCTTGTGGTTTTGAAAGACGACAAGGATTTCTTCCCACCTTACTACGCAGTGCCCTTGATCCGGCAAGATGCTTTGGAGAAGTACCCCGAAATCGTGCCGGTACTTGAGAAACTGGGGAATTCATTAAGCAACGACATCATGATCGAGCTGAACTACCAAGTTGACGAGCTGCAGATGAACCCGGAAGCCGTAGCCCGGAAGTATTTGCAGGACCATGGTTTGCTGAAATAGGGCAGCCGGGAAATTCTTGCCAAGATTATTCGCAATATGGTTGATTTTGAGTAAAAATCTGTTACACTTAGGGAAAGCAATACAATACATATAGGGGTGCACGAAATGATATTGAGCAAGCCAATAGGGAAAATGGATTTTCAAAATTGTACGCATAAAAATTTTGGTGGGTTTATGGTGAAGCTGGTTGTGGATCTGCAGCGTGAGGTTTTGGCGTACGATGCCGAATGGCACGCGGATTTAGAAGCAGAATTGTTGGCAGACAATTCCGAGCAAAAAAGCTTATGGGGATTCAACTATTATCCAGACGATGATAAATTGGAGTACAATTCGCTAATTAACATAAGGCCGATGGAAAACAAATCCACCGATATTTTGGATTCGAAAATTTGCGCCCAAGTTGAGCGTGTTTTCCGTATTTGGGTGAGAGATGAATAGGCTTTCTCTAGGGAATATAGCTGTCGAAGCGCAGCGCGCAGTGCGTTTGAACAACAAAAATTACGGAGACAGGGTAATATGCCTGATCGACGATTTCATCAGTGAAAAAAAGCTGTCCTACGGCGGCTTGAAGGAAATATTACGCATTCGGGAGATTTTTTGCGCTTATTTTTATAGCGGAAATAGCGAGTATATTGAATCTGCCATAAGTCAAATCATGGGTTTTGCTTTTAAGGAGAGAAGCGAAAACATGTCGCAATAGGAAAATCCGTGAAAATCCACTTTTCCACTTGATAAAAGCGGACGTTCAGTGTACAATGTGAACAAAGCGAATTATCAGGAGGGCAAAAAGATGGCCAGTGAAACGGAAAAATTAGAATTCAAAGAAATTGCAAAAGACGAACTTTACAAAGGGGTTGTCGCCTTTGCCAACACCGATGGCGGAACAATAATAGTGGGCATTACAAATGCCGGTGAAACAGCACCGCTTGCCGATGTTGACGATGTGTACACCCGGGTAACGAATGGTGTGCGCGACGCCATAGCACCAGACGTGACGGTTTTTGTCAAGTACACGCTTGAAGAAGACAACGTTATCCGCATTGAAATCGGTGAAGGGTCCTATAAACCATATTACCTCAAGTCAAAGGGGCTAAAACCTTCCGGTGTTTATGTACGCCAGGGCGCGTCCTCGGTGCCGGTATCGTCCGAACAAATTCGTCAGATGATAAAAAACGCTGACGGCGACGTTTTCGAAGAACTGCGTTCCATGAAACAAGTGCTTACTTTTCAATCCTGCTCAAAGACATTTTCTGACTATAAAACCGCTTTTGGGGAAGAGAAGTTCGCTGTTCTCGGCATCCGCAACAATTTTCAGGGGCTTTTTACAAATCTTGGGCTGCTCCTGTCCGACCAGTGCGCACATACGGTAAAAGTCGCCGTATTCTCCGACGGAGGAAACACTGTGTTCCGCGATAGGAAAGAATTCACCGGGTCGGTGTTCGCGCAGTTGGAAGAAACTTTCGCGTATCTTCAGCTTTGCAATCAAAATCGTTCAGTGATTAATGGGCTTGCTCGTACAGATTACTGGGACTACCCAGAAGAAGCTTTGCGGGAAGCCCTTGTCAACGCGCTGATTCACAGGGACTACAGCTTTAGCGGAAGCATTATCATCAATGTGAATGAAAAACGCATAGAGTTCATCTCTGTAGGCGGCCTGCTTGCAGGGTTATTGCCTGAGGACATCCTAAACGGCATTTCACAGTTGCGAAACCGCAATTTGGCTGATGCGTTCCTTCGATTGAATATAATTGA
>WRJK01000093.1 GCA_009782285.1 Clostridiales bacterium
ACCCGCTGGGCGGCATACTCAGGCTCAGCGTGTTCGGCGAGGAAACCGGCTACATCAACCAGGACGTTGAGTTCACCATTGCGGCCCGCAACGCGAACGACGTGCTGACAGTCAACGTAACATTCGAGATCGACGGCGGCCTGCTTGCGTTCAAGAGCATTGAGGGCCTTAACGGGTTTGACATGATCAACGGCGTCAGCTGGAGGAGCATGGGCGGCGACGTCTGGAGGGGCACCATCACACTGGGCTACCCGGACACCGGCACTGAAACCGGCGCCGGCTTCACCAACGCGTCCTACACCGACATAGGCAAGCTCACCTTCACCCCGAGGGCGGCAGGCGACGTGTCCGTGACGCTTGTCAAGATCGACAGGGTCACAGGAAAAGCGGGCCTTGACGTGGTCGACGTGGATGCCATCATCGAAAACGGCGTGGCGACGACGAACATCGAGCTGGTCTACTCGAAGTACGACCTGAACAGGGACGGCGTGGTTGACGCCCTCGACCTCGGCATGGTGCTGCTGTACTGCGGATGGGACAGCGACTCGCCTGATTGGGACACCGAAATCAAGGTGTACGACTCCCACGGCAAGGGCGTGACGGCCAAGATGTGCGACGTCAACTTGGACGGCGTGATCGACATGCTCGACCTCCTTGACCTGTTCATCCACTATACAAAATAGACTTACTGAGATGCATTAACAATAAAAGCGAAGCTGCGCCTGGATTATATTTGGGCGCAGCTTTGCGTTGTATGGATGCAATGCCTTTAGTGCAGCAAAAATCTGATTGTAAACAGAGCCCCGCCGGCAGACGAGTCAGAGACAGTGATTTTCCCGTTGTGCATTTCGATTATTTCCTTCGCTACAGAAAGCCCCAGCCCATAATGATCCTTGTCCGCATGGGCAGAGTCGGACCTTTTAAACCTTTCAAAAACCCTTGCCTTCTCACAGTCCGGGATGCCTGGACCGTCGTCGGATACGACAATTGACAGAGTCCGTTTGCTCTTTATCGCTTCCACTGATATGTGGCCGTTTTCCGGGGTGTAAGACACGGCGTTGTCCAGTATTGCCGTAAACGCCTGCGCCAGCCGCTGCTTGTCCCCGGAAATTATCGGAAGCGCATTGTCCGGAAGAGACAGCGTTAAATGCTGCTTTTTGCTTCTGGCAATTACTTCGTAATTCTCGTACAGTTCAGTTAGGATAGTGTCAAAATCGACAGTTCCGGATTTCAAGGTAAGTTTTTCGGCATCTGCGTTGGCGAGGAGCAGCAGTTCGTCGATGAGCCTTGCCATCCTGCGTATTTCACGTTCGGCTATGGTATGGTATTTTTCTGCATGACTGGACACTTGCTCCTTTGCTGATTCTGCGACGCTTGCCTTAACGACAGTGAGCGGTGCACGGAGCTCATGGGAAGCGGCAGCGATGAATTCCACGTGTTTTTTGTTTGCGTCTTCAACTTGCACGGTTGCACGTTTGGAAAACAGGAGGCTGAATAACAAAAGCAGCACAAGGGACGCGAAAATAACCGCAAAAAACGAAACCCGCAGCAGAAACCTCGTGCGGTTTTCCTTTTCAAGGTCTTTCAGCAAAGTTAGGCTCTGCCAGCCTGCGTCTTTCGGTATTAGGGAAATGAAGACTTTGTACAGCTCGTCATGGTTGCCCCTGACGTCAAATGTGATTTCCTCGGTAGCAAGCGCCGAATACGGCTTGGTTTTCACGTCAAACAAATACTCCGACATAGCCTTTTCGTGAGCGAGGCTGACAAGCCTGCCCCTGCTTGTTTCCGGACTCCATGAGCCACGGAACAATATCGGGTAGGTGTTGTCCTCAATGTGCACTATCAAGTTGCTTCCGGCTTCAATTTGAGACAGCCAAGCGTCGTCGATTATCCTGCTATTCTGGAGGCGGTAGACTATGGAATTGGCACTGTTCCGAAATGCAGCGTCGCTCTGAAGCTCCATCTGGTTCTCAGATATCCGAAGGAGCACGGTTGCCATGGCGCACAGCAGGACGCCTGTTGTGATGACGCAAACCAACGCCAGGCGAACCCTCATGCTGTACAAGGCTTTTCCCATAGAATTACTCATGCTGCCCTCGTTCCAGACAGTCGCGCTCCATTTCAAGGGTGTAGCCCTGTCCTCTTGCAGTTTTTATTATGACGGAGCTGTTCACAGCCTTTAGCCTTCTGCGCAGGAAATGTATGTAATTGTCGAGGTTGCCGTCTTCGACGCTTGCATCAGGCCCCCAAACTTTCGCTATCAGGTTTGCCCTCTTGTGAAGGAGGTTTGGGTTCTTTACAAGGATTTCCATGAGGGCAGCTTCGCGGCTTGACAGCTCGCGAGCCCCCAGAGGCCCAATCAGCGTTGAATTTCCAAGGTTGAGAGAGATGTCCTCAAATACTAGGTTTTCAGCCTCAATTCTTGCAGGGCGTCGGCTCACGGCACGGATGCGCGCAAGGAGCTCGTCCATGTCATAGGGTTTGACGAGGTAGTCGTCTGCCCCGGCGTCCAAGCCTTCGATCCTGTCTCCAACCCCGTTCAGTGCCGTTGTAATGATTACATGAGCCTGAATGCCCTGCTTCCTCATGTATTTCAGGATTTCCGTTCCGTCAAGCCCTGGAAGCATCCTGTCAAGGAGCACGAGGTCGTAGGCGTTTTGGTCAATATAATAAACTGCGTCGCCGCCGTTTCGGCAAATGTCCGACTCATAGCCTTCCCGTTTGAGCCTGTCATGAATGATGCCGCAAAGGTCGGCGTCGTCCTCAACGATCAGAATTCTCATGCTGCCAGATTCCCCCCTTTTTGTTATAGTATATCAGTAATATTAAATCACAAAAATAATATTTTGTATAGAATATTTGACATCAGTATCAAGTTATAGTATCTTTTATTTAAAGAAGTGCTTATGAACAAGGGAGGGAAAAAATGCCTGATTCCCGCAATTTAAGGGACATCGTAAAAAAGCAGAAGAATCTGCTGGCAGAACTGGAGCAAGAAGCCGACACTATTCTGCATTCGGATTTGTCAAAGGAAAACGAGTCGCTGAAGAAAGAAGTGCGGAAGCTTTCGGATTTGCTGGCAGAAAGCAGGGAAAACCTGAAACTAGCCAGTGCGAAGAACGCTGAGCTAAGCAACGCCCTGTATGAGCAGGTTTACAGCGAAAAGATTCGGATTTTGCAGAAGGCACAGAAAAAGAACGACGTTTATTTCAAGGCAGAGGCAGGCGGCGAATTCAACAGGCTTGTGCAACTGGAAGACAATTTAAGGATCAAGACAAAAGAATTGCAGAACCGACTCGAGAAGCACCGCACAGATGCCGCAAACGAGCTTTATGCAGAACTTGATATTTTGTCCATGCGCGCTACGAAAGCCGTCACAGAGGCTAGAGCCGCTTTGGCAAGGGAGTCAGGAGCTTTCACTGAATACAGCTCCGGGCAGTTTGAAAAGCTGAAAGCCGAGCAGGCGACCGATGAGATGGTGGCAGCCATCGGCGAGAAAAACAACATTGAGGCATTTTTGGGAGGCAACTTGATCAATAAGCTGGGCATAGTATTTGTCATACTTGGAATTGTTGCGGTTGCGCAGTTTACGTTCCTGCGCCTGCCGGACACCTTTAAAGGGGTGATCATGTTTGCAGTCAGTGGGCTGCTGCTCCTTGCAGGGGAGCTGTTCAACCGCAGGAAAGCAAACATTTTCTCGCTCGGGGTTACAAGCGGCGGCGTTGCCGGGCTCTACGCTTCGCTGTCTATCAGTTATTTCTTGCTGAACATCATCTCGATGTATCCCGCAATCCTCCTGTGCGTACTGATAACCGCAGGAGCTCTCGTGCTCTCTCTAAGGTACGATTCACAGACGGTTGCTGCCTTCGCGCTCGTCGGAGGTTACATACCCATCATATCGGTTTCTGATGGAGTAGCCTTGGCTTACGGGATGATGGTGTATTTTGTCTTCTTGAATTTGCTTGCGCTTATCATTTCGTTTTATAAAAAATGGAGAATTACCATGTTCATCGGCTTTGCCCTGAACTTGGCAGGAACAATGTACATTATCTTCAACATGTACACAATGTATTGGATGAGGCATAGCCCGGGCAGGCTCCTTGACATGACGCAGCTGTCAACCGTGCTGTACGTGGTTTTTGCATTCGCGGTCTACACTTTCATCCCTATCACAGGCAACTTGCGCACCAAACAGCCGTTTGCAAAGCCAGACACCGTCATCCTCGGGCTGAATACTGTATTTTCGGCAGCAATAATGTACGGGGTGCTTAAGCTATTCGGCCTTGACGATTTTACAGGCATAATGGCAATTGTGTTTGCGGTGGCCTATCTTGCGCTTGGAAGGCATGTGGAGGGCTTCTTTTTAGGCGAAAAGCATACCGCAGCACTGTTTTATTTGACAGGGCTGACCTTCGTCGTCCTAGTCGTGCCTTTGCAGTTTGGCAAGGAATGGCTCTCACTGGGCTGGCTGGCGCAAGCAGTGTCGCTTGCCGCGTATGGCATATTGAGGGGGGAGAAAAACTTTATCAAAGCCGGCTCGGTCATAGGCGGGCTTTGCTTTGCATCGTTTGTTTACTTAGATGTGCTTCTCAGGGTGGACGACCTCTTTTCTTATAAATATCTGGCAATTACTATCGGCAGCGCGATCGTGCTGCTCGCCCTTGCATATAGAAAAAGCTTGGCGAATGTTTTTGAGAACGCTTTCAAATACGCGGTTTTGGTCAACGCGTGGCTTTATTGCATGTACCTCGTCAGCCTTTGCGAGGATTTCATACGGGTACAGCTCGAGAGCACTGCCTACAGCCCGCGTTTCATGCTGCTTGCCATGGCGATTGCCGGCACTTTCGCCATATCGGCCACCTTACCCCGCATACCAGTGATTGCAGACAAGGTGGTCAAAACTATTTCCGTGGGCTTGTCTTTATTGGGGGCGGCTGCGCTGCTTGTTGGTGCCCAGGCGTTTGAAGTGTTTTACGTCGGTTATTCAGGCTTCCCACCTGCTCCGATTGTCGCAACAGCTTCATTGGTGCTGGCAGCGCTCTGCGGCATGTCGCTTTTTGCTGTGCGTGGCGCCATGATGCATTTCACTCTCGAATATGGCATTTCAGTGGAATGGATGCCTTTTTCGGTATCTGCATATTTTCTTGCATTGCTTACAGAAGCCCTCGTCTTCCAGTTCAGGTTGCCGGCGACTAGCATTGCGATAAGCATAGTGTTTGTCGCCCTCGCGCTGGCTTGGATCATATACGGGTTTGTGAAAAGGTTCGCTTTCATGCGGCGGTTTGGGCTGGTGCTTTCGTTCTTGGCTGTCGCCAAGCTGTTCATCATCGACTTGGCTGCTTTTACGCAGGGGTCTAAGATTGTTTCGTATTTTGCTTTTGGCATAACGCTTCTAGGCATTTCGTTCGTATATCAATATTTTAGCAAGCGGCTTGCGCCGAGGGGGGGAGGAGGTACAGCAGATGTGGAGAATGGCAGCAGCTAGGGTGCTTTGCGTTTCGGCAATTTTATTTGCTGCGGGCACTTCGCATGCCGTAGCGGAGACGGCGAGCTTCTTGATATCAGGGGAGCATGAATACAAAGCAGTCCGCTTGACCCCGCCGATTTACGGTGGGGCGAACAGGGATTTGTCAGATTTGCTGGTACTTGATGAAGAAGGCAAACCAGTGCCTTACTTTATCAACAGTTACGAGATATCGCAATCCAAAAGCCAGTATTTTCAATACCCGCTAATGCATGCGGATACGTTTGTCAAAAGCGGCGACACTTACGACGACTACTATATTGAAACCAGCGAGAACAGGGACATGCTTGCAACTTCTGTTTCTATCGAGACAAATTCTGGCATGTTTGCAAAAAGCGTGGAGCTTAGGGGAAGCTACGACGGAGTGGTTTGGGATTTTGTTAAAAACGACAAGTTGTACAGGGTGGACGAAAGCGAGAAGCTTTCCATAGCTTTTGAAAAGCCTCTGAAATACACGCATTACAGGTTCAGGGTGCATAGCAATGCCGAAAAAGGAGCTGCGAGAGACGCGCTTTCAATTAGTGGCGTTTTCTTGGAATACAGTCAGGATACGATGGACAAGGTGTATTTTACAGAAACGATGGAACCTGCGTTTAAAATCGAACAGCGTGGCGGCAGCACGGTCATCAAGCTTCAAGGGCTTAATAACGTTAGGATTAACGAGGTGACGATTCACACAGGTGATCAGTTCAAACGCATGGCATATTTTGCGCAGGGCAATGCGAAGGTGCTGTACAACCTTTCTTTCAGCGGCAACGATTACCAAGACTTGACTTTGGGCTTCAACGGTTTCAGCGAAAGCGCAGCCGCCCTTGAGATTGAAATCTCGAACGGAGACGACGCTCCCATTGCAGTTAGCGGGGCAACGCTCACGTATTTTGCCGACGATGTTGTTTTCAAAGGTGAAAACGGCAAGGCGTATTCTTTGTCCTTTGGCGATGCAGACGTGTCGCGTGCGCCCGTCTACGACATTGCCGGGTACAAGGATTTGGTGCTGGAGGAAGGATACGATACATTGGCGATCCTAGGCATAAAGCAGGAGGAAATGAATGAGGTAGTCAAGCCGGACTACTCAGCTGCGTTCAATGCCGTCGTTATTGCCGTTTCCATCTTGCTAGGTTTCGTAATACTGATGAGAGTCAGGCGCAGGGAAGCGGAATAAGGAAAAAACCACACACAATCTCCACAAGGCTTAGAGGATTTTTAGAGATAATAGAGATATAATGTAGATGCAATTCATATTTCTTTATAGACAAATCAATTAAAACAAAGGAGTGTTGGAAAATGAAACGAGGGTTAGAAAGATTGATCATACTGGTGCTTGTAGTTTGCCTAGTGCCCCTTGCCGGGTGCGGAGGGCCGGACAACGCAGGCAACATGCCGATGGGCAGGTACGTTGAAGACATTCTTGACCTCCCAGACGACGCAGGCGGGGTTTTGGCGCAGTTCGCCGGCGACGACGGCAGCCTGAACGTATATGCGATGGATCAGGGCAAAGTGTCTCTCTATGTGACGAAAAACGGCGAATCATGGGAAAAGAAAGAAACCGGGTGGCAGCTGGCGGACAATTTGGTTAATACGAGCATGGCAGTGGGCAGCAACGGTGAAATCTATATCGCGGCGATTGAAGTCGGCGATGGACCTATCAGGATGATGAGCAGCCAGGGCCCGCCGCAAAGCCAAGATCAGCAGGAGGGCCAGGATCCGCCGCAAAGCCAAGGCCAGCCCCAGAGAATCCAAGGGCAGACCCAAGGCGAACCCCAGAGAATCCAAGGACAGTCTCAAGACCAAGGCGAGGCACCACCCCAAGGCGGTGCTTTCAGAGGCGGCCCGGGGAGCACCACTATGCGCGTTTACAAAGTTTCCGGCAATTCCCTTGAGGAGGTGGACGTGAACTGGGCCACGGGAGAAATGGGCATCTCGATGATGTCTGCCATGATGTTCCTTGAAAACGGTGACATGGTGGCTGGACAGTACGGCGTTGGCATTGCCCAGTACGGGCCTGACGGTACGTGCAAGAGGACGTATGGCGAAATACAGCCGGAAGCGTTCACGGTTTCCGGGAATAAGATATACATTTGCGAGACAAGCAGCAATTCCATACTCGTGTACGACGGGGAGACCTTTGATCAAGAGGCAAAGCTGAGCTTTGACAGCTTCACTTTGCAGACCAGCATAGCAGCGGGCCTATCGGGTGCGGTTTACCTGTACAATTCGAACGGAGTTTTCCGCCTGCTGCCCGGTGGATCCTTATTTGAAAAGATAATCGACGGTGACTTGACTTCCCTCTCGATGCCCAACAATTTCTTCCAAGGGTTTACAGAGGTGACGGAAGGGGAATTCTTCATCGCCTCATCAGGTGATGGCAAGTCAAAGCTCCACCACTTCACATACGACCCAAATATTGCAGCCAGGCCCGAGAACGAGCTCGTGGTATTCACGCTGAACGAGAACAGGACCCTGCGGCAGGCTGCCGGCATATTCCAAAAAATGCACCCGGACACAAAGGTCAACATACAGGTAGGGATGGGCGATGACGGTGCAACAGTGGCAGACATAACAAGAGTTTTGAACACTGAGATAATGGCGGGCAACGGCCCAGACATCATAATGCTTGACGGGCTCAACGCCGGAAACTACATCGACAAGGGGGTCTTCCTCGACGTGACGGATTTGGTCGATGAAGAATCAAGCAAAGAGCAGATGGTCGAAAGCGTACTCAAGGCATTTGATAAGGACGGTAAAATATATGCAGTTCCGGCAAAATTCACAGTACCGCTGATATTTGCCGACGCGAAAAACGCAGATGCGATGAAGGACATCGGCAGCCTCGCAGATTTCGCTGCCGCGAACCCTGACATCGGCATCATCGGCGACAAAACCGCTGACAACCTGCTGAAAGTGTTCCTGCCAGGGAGCATGCCGGGCTGGCTTTCTGGAAAAGAGATAAATGAAGAAAAACTTGCGGAATACTTTGGCGCGATAAAGACAATGGCTGACACACCTGCTTCAGTCATAGAGCCGCCTGAAAGGATGAACAGGGGCGCCGCGATGGGCGGCGGCAACGTGATGATCAGAATGGGTCCTGCATTTGAGGTAGGGGAAAGCAACCCAAATGAAATATTCAATTTCGCATTTGGAAATATCCACGCTTATGTGGGGAAAATCGCAAGCATGAGGTCCCTCATGGGCGCAAACATGGCTTGCGAACGCAGAGGCGACTGTGTGGTCCTCCCGCTTCCGGGGCTTTCAGAAAACGTCTACATACCTTCTGCCATTACAGGCATAAACGCGAAGGGGAAGCACATCGACATCGCAAAGGATTTTCTGAGGACGATGCTTTCAAAAGACGTTCAGAGCGTTAAGCTGGAAGACGGGTTTGCGGTAAACGTAAACTCCATCAGGGACACGATGGAAACCGAAAACAACTTCTATATGACGATGGCAAACGCCACTGTTGCAGGGGAGGCGCTTTCGGGAGGTGCGCCGAGCATCGAAACTCAGGAAAAGGTCATTGACCTGTGCTTGGCCGTGAAAACTCCGTACTTGGTGAACAACACCCTTGCGGAAATGATTTTGGACGAGGCGAGAGGGTATTTCGATGGGGATAAAGATTTGGAAAGGGCTATTGCCGACATCCGGGAGAGGACTAAGATATATCTCGCAGAATAAGGTGCCGCTGGCGTTCATTGCGCCAAGCTTCCTAGGCGTTTTGGTGTTTGTTTTGATTCCGTTCGCAGACGTGCTTAAAAGGTCATTCTTCACGGCGACAGGCTCGAGATTCGTAGGCATGAGCAACTACCTTAACGTATTTTCAAACGACGCATTTAAGCTGGCTGCCGGCAACACGCTGAAGTTCGTGGCGGTCTGCATACCGGCGCTGGTGGCCATGTCGTTGGTGCTTGCGCTGCTTGTCTCCGGGGCGAAGAGCGGGGGGGACACTGCCAAATCGGTGTTCCTGCTCCCCCTCGTGATTCCGGCGGCTTCGATGGTGCTCATATGGAAGCTTTTCTTTCACAACGACGGGCTGCTGAACAGCTTGACGGGTAGCACTTTCGGGACGACCGTGCCCTTCATGGCGAGCGCGGCGGCGTTTTGGGTGCTTACAGTCAGCTACTTATGGAAAAACATGGGCTATGACATGGTGCTCTGGATGGGGGGGCTTTCCAAGATCCCGCTCGAAATTTACGAAGCCGCTGCAGTGGACGGGGCAGGAAACTTCAGAAGGTTTTTTTCAATCACCCTGCCGAACCTTGTAGGGGTGCTCTTCATGGTGGTAGTGCTTTCGCTGCTCAATTCGTTCAAGGTGTTCCGTGAGGCCTATTTGGTGGCAGGCGAATACCCGCATACGAGCATGTACATGCTTCAGCACCTTTTCAACAACTGGTTCACTGCCCTTGACATCGAGAAGCTGTGTGCGGGTGCAGTTGTGATGGCTATCGTGATTTTCATCCTCATATCCCTATGGATGAGGCTAATAGGGGAAGGTGACGACTGATGTTCGAAACAAGGAAAACCTCAGTTTTAAAGTCAGTTGTAATTATTATCCTCGCCCTGTTTGTGCTGGTGCCGGTATGCATACTGTTTGCCGGATCGTTCATGGGTGCCGACGAGGTCTACGAAAAAATAGGGCCGGTCCTTACTGACAACAGCGGGAGGTCAGCTGCGTGGTTCTTCCTGCCCGAGTACCTTACGCTGCGGGCATACGTTGAACTGCTCCTTGATTCCCCGGATTTCTTCGTGATGTTCTGGAATTCCATCAAGCTGGTGCTCCCTATCCTCATTGGGCAGATGCTGGTGGCGGTGCCGGCTGCGTGGGGTTTTGCCAAATACAAGTTCAAAGGCAGGAAAGCGCTGTTCATGGTCTACATCGTACTGATGCTCATGCCTTTCCAAGTCACCATGGTGTCGAACTACATCGTGCTGGACACGCTGCACCTGATGAACACGAGGCTTGCCGTCATATTGCCTGCAGTTTTCTCTACGTTCCCCGTGTTCATAATATACAGGTTCTTCAAGGGGATACCGGACGCGCTTCTTGAAGCCGCTGCCATCGACGGGGCAGGCCCGCTAGGCACCTTTGTTTACATAGGCATACCGATGGGGGCACCGGGTATAGCCGCCGCAATGATACTGGGCTTCATCGAATACTGGAGCATGATTGAGCAGCCCCTCACTTTCATCAAAGACAAGGCCCTCTGGCCCCTCTCGCTTTATTTGCCGGGGTCGTCTGGAAACCAGGCGGCTGTAGCGCTGGCAGCGTCGATTATGATACTGGTGCCGCCGCTGCTGGTGTTCTTGGCGGGGCAGAAATACCTTGAACGAGGCATCCAAGCGGTAGGGTTAAAAGAGTAAGTTAGGTTGGAAAGGAAACAAACTATGTCGAAAAACAAATACGTAAAAGTATTGATAATATGCGTAGCAGTGCTGATTGGCCTGACTGCGGTTTCGAGGGCGACTGACTCAGTGACGGTGGCAAAGGTCAACGCGGAAATCGTAAAGAGGGGATCGCTTGTGCAGAAAACGATGGTAAATGGGGAAATAGACGCATCGAAGAAGCATTATGTCCGCAGCAGCACATCCCTCAGAGTTGAAGAAATATTCGTGGGGCAGGGCAGCTATGTTGCAGCAGGGGACATTCTCTTGTCCTTGGATTGCGGAAATTTAGCCGACGAAGCCGAGAAGATGAGGGTGGAACTATCAAATACGAGGCTTGAAATTCAGAAGATGAGAATGGAAAGCGGCAGCAGTTCAGCAATTAGCTCCGCCCAGGCAGAGCTTGACAGGGCGCTTGCGGATGACGAGTTCAACAGGGGCATCAATGACGGTATGCAGATGCAGGCAGACAGGAGGAAGATAGAAGACGCTACAAGCAAACTGGAGGACGCAAGGAAAAATTCAACGAAAAACAACATTGATATTGAAATCAGGGAAAACAACCTCAAGCTTAAGCAAAAGGAGTACGACGACATCCGGAAAGTTTTAATAGACGAAGGCAAAGTCGCTGCGGACATCGACGGGACCATCGGCGAGATTTTTGCAGTGCAGGGTGAAACCCTCAAGGGCGAGAACTACTGTACGATTATTCCGGAAGGGGCGAACTTCATTTTTTCCGGAGAGATTAAAACCGACGACGCCCAGTACATGAAAACTGGGGATCCGGCGACCATCACCCTTGCCGGGGTCAGCAGGCCGCTTTCGAACCTGACCGTCAAGTCTATCGCCAGGGAGGAAGGCGTAGCCAGAGTCATCTGCGACATTCCTGCTGGAACGGATGCGTACATCGCCCAAAAAGCGACGCTCACCCACGAGCAGAAATCGGAAGAGTACAGGAGCACTGTCCCACTCGGCGCGGTCAGGGGCAGCGAGGACGACTACTATGTTTACATTGTCAGCGAAACCAGCGGCGTACTGGGCGTACAGAAGACTGCGTCGAAGATGGAAGTTACAGTAACCGAAAAAGACAATAAAAACGCCGCCATTGAGGGGGGGTTCACCCAAGACGACCTTATAATAACCAGAAGCAACAAAGCTATAACGGAAGGAGACCGCGTACGTGTTCAATCAGCCGATATTGGGACGTAAGAGCATAGTCAAGCCGGCGGTATTTTGTGCGCTCCTGATGGTGTCTGCCGTTTTTTGGGGTTTGTCCGCCGGAGCAGCCGCAGATGCTGAAAGGGAATGCGGCAAAACTGTCCAGATTAGGACGGAAGGCCAGCTGCTCAATACTGTGAGCATGTCTGGCATCTTGGAAAGGCGCGATTTCGAAAAGGAAACCCCCAGGTAAAACGCATGGGGCCAA
>WRJK01000094.1 GCA_009782285.1 Clostridiales bacterium
TCCGACGCACGGTTTAGGAAACCGACGCTCTATCCCCTGAGCTACGGAGGCATAATGTAGCAACTCATAAATAATACCACAAACCACCAATGCATTTCAAGTAGGTTCATTAATTTTTTATTTTTTTCCTGCATTTTTTCTCTGCCCCGTCGTCGTGGCATGGTTGAAAAACCGCCTGTTTTATGCTATTCTGTATATATGATTTCAAATTGGCACTATTCAACACAAGCAGAAAGGATTTGAAATATGCATAGAGAAGCAATGCGGCCTGCATGGGCAGAAATAAGCTTGCCCAACCTCGACTACAACATAAAGAGCATCCGCGCCAAAATTGGCCCGGGCAAAGAAATCATAGGGATAATAAAAGCGGACGGCTACGGGCACGGCGCCTGCGAAGCCGCTTCCGTCCTCCGGGCGAACGGTGTGAAGACTTTCGGAGTAGCTACGGTTCACGAGGTGGCCGCCTTAAGAGGCAAGGGCATACGGGAAGACATCATCCTGCTTGGCCTGACGCCGGACATGTACGCGGACGCCATAGTGGAATACGACGCGTTGCCGGTCGTGTGCTCATACCAAAACGCACTTTCCATATCGAATGAAGCGAAAAAAGCCGGGAAAACCGTTTATGGATTTGTCGCAGCCGACACGGGGATGGGGCGCATTGGCTTGCCAACTGACGATCCTGCTTCTGCTTCAGAAGTCAAAAAAATATCAAACCTGCCTAATTTTAAGATCAAAGGGTTGTTTTCACACTTCGCAACATCTGATGCAAAGGATAAGTCGTACGCTACGGCGCAGAATGCAAGGTTCAAAGCGTTCGATGAAGCACTTTCTGCCGATGGCATCGACACTGGCATCCGCACTTTTGCCAACAGCGCCGCCATTATGGAAATCCCTTCCTCGCACTACGACGCCGTGAGGCCGGGCATCATCCTGTATGGCTGCTACCCGTCCGACGAAGTCGACAAAAGCCAGATTTCAATAAAGCCAGTCATGTCCGTCAAGGCAAGCATCGTGCAGCTGAAAAAAGTGCCTCCCGGCACTTCCATAAGCTACGGCAGGAAATTTATAACAAGCAGGGAGAGCCTTATCGCCACGTTGACGCTCGGTTACGCCGACGGTTACCCCAGGCCCGGCTCCGGGCAGGCAAAAGTTGTCGTAAACGGGGCTTTCGCTCCGGTTGCCGGGACTATTTGCATGGACTACTGCATGATAGACGTCACTGACGTGCCGGGCGTAAAAACCGGCGACGAAGCCATCGTCATGGGGAGCGACGGAAAAAACACCATCTCGGCAGACGACCTCGCTCGCATGACCGGCACTATCAATTACGAAATCCTGTGCGCTTTCGGGCAGAGACTGCCAAAGGTCTATATCTGATGAAAAAGAATTATCCGCGAATAATATTAATCATAGCATTGGCGTGCGCAATAACCTCTTTGGCGGTTTTCTTGCACTACGCCCAGATTGGCGAGCCTCACCCGCAGCCCCAGCCGCCTGTCATCGAGCCTCCCGCAGCTGACATGATTCCCGACGCAGAAACAGAGGAAACAAGCCAGGATTCTGATGCTGTTCCCGTCATGCTTGAGCGCTTTTCGGAGCTCTATGAGCAGAACGAGGACCTCGTCGGCTGGATTCGCGTCCCGAACACGGTTATTGACTACCCTATTGTATATTGCAGCGACAACGCGTATTACCTGAAACACAACTTTTCAAAAAAACAGTCTGCCGGCGGTGCGCCTTTCCTCGACAGCAGCGCGGACATGCTTGAAAAAAACCAAAACCTCTCCCTCTACGCCCATTACATGAAAAACGGGTCGATGTTTACGGCACTGCACAATTACAAGGACTTCGAGTACTACAAGGCTTATCCGCTGTTTGAATTTGACAGTTTGTATGAGGAGAGCCTTTATAAAATTTTTTCCGTGTTCTACATGGCAGGAAACCATACTGACGAATACTTCTATTATTACCCAACTGCGCATTTTACAAGCGACGATGCTTTCATGGAACATGTGAACCAGCTCCTCACCCGTTCGATTTTCGTCACAGGCATAGATGTGGCAGCTGGTGACCAGCTTGTGCTGATGACGGTGTGTACCTATGAAACCGACAATCTGCGGCTTGTGGTCGCTGGGCGCAAAATACGGCCGGGCGAATCGATCGTTGTTGACACAGAAAAAGCCAGCATTAACCAAGAACCCCTTTACCCGAAAAAATGGTACCGAAAATTTGGCGGCGAACCAGTTGATTTTGTGGAAAAGTATGCTAAAATAAATTAACTTAAAGTATTATTTTTTTATTGTTATGGAGGGTTAATATGATATTCGGCTTGTTTAAAAAAACTGAAACCGCAGACGTGGTGTTCCGGGGCGGCAAAATATACACCCCGGACTCCAGCGAACCTTGGGCAGGGTCGGTCGCCTGCAAGGCTGGCCGCATTATGGCCTTGGGCGACGACGAAGAGATAGAAGGGCTCATCGGCAAAAACACGGAAACAATAGACCTCGAAGGGGGTTTCCTCTTGCCCGGGTTCATCGACATATGCGGGCACCCAGTCCTGCAATCGTTTCAAAACGTATGCTTGCTTTTTGAAGACGGCATGACGCAAAGCCAAGTACTCAGCGCTCTTTCAAAGCACATTGAGGAAAACCCCGACAAGGCAGGTTACCTCGGATACGGCTATAGCCCCGGAATCATTGCAGGCAAGTCGAACGAAGACGCGCAACGCATGCTGGACGAGGTCTGCCCAGACAAACCCATCGCGCTGCTGGACGCCAGCGGCCTCAAGGGGTGGTTCAACACTTGCTCGATGGATCAGGTGAAAGCCGCGATAAAAGACGAGATAGAGCCCCCGAAGTTCATTACGCTCCAATATGTGTTGCAAGTGCTTTCCCTCATTGATTTCGACCTGCTTCAAGAGGAGATCGCCAGCCTTGCCGCTGAATACTGCAAAAGAGGGTACACGACGGTTTTTGACTGCGGCGCACCGGATTACCTCCATTCAATTTACCAGGACGTCATCATCGAAATGCATCAAGCGGGCCTGCTAAAGCAGAGGCTCATTGGATCATATCTGGTCACAAAAAACATAACGCCTGAATACGCTGCCCGAAAGCTTTCTCAAAAGCATACGTCTTGCACCATTGTTGAGGATTTTGTCAGCTGCAGGGCCTTTAAGCTGGTTGTTGGCGAGGAAGACGGCTCCGAAAGCAATGTCCGCGTTGCACCTGAATTGCTGAAGGCTTTTTCCGCGTTAGCCGTGGACAACGGTTTCGACATGCATGTCGATGTTACGTCCAAAGACGCGGTATTCGAGGCTTGCGACATCTTGTCCCGCGCAGGTGCCTCCGGAAACAGGAAATCCCACTTTATCGTCGCCCATTCATGCGAACTCTCACAAGAGGAGAGGGGCGACCTGCTCTTCGGCGTGGATTTGTGCGAATCCTTTGCAACTCTTGGGGACTTCAATAAAAAACAGCGGGCATTGGAAAATGCAAAAGACGCGGTGGGCGCAATAGACGCTCTGACTATCGATGCAGCGGAGCTTCTGGGCATAATCGGCGATTGGGGAATGATTGAGGGAGGCAGATTTGCGGATTTTGTGATATTCCGGGAAGACCCGTTTAACTGCAGCTTGGAGGAATTGCTTAACCTCGATGCTTGGATGACTGTAATCGGAGGCGAAGTGGTCTTTGACGCAGACGTAGATTCGCCTGAAGGCTGGCTTGAAATTCTGATGGAAAAGCATCAAGAGATGCAAGAGATGATAGCGGAAGAGGAAGACTGGGGCTACTAGCAGCTACCAACGACGCACGAAGTACCTCCTTGCAGGAGTTTTGCAAAGCGAAGCGGAAAGGCCGACAGCCAGAGCTGCCCCTGTGGCGAATTGCCCCACGTTCCACGGGATTCCAAGAAGAGCGACAGCCCAGTTCCCGTAGATGACGCCTTCTGCAGCGTAGTACCCTGCCGTCATCCAGAGGCCTGCAATGCACATCCCTACAGCCTGAGCTGCTGTAACCCTTGGGATTGTCCCATTTGTAGGCTCTTTCGTTGCGGCTTTCACAAGCAAACCCATTATCAGCGCCATAACGCCTTTGATCACAAGCGTCCAAGGCGCCCAAATAGCAAATCCCCCAAGGACGTCCCCCAATGCGGAGCCTGCTGCCGAGGCAAAGACCCCGTGCTTGATGCCGAGCACCAGCACCGACAGGAATACCATAGCGTCGCCCAGATGCACGTACCCGTTCGCAAAAGGTATCGGGATTTTGAAGAACATTGTGGCAACAATTATCAAACACATCATCATCGCTGTCATCACGAGCTTGCTTGTCTTTTCGCCTATGGCCATTTTCTGCCCCCGTAAATTCCTGCCCAAAGCAATTGATTTTTTGTTCTACGCATAATATAATACAATAAAAGTGTACATAAGAAAATATGCATTTTAAATTATTTTTCTATATACAGTCAGGAGGCAGCCATGAAAGCGATCATTCCCTCTTTCAATGAAAATTCCAAGAGGCCATACTATCTTCAATTGTACGATTGCATTAAAAATTCAATACTCGCAGGAGAAACCTCAGCCAATGAAAAGCTCCCTTCCCTGCGCCGGCTATCGAAAAACCTGAACCTCAGCCTCACGACCATTGACCTTGCCTACAAGCAACTGTCCGTAGAAGGTTATATATACAGCAAAGCCTCGTCAGGATTTTTTGTCAGCGACATCTCTTTTGCTGCCGAATCAGAATATCCGAACCTGAACCGTGCAGAACTTGATTTTGCGGAGGGGTTGCTTTCTGAGGCGGCGGCGCACCAATACGACCTGTCTTGTTTTGATTTCAACAAATGGAAAAAATGCCTGAGCAAGGTACTGACAGATTACCCTCACCTGCTGCTCTCAGAGGGCGACCCTCAGGGGGAGTGGATGCTGCGGAGCGAGATATCGAAATACCTTTACCGTTCCAGAGGAGTGGCTGGCAGCCCTTCGCAGATAGTTGTCGGCGCAGGAACCCAACAAATAACAGGGCAGCTTTCGTTGTTCCTGAGCAAAATGTCCATCCACCACGTGACTGTAGAAGACCCCTGCTACCTGCCTGTAAAAAACATTTTTCGCGACAGGGGGTTCGCTCTGACTTCCGTCGCTGTCGGAAAAAACGGCATCGACATCAAAAAATTGCCGACTAACATTAAATCTGCGGTGTACGTGTGCCCGTCAAACCACTTCCCAACCGGGGCGGTGATGCCGGTGGGGCGGCGCTGCGAGCTCCTCGAATGGGCGAACCGCAACGGCAGCGTAGTCATAGAAGACGACTACGACAGCGAGCTCAGGTATTTCAGCAAGCCGATTCCCGCACTGCAAGGGCTTGACAAAAATGGGAACGTCGTCTACTTGGGTTCCTTTTCCACTACCCTGTTCCCATCCATCAAAATTAGCTATATGGTGCTGCCAAAGCGGATGGCTGATATGGGGAGCAGCTTCAAAAACGACTACACACAGACCTGTTCCAAGGCGGAACAGCTTGCGCTGGCGCTCTTCATGCAGCATGGGTACTATCAGACCAACATCCGCAAGCTGAGGAGCCTGTACTCACAGAAGCTTCAGGCGGTGCTGAATGCAATCCACCTCCATGCCGACAACTTCATAACTCCAATGAACTCCTCGTCGGGGATATATGTGATAGTCAACATAATGAGCAGAAAGAGCACCGAGGCCCTTTGCCGTGAAGCGCACAGCCTTGGCCTTGCCGCCTCGCCCGTTTCACCCTATCTGCCCTGTTCAGATGAAGGCGGAGGATGCGGCCGTCCTCTCATACTCTACTATAACCAAATCCCGCTTGACCGGATTGACCCGTGCATGCAGGCACTCATATCAAAGTGGCAAGCATAACAAAAAGGGGACGGTTTCTGTGTCATTTGACACAGAAACCGTCCCCTTGTCATTTCATGCTAGTTTTGCATATAGTACCTGAAGCTTCCGCTGTCCCGGTTGCCCGGGCTGTTAATCTCAAGGCCTAGCTCCCTCCAGCCTATGACTGCGTCCGGGGATGGCATGTTGTTCCCATAGCAGTACAGCCTGGTGATTTTGGCATTCTTTGACACGTCCAGCGCAACCAGCCGGTTGTCGTAGCAGAACAGCCAGTCCAAGTTGGGGCTGTTTGACACGTCCAACGTTGCAAGTTCATTGCCGGTGCAGAAAAAGTTTATCAGCTTAGTGTTCGCCGACACATTAAGCGACCTCAGCTGATCCTCCCTGCAGTACAGGTATAGCAGCTCGGTATTCTTGGACACGTCCAATGTTCCAAGGGGGTTGCGGTCGCTGGTCAACTCTACAAGCGCGTCAGCACCTGCCAAATTGAGCGTTTTGAGAAGGTTGTCGCGGCAATTGATGTCCCGCAGCTTGGCGTTTTTCGACACGTCAAGCACAGTCAGGTTGTTGTCCCCGCACCAGAGAAGCGTCAGCTCCGGATTGCTCGACACGTCCAGCGCCGCCAGCTCGTTTCCTGTGCAGATCAGCTCTTTGAGCTGTGGGTTCTGCGACAAATCCAATTCCTTCAGGTGTGCTCCGCCCACGTGAAGCCGGATCAACGACGTGTTTTTCGTCACGTCAAGCTCCAAAAGCCCGTTCCAGCACTCAAGCACCTCCAGTTTTAGGTTGTTCGCCACGTCAAGGGACTTCAGCAGGTTCTCCCCGCTGTAGAGCGTTACGAGTTCCGTGTTGCTGGTTAAATCCAATTCCGAAAACGGGTTGTTGAAGCAGCTCAGGGCTGTCAGCGACTTGTTGCCTGTCACGTCCAGCGCCTTGATCAGGTTGTTTGCGCAATTCAGCTCCTTGAGTGCAGGGTTCCTTGAAACGTCCAGTGCCGCCAGTTCGTTGCTTGCTGCCACTAAAATTTCCAAAGAGGGATTTCTTGAAACGTCCAACGCCGTCAGCTTACCTGAATGGCAGTAGATTTTCGTCAGCCCCGCTGCGCCCGACACGTCCAGATCCGCAAGATTTCCGCTGTATTGACAGTAAAGCTCACTAAGCTTGGTGTTTGCCGATACGTCTAACGCAACCATCCTGTTGCCGTCGCAGCCGAGAACAACCAGGCCGGTAAAATATTCCAGCCCGGTGAAGTCAACGATGCCGCGGTACGATACCGAAAGCTCAGTCAGGGCAGCCATAACAGTTTTGTCCGCATCGGTGACAGGGCTTTGGCTTGTCTTGTCGCCGCCCACTATTTCCAGCACTGCCTGGCGGAAAGCCACGTCCGGGAAAGCCTCTGCATAGGTTGTTTTCGCAACGTCCACCGGAATCCCGAGGTAAGCGATGTCGTAGTTGTTGTACCCCTGCGTAAACGGGGAAGTCCAACGCGTACATTGGATATGGGCTTTGTATGTCTCGTCGTCATTGGGGTAACGGTCACAAGCTTCCTGTGCGCTGTTCCCCGAAAACCTAACATCCGGTCCAATGTCCAGCATGTCAACCGCCAAATTTAGGACAAATATCCCGCCTCCGTACCAGTTTGCGGTATTTCCCGCAATCACGCTCGCGCCGTCTATGCGCACAGGCACGTTGCCTGTCCATATCCCGCCGCCGTCGCCGGCCGTGTTGCCCGAAACTGTGCCTCCGCTTACCGCAAACTCGCCTGTATTGCAAATGCCGCCGCCCCGGGTCGCCGTATTTCCGGAAATCGCGCCGCCCGTGAATTTGAATACAGCGTCCACGGTGATGCTGGTCCTGTTGTTGCATACGCCGCCGCCTTGCGTCGCCGTGTTGCCAGAAACCTCGCCGCCGGACATGGTGAACACGCCCCTGCCGGTATTGTGCACACCGCCGCCTTGCGTCGCTTTGTTGTCTGATATGACGGGTTGGCCCCGCTGCCCTGCCGCCATGCCGAATGTGCCGTTGTTTATCACGCCGCCGCCCTGATATGCAGCATTTCCTGAAACCTCTCCACCGGACATGGCAAAGGTGCCGCTGCTGCCGTTGTACACGCCGCCGCCAACCATGTCGACGGCATTGTTACAAATTACGCCCCCTTCCATGTAGAATGGGAAGACACTGACGTTGTACACGCCGCCGCCCTGCGGCGCCTTGTTGCCTGAAATCTCGCCGCCGGACATGGTAAAGGTACCGGTGCCGCCGTTGTACACGCCGCCACCGAACAGCAGGCCTTCGTTGCCTGAAACCAAACCGCCGTACATGGCAAAGGCACCGTCGCTCTTTATTCCGCCGACATTCCCAATATTGCCTGAAACCTCGCCGCCTTCAATCTTGAGGGTTCCGGTCCTTGTGATACAGATGCCGCCAATGTTAGGCGCCGTATTGAATGCAACCTTGCCGCCGGCCAACGTGACAGTGCCGCCGTCGATGTATATACCGCCGCCGCTGCCGCCGCCTTTCGGCCCAAGGCCGGTGGCCCTGTTGCCTGAAATCTCGCCGCCAACCACCAGCAGCGTGCCCCTGCCGGTGTTGTACACGCCGCCGCCGAAGCTCCCTGCCGTGTTCCCTGAAATCTTGCCGCCGCGCAATATAACGTCTCCGTTGTTTTGTATGGCGCCTGCGAACGACCCGTTGTTTCCGGACATCTCACCGCTGGCGATTACCAAGGTGCCGCCGTAAGCTACACTGGCGCCGCCACCTAATGCACTTCCTCCATGGGTTACTGTAATGCCGTCTATTGTCAGTTTTGCCATTCCTTGGACATTGACAACGTCTTGGCCCTCCTCGCCTATCAATTTCGTGGGCTCACCGCCGCCGCTAGCCAGCGTAATGTCTTTGCCGGCCATGACAACCAGCGGATTGCCTGTCAGAGTTATGGAATTGACTAAGTTTATCGTGACCGGTTCCCCGGCTGGCGCATTGCTGACAGCGGCCCGCAGTTCGGTTTCGCTTGATACGTTAACCCCTTCGGCGCCTCCCGCCAACGCGGCGAAGGGCACCAAGGCAAGCACCAGCGCCAGTGCCAACGAAATGCCCAGCAGTTTTCTAACCGCCGACTTGCAATTTTTGTTCATTTTCCCCTTCATAAATTAATTTCCCCTTTCTAATCCTTTCTAAAATGTTTGTGTTTCACAGTAATATGCATGCCACTTTAATTATACGAATTTAGACGATATTCGTCAAATAAAAATACAATGATTTTTAACTTTTTTTCACCATGTTTTCTTGTGTCATGCGGACCATCTGTTATCCTTCAGCTTGAACTGGGCGATCAATTGCTGCAACATGTCGGACTGCCCATTCATTTCTTCGGAAGCCGCGGCGCTCTCCTCAGCAGTTGCGCTGTTCTGCTGAACCACCTGGGCTACCTGGTCTATTCCAATGTTTATTTGCGATATACCTTGCGACTGCTCCTCTGACGCTTCTGCTATTTCCGAGATGAGCTGCGTTGATTCGATAATGCCGGTTACGATTTCCCCCAAGCTTGCAGCGGTTTCCCCTGCAATGCGGGAGCCAAGCTCTGCCTTCTCCATCGAATTCTGAATCATTGCGCCAGTGTCCTTGGCAGCTTCCGCACTCTTTGACGCAAGGTTTCTGACCTCCTCGGCTACAACGGCGAAGCCCTTGCCGTGCTGTCCGGCCCGCGCCGCCTCCACAGCGGCGTTCAATGCGAGGATGTTGGTCTGGAACGCAATGTCGTCAATGGTCTTGATGATTTTGCTGATGTTTATGCTGGCTTCATTGATCTCGCCCACCGCCGATATCATCTCATCCATCTGGCGGCTGCCTTTTTCAGCGCTTTCCTTTATGGATTCAGACAATTTCGATGTTTTATTGGCGATTACGGCGTTTGCCTTGGTCCTTTCGGCTATTTCGGTGATGGAGCCCGACAGCTCCTCAATGGTTGCAGCCTGCTGGGTCGATCCCTGTGCCAGCGACTGCGCCCCGTCCGCGACCTGCTTGGCGCCAGTGGACACTTGGCCTGTCGCAGCGTTGATTTCCCCAAACATATTGTTGAGGCTGGACATCACCTTTTGCAGCGAAAGCCCCATCGTGTCATTGTCAGACAAGACGGCAACGTCGGCAGTCAGGTCGCCGGCTGCGATCGTCTCGAGTTCTTTGCCGATTTGGGTTACATGCGTTACAAAGGAAGCAGCAGCCCCGATGCACTGGCCGATTTCGTCTTTTTGATCTGCAAGCTTGCCGATGACGTCGATGTCCTCTTGACGAAGGGAAATGTCCCCGGATTCGCTCGCCCTCTTCAAAAATGTCGTGAGGGGGCCGAGAGGCTTGCTTATCAACCCGGAGACGTAGAACGCCAAGAACAGCGCAACCGCAACCACAATCACAAGGACTGCGGCAATAATCACAAGCAGCTTCGTTGCAAGGCTGTCATTGCTGTCGTCTGCCACTTTTGCCCGATCAACCTTCATGTCGAGGCACTTTTCGAAGTTGTCGACAATCTTGTCGATGGTCGGGCGTATAGCATCCAATTCCCGAATTAATTGATTGGAATTGTCCGCTTTTGCCAAGGAGTAGCATTTGTCCATGAAATCCAGATAGTCATTCTCGTACAGATCGCGGGCTTCTTTAAACAGGGCTTGCGCCGTTGGGTCGATGATCGAAGCGCCGTACAAGTCAAGGTTTTCGGCCATAACCGCTTTGTCGTTCTCAAATGCAGTTTTTGTGGTCTCAATTTTCCCATTGTCGTTCGTCATGGTGCCGACCAAATACTCCCTTGCGTTGACCCTCATTTTTTGCATCGTTTCCATCGACTTGGCCATGTTGGGCATGGGCACGGTCTGCATTTCATACATGGACGACGCCCCTTTGTTAATTTGCAGCATGCCAACGATGCCGACTCCGCCGACAGCCAACGTCATTGCAACAACGATCAGAAAGCTGGTTATCAGCTTTAAGGATACTCTCATGTTTTTCACTTTGTACACCTCTTTAAATACTGGAATGATTATAGTATAACAGATTATAGCGAAACCAACAATAGATTATTCTAAATTATGTGGAATGGTTTGTTGAAATTCAACAATATGCACCCTCGTCTGCACAAAAAAAGGGGCTCGCTCGGAGCCCTGCTGAATGCTTCTACTTTATTCTATTTTATTCTACTTTCTTCTCTTGCTTGTGCCGTCCGTCATGTGCAGCCTTGCTTTCTGCTTGGACACGCTGATCTGCGCCCTCTCAATGTATTCCGGGTTTTCGTCAGGGCCCGTGTGCTCGCTGAGCCAGTTTTCCGCTGTCGCCTGCTCCTCCAAAGCCCTCTCCCTGTCGATGTCATCTGCCCATTCTGCAGCGTCGGTGTAGATTATGATGTCGTGCATCACATCGACGAACCCGCCGGCCACCGTTGCCCCCTTGAAGGTCTTGGCTCCCGCTTCCTGAATCCACATGTCGCCCACGTCAAGCAGTTTGCAGGCCCAGGAATGGTCTGCCATGTAACCCTCCTCGCCTGTCATCGTCTTTACTATGACGAGTTCTGCTTCACCTTCGTAAAACAGCTTCGAAGGCGTGATCACTTGTAGTTTGAAGCTCTTAGCCATTGCTCTTGTTAAACCTTTCCACTACTTCTTCTATGCCGCCTGCATACAGGAACATGGATTCGGGGATTTCGTCATGGGCGCCCTCCAGTATTTCCCTGAAGCCTTTGATCGTCTCTTTGAGCGGCAGGTATTTCCCCGGGGTGCCGGTGAACGCCTCAGCCACGCCGAAGGGCTGTGACAGGAACCTCTGTATCTTCCTTGCCCTGGAGACAACCAGCTTGTCGCTGTCGGAGAGCTCGTCCATGCCCAGTATGGCGATGATGTCCTGCAGCTCCTTGTACCTCTGCAGCACTTCTTGGACACCCCTGGCCGTGTTGTAGTGCTCGTCGCCGATGATCAGCGGATCCATTATCCTGGACGTGGAATCAAGGGGGTCCACCGCCGGGTATATCCCCAGCTCCGTTATGGCCCTTGAAAGCACCGTGGTGGCGTCAAGATGGGCGAAAGTGGTCGCCGGCGCCGGGTCCGTAAGGTCGTCAGCCGGCACGTAGATGGCTTGCACCGACGTGATGGAGCCCTTCTTCGTGGAAGTGATCCTCTCCTGCAAAGCACCCATTTCCGTGGCAAGGGTGGGCTGGTAGCCTACGGCTGCGGGTACGCGCCCCAGCAGCGCCGAAACTTCCGAGCCGGCTTGGGTGAACCTGAATATGTTGTCGATGAACAGCAGTACGTCGAGGCCTTCCTCGTCCCTGAAATACTCAGCCATGGGGAGGCCGGTCA
>WRJK01000095.1 GCA_009782285.1 Clostridiales bacterium
GCGACAGCTACAAAGCCGTTGACGAAGACTCGGCCCTCGCGCACAACTACGACGGCGAAGTGACCCTTGCGGCCACCTGCGAAGACGAAGGCGAGATGACCTACACCTGCTCGCTCTGCGGCGACGTTTACACCGAAGTCATCCCGGCGAACGGCCACAGCTACGGCGAGGGCGTCTACACGGCTCCCGAGTGCGGCGCTGACGGCTACACGACGTTCACCTGCGACTGCGGCGACAGCTACAAAGCCGTTGACGAAGACTCGGCCCTCGCGCACAACTACGACGGCGAAGTGACCCTTGCGGCCACCTGCGAAGACGAAGGCGAGATGACCTACACCTGCTCGCTCTGCGGCGGCAGCTACACCGAAGTCATCCCGGCGAACGGCCACAGCTACGGCGAGGGCGTCTACACGGCTCCGGCCTGCGAAGTTGACGGCTACACGACGTTCACCTGCGACTGCGGCGACAGCTACAAAGCCGTTGACGAAGGCACGGCGCTCAACCACGTTTGGGGCGAGGGCGCAGTTACGACAGCACCGACTTACACAGCACCCGGCGTTATGACTTTCACCTGCACGGTGTGCGGTGAAACCAAAACAGAAGCTATCCCCATGCTCACCTTCATCTATGGCGATGTTAACGGTGACGGAACAGTTGACGCAGCGGACGCGACCAAGCTTGCGAAGTACTTGGTAGGTCATAACGACCAGATAGTACTGGAAGCTGCTGATCTTGACGGTGATGGCGAAATCACGATGAAGGACCTCGCTATCCTGCAAAGGCATCTAGCAGGATGGGTTGGGTATGAAAACCTGCCCTACATGCCTGGCTCTAGGGCTAGGGTAGCTGTAGCGAGTTTTGCACAACCAATGTATACGTATGCATCATATGAGGCGGTTGACGGCGAACCTACAATCAACGTAGGTGACGCATCAGCTAAAGTTGGCGAAATAGTCAAGCTGCCGATCAGCATCGAAAACAACCCTGGCATCGTAACTATGCGACTGTTTGTCGAGTACGATGACGCAGTGCTCAAGCTCGTGGAGGTCAATGATGCCGGTGCTCTTGGAACGCAGATCCACAGCAACAACATCAAGTCACCCTACATCCTTTTCTGGGAAAACGGCCTAGGAGGCAAGGACATCCAGACTAGTGGGGAGATCGCAACACTGAGCTTCGAAGTTCTGGCAAAAGGCACCTCTGACGTCACTGTATCTTACAACGGCGAAGGAATGGACATTTTCAACATAGGCTTTGAGCGTGTACGATTTGGTGTCAACAATGGTGAAGTGACAGTTGAAGGCAAAATCACGGATGGCGAAGACATAGACAACACAGACGGCGATGGCAACAACACCACCACAGACGGTGATGGCAACAACAACAACACCACAGATGGCAACAACAACAACACCACAGATGATAATGACAAGGTTACTGCTGGTGGTGCTATGGGAGGCGGTGGCGGTTCGATACCTGCGGCTGCGCCTGAAACAACCATCATAGACGAGCCCAGCACACCGCTGGCAAAAAGCATTGCCAAACTCTTTGGCGATGTGAGCGATTCAGATTGGTTCTACGATGCCATACAGTATGTTGTTGGAAAAGGCATCATGAACGGAACAAGCGAGAGCGAGTTCTCTCCGAGTTATGTTGTGACTCGCGCCATGATGGTAACAGTGCTGTACCGCATGGAAGGCGAGCCGTCAGTGAGCGGCAACATCCCGTTTGCAGACGTGAACAGCGGGCAGTGGTACTCTGACGCCATCTTATGGGCCAGTCAGAACAACATCGTACTAGGCTATGGCAACGGAATGTTCGGCTTAAACGATCCAATCACCAGAGAACAAGCAGTGGCAATCCTTTACCGCTACTCAGGAGATGGCGGACAGAAGGCAGGCATTTCAATGGACATGTCGAAGTATGTTGACCAAAATACCGTTTCATCTTGGGCAATGGAAGCCATGCAATGGGCAGCAGCTGAAGAAATCGTCAGCGGCCGCCCCGGCGACAGAATAGCTCCCAAGGACACGTCAACGCGTGCAGAACTTGCCACGATATTAATGCGCTATCTTGAGGATTTCTTAGGTGACAGTGCGTCGTAGACGCATTGCCGATTGACAAAACCGTTAATCGCTAAAACCTTAAAACCTTAATAAAGCGACAATTCAACTGAATTCAAAAGTGAAGGCGGGCGTATCATTAACGTGATACGCCCGCTTTGCTTTGGATTATGCAAGTTCTAATAAAAGCTAAAAAATATTTTAAAAATAACTGCGACTTTTTTTGTTTTCATGACTCTAATATTATGTTGAAAGCAATTTTACGATTAAACAATGAAAGGATGAATGCTATGTTTGACAGCAATGAAATCGCAAGGCGAGCCTTACACCGCTCAGATGAAATCAAAGCAGACAGAAAACGAAGGCGCAAGCGCTGGGAATCCGCAGGGATAATCCTCAGCATGTGCGCAGTGATGCTGATTGTTGTGGTTGCAAAACCTCCAACAACCGACATGACAAACGGCAGATACGTGTTTTTGGAAAATGAGCAGGTGCCGCTTGCGGCGCTACAGCTGCCAGACGACAACGCCAAGCCTTTCACGGGAATTGAAACAGCAAGCGGTCCGGATTTCGCATTGCCGGGCTACGACACTGTTGCAATCCCTGCTGAAACAACAGGCGTTGCGATGGCGCTGCTAAACCCGGAGGGGAATACTTGCTGGTTTACCTTTGAGATTGTCATTGACGGCACAGGGGAACCCATGTTTGAATCAGGCATGGTTGCACCAGCAATGTGCATTGAACACTTCACGCTGTCAAAGCCATTGCCAAGAGGCGAGCACAAGGCCGCCGTTATAATCCGCGCTTACACGGCAGAAACATTCGCTTTCATAAGCAAAGCAAGCGTGGAATTCACTTTAATCGCCGAGTAACCGGGCATTTGCCCGATATTATATCGGAAAAATCAGGAAGGAAAGGAAGGAAGTAAATATGGGAACTGTCCTATACGGCAAGGTTTTACCGTACATGCGAGCAGGGCCTGTAGATGCGTGATAGATTGAGTAGCTCACTCGACAAACGAGCCGCTTAACCACGTTGCGCGTCAGCAATGAGGCTGAAAACGGAGAACCACAACTTCAGAACAAAAGAGGCAAACAATACGATTCTGGAGGAATAAAAAAATGCGAAATAAAATACTAACAATTCTACTAACAATTGTGATGCTATTCACAATGGTAACCCCGGTGCTTGCTGCAGAGCTCCAAGACGACGAAGGCCACATTTTTGCAGAGAAAATGGATGTGTCCTATTCTAACCCCGTGTACTCAGGCGGTGGCAGTAGCCGAGAAGGTTCTACAACAGTAACACTTACGTTCACGCTGTCAAACAACGACACAATTGAGAAGACTGAAACAATATCAAAGATTAATATTACTACAACAAAGAACTACACATACGACATCGAATGTAACAAAGTAGCTGTTACGATTACCGTGACAGCAACGGGCAAAAACGGCAGCCTGAGCATCACCGGCGTATCAGCGAGTATGACAGGGAATGCACTCAACAGTGGTATTCACACATATGACAGTGAAGTCGCGACCGAAGCTACTTGTGTCGATACAGGCATAATGACCTACACCAGTTTGATTTGCAGCTATGGCTACACAGAAGAGATAGACTTAGACCTGAACAACCACATTGGTGAAATCAGTGAAAGCGTCATCGAAGTTGCGACTTGCACTGAAGACGGCGAAGCAGCCTACACCTGTTCAGCTTGCGAAAACACCAGCACGAACCCCATAGCAGCCACTGGCCATGTCGATGACGAAGGCACTGTGGAAAAGGAAGCGACCTGTGCAGAAAAAGGCGTGATGGCCTACACCTGTGCGGTTTGCGAGGACAGCTACACCAGGTCGATCGCAAAGACCAAGGACCATGTCGGAGGCGAGGGCGAAGAGACAAAATCAGCGACTTGCACAGAAGATGGCGAAATGACTTACGTTTGCTCGGTCTGCAATGACAGCTACGTTGAAGCGATACCAGCCAGCCACACCGAAGAGACAGTAACGATTGCGTCAACTTGCAAGGCGAAAGGCAAGATTACAGTAACCTGCAAGGAATGCAAAGAGAAGCTCAGCACAGAAGAAATAGCCATCGACTCGACCAACCATGTTGGCGAAACCTACAAGGAAGTTGTTACACCATCAACTTGTGAAGTCGGTGGCGAGATGGGCATCTACTGTGCAGACTGCAAAGCACTGCTCAACACTACAAACCAAGATGCAAAAGGCCACAGATGGGGAGAATGGCAAGAAACCACCGCAGCCACCTGTGAAGGCAAAGGCGAAGAGACCCGCGTTTGCAAAAATGACTCAACACACACTGAGACTAAACCTATTGAAGCCCTTGGCCACAAAAAAACCACCAAGACGGTTGAACCAACTTGCATCAAGGAAGGCTCTATAAATGAAATCTGCGAAACATGCGAAAAAGAGTTCAGCAACACCGTCCTGGAAGCAACTGGCCACAAGGAAGTGACCGATACCGTTGCGGCGACCTGCACAGCTAACGGCTACACCAAAGTAACCTGCTCCGTCTGCGATACAAAAATCAGCAATACGGTTCTTAATAAGCTGGGACACGATTTCTTGAACCTGATCGATCACAAAGACGCGACTTGCTCTGACGGCTACGACGTATATCAGTGCAGCCGCTGTGAAGCGACCGACACCGAGGTGCTCAAAGCGACCGGCGAACACGTTTGGGTTGAGGGCGCAACGACTGCTCCGACCTGCACGAAAGACGGTTACACAGTTTACACCTGTTCAGAGTGCCAAGAGACCGAAAACCGCGACATCACCGGAAAGCTCGGGCACAACCTCGACACCGTAGTGGTAGACGCAACTTGTGTAGCGGACGGATCGAAGACGACCACCTGCTCACGCTGCGACTATCGGAATGTGGTAACACTTGAGAAGCTCGCGCACACTGAAGTGATGAATACCGTACCGGCAACCTGCACAGCTGACGGCTACGCCAAAGTCACTTGCGAAAAATGCAAAGAAGAGATCAGCAACACCGTCCTTAAAGCAACTGGACACAAGTGGAACAATGGCACAACCACACCGGCAACCTGCACCGCCGAAGGCGTGACTACCTACGATTGCACAGCCTGTGATGGGACGAAAACAGACACAATAAAGATCGACCCGAACAACCACGGCGAAACCTACACGGAAGAAATCTCAGCTGCCACCTGCACAAAGGCTGGCGAAATGGGCACTTACTGCAAAGACTGCGAAAAGCTGCTCGGCACCACTGTCCTAGAAGCCACTGGGCACAACGAAGTGATCGAGACAGTAGAAGCTACCGATGACAATGACGGCTACATCAAGGTGACATGCGACGTGTGCGACGAGCTGCTCAGCAACACGGTTCTTAAAAACCAAGAGGATGCAAGCAACGAAAGCAGCAGCAAAGGCAAGAAAAAGTCATCTGCGCCTGTGGTAACTATTGTCAGCGAAGACACACCGCTTGCCGGCTATGTTGGCAGTGAAAATCCTTTTGAGGACATTAACGAGCTTGATTGGTTTTTCGACTATGTGATGTACGCTTACACCAACGACCTGATGGTCGGCACCGAACCGATGTTGTTCAGCCCGAACGTGTCCACTACCCGTGGCATGCTCATCAACATCCTGTACCGTTTGGAAGGCAGCCCCGAAGTAGACAGGCTGGCCAATCCGTTCACAGACGTGGCGGCAGGCACATGGTACGCAGACGCTGTGCTGTGGGGGTTGGAAAACGGCATAGTTATGGGCAATGGCAACGGCAAATTCGATCCGAACGGCAGCATTACACGTGAACAGCTTGCAGCAATCCTTACCCGCTACGTAGATTTCACCGAGTTGACACTGCCTGAAAAATGCGACTATCAGTTGTTCAACGATGAAGCAAGCATAGACGGCTATGCGAAGGAAGCGATAGAGAGGCTCTTTTCGGCAGAGATAATCGCCGGAAAGCCAGGGAATGTCTTTGATCCAAAAGGCACCGCAACGAGAGCCGAAGTAGCAGCCATGCTAATGCGATTCAATGAAGCGACCGTCCTAGCGACAGAATAAAACATGTTAGAAACAGAGGGTGCCACTAAAGGCGCCCTCTGTTTTACATTTATACTACCAAGTACCCTTTTTTCGCCGCAACAGATATTACCGCCTCAATGCCAGAGTTGAATTGTAGGTAATCCTGCTCGATGCCGTCGCTGAAAATCACGCCGTTTTCCGGCATTTGCGATGTGATCCGCAAAGAATCCGCAATTTTCCCAAAGACAAGGCTTGTGCCGGTAGTGTCGCTGGGGAATGGCTCGCGCACCGAGTAATACAGGAAATCGCTGTCCCATTTCGGCGTATTGACGTCGCCGGGTATTGCAAAACCGGCAATGCTTCCTGCTATCCCTCTGGCTCCGGCAATGACGCTTTTCAGCCAGCCGGTTGAACCGAGCCCTGTGGAAACGATAATTCCGCTTGAAGTCTGGTTCTCTTCCTGCCCGTCAATTCTAATACTGTACCGTGCAGAAACATGGGTTTGCTTGCCGATAAAAAAATCGTTAACAGCAAGCAGGCTTTGTCCGTCGTTTAGTTCAACGGCCGCCATTGTAATCTCCTTATTTGGCCGGCAGCCGGTCAACACGTCCCGAACGACGAAGGGCAGGTCAGGCTCGCGAAAAGGAAGCAAAACCCCATCATAACGTGCCGGGTCTGGGTTTACTGCTATCAGCGGCTGGCCATTCAAGTATTTTAATGTGTTTGCAACCAAGCCGTCCTGACCTATTGTGACGACGATGTCATCCTCGCCGAACATGAAGTCCGGCACATAATCACGGTCTATCTGCTGCACCCGAGCCATATCCCGCAACCGATTGAGCGAGGAAGACACTGAATCCTTGTAGATATTGGATTCTGCAATGTATTCGCCGATGTCGCCGCCCATTCTCTCAATGTAAAACGAAGCATGCGTTAAATTGTTGAATTTTCTGACCAGCTCGTCGGCACGGGTCTGCCTTGTTATGACAACGATTTTGCGTTCAGACAGACAACTCATCCCGCCATCATCTCCTTCATCAAGTCGGGCGTGATGTTCAGGTGCCCGATTTTTTCTGCGTTGCCGGCCAAGTTCTGAAATGCGTTCGCAATAATAGCTTGCGGCTGCATGCCGATAACCGCGAGAGCTTTCACGACATCCTTGTCAGTATCGGAAAGCGCATCCATCATCGCTTTTAGCTCATATGCTTTTGCGTCTGCTTCAGCTCTGCTGTTTTCAGCGGCAAGCGTGATCAATACCCTTCGTTTTTCTTCTAGGTTGATTTCTGCATCAAGCTGCGCTTCACGAACTTGGCGACGCTTGTTTTCTATGGCGATTTCGGTGTTGTATTCATTTTCTTTCACGCCCCGCTCCTGTTCAATGGACGCATTCCGCCGCTCGTAGATGGCATCGTCGGACATTTTTAGAATTTTCTCCCGTGTCTCTGCTTCCAGCGCCCTTGAAGTGTCCTTGCTTGGCCGAACAGCCAAAACGGTCAGGCCCATGATTTCGATGCCCAGCTGAGTGATTTCATCATTGCCGCGCATGTCCTCCAAAATACGGCTGGCTAGCGTTTCGCTCAGGCGGATGGCGTCAGACAGCTTCAAACCCTCAATATGCTTTTTTGCCATGACGCGGACAAGGTTGCTTATTCGCACAGGCAGTTTTTGCGGATCGTCAGAAACGTAGCTCATTTGCCTGTGTTTTATTGCCAAAGTATAGTTTAAAAGCCCGGCTACGTTTTTTCTGTCAATGATCCGGTAAGTGACCTGCCCTTGGATGGAAACGGTCTGAAAATCCTCTGTGACCTCTTCAAACATAAACGGGCAATCGCTGCTGGCAATAGGCACCATGACAATGGACGTAGTGGGTGCGTGATAGTAGAAAGAAATGCCTGCGCCTTCCTTCACCACCTTGCCATTGTTGTACTTGAGTACATACTCACTGGGTTGAAACTTAATAAACTTGATTCCAAACATCTTAATTCCCCCTTCCTCTCAATAAAGCCCTGCTTTTTTAACATACAGCCTTGCCGGGCGGTGCCCCTTGTTGCTTGTGTGCTTGTCGGTTTCTTGAACCATGCTAATGATCCTCTTCCTGAAATTAGACGCCTGCTCCTTTTTGCCAAGAATAGCTGCATATACGTTTTGAAGCTGTGTCAAGGTGAACTCTTCAGGCAGCAGGTTGAAAACAATATTAGTATAAGTTATTTTAGATTGCAGCCGCACTAGGGCGGTTTTTATGATGTTGTAATGGTCAAAACCAATATCTGCTTCTGATATTGCGTCTACGTCAAACCAAGTCGCATTGCCTTGATAGTTTTTTGATGCAGCCTCGTTCATCAGCCCGAGGTATGCTATCGAAATAACCCGTGCCCGCGAGTCTCTGTTTAAATCGCAAAAGGTGTACAGCTGTTCAAGCCAGCATTCGTCAACATCGGCTTTCAGCAATAGGTTTCTGCGGATGCTGTTCTCAGGCAGCTCGTCAATACTTAAAAACCCGCCCGGCAAACACCACTTGTCTTTGTGAGGGTCAGAATCTCGCTTGTACAGCAAAATACGCAGATTCGTTTCCGGCAGCTTCCTGTAGCTGTCCGGCACTGTTGTGCTTATTGAAAGCAAAACAGCATCAGTGCAGACAAATGGGTGATCATAATCAAAAATACTGTTCAAAACGAAGCCCTCCTTTGATATATTCTATATGATATTATTAAATATAACATATCAAATTGGGTTTGTCAAGTGCTTTTCGAAAAAAAATCAGCTTTACAAATGTAGACACATGGTATATACTACCTTTAAGGAGATGATACTAATGATTACCACAATACAAAGATGGGGAAACAGCCAAGCTGTTCGTTTGCCAAAAACCATATTGGAAACATTGTTTCTTCAAGAAAATGATCAGGTTGCAATAATAGCCGAAAATGATGCGATTGTCATTAAAAAAGCAACCCGAAGACGCCGTGCAAAAAAAAGCCTTACGGAACGTTTTGAAAACTATAGCGGAGATTACCAGTGCACAGAATGCGATTGGGGTGCTCCATTTGGGAAAGAGGTGTGGTAGTGCCATATTATCCAAAGCAAGGCGACATTATTATCCTTGATTTTGACCCACAAACAGGACATGAGCAAAAAGGGAGGCGCCCGGGCCTGATTGTCAGCAACAGCCAATTTCATAAGCGCACAAAAATGGCTATGGTCTGTCCTATCACTAATTCCATAAGCAGATTCCCAACCCACATCGCTTTGCGCGACATGGCTGACACAGGTGGAGAGGTGATGTGCGAACAGGTCAAGTGCTTGGATATATCAGCAAGAAATGCCGAATATAAAGAATCAGTCTCAGATGAGATTTTAGACGAAGCAATAGACTTAATCTGCTCGTTTGTTGAATGATTTACTCCTCAACCACTTTGCCGCTTGCAGCCCAGTTTTCAAGGTAGTCTGTCCACCATTCCATGGCATTGTCAAGCGAAGGCTGAGTGTAAAACGACAGGGTAAGGGAAGTCGCCAAAACAGTGTACTGCCTGCCGTCTACGACAAGCAGGTCGCCTGCCTTTACTGTCAACTGCTTCTCAGAGTCTCTTTCTATTAGTGCCATCCCTAATGCAGAGAATCCGCCTTCCGCGTCGTAGTAGTCGGCGATGGTGTATTTTTTGCCAGATGCAGCCGGCGGTTCAGTGTCCGGCGGTTCGGGTTCCGTGACGACGGGTTCCTTTTCTGGCGGATCAGGTGCCGCAACGGAGGGTTCTTTGGCAGACGGCCCCTCTGCGACGGGCGTTTTTGTGACAGGCGGTTCCGGAGTTGAAGATTCTGTTTCAGGCTCAGGCGGTGCTGCAACAAGCAGTTCTTCAAAAAACGTTTCTTCGAAAGGCGGTTCTTCAGTTGGCGGCTCTGCCGCCTGTGACGGTTCGGTGACCAGTTGCCGCGCACCTGAGGACGCTATTGGTTCTAAGCTCAAGTCCGGTGCTGCCGGGGCATCTTCGGAAGGCTCTGCTACAGCCAAGTCTTGCGGATCGCTTTCCTCGAGTTCCGTGTCGCTGGGCTCTATGTCGCCGCTTTCAGGTGCGAAGGCAATGCTTTCTTCCGGCTCATTCATGCCAACTTGAAAATCCTCAGTATAAGCCGGCTGCGTGTTTGCGGTGATGTTGTAAACAGGGAGTGCGATTGCAGTTCCGGCTACAGCTACAGCAGTTGCTACCGTAACAGCTTTCATTCCGGTAGACAGCGCTGCGAATTTTGCAACCAGCCCAACTTTAGCGGCAGCGCCGATGGAAGACGCAGCAGTCAGGATACCGCCGGCTGTGAGGCTGCCGATTGTTCCTGCCCAAACCGCTTCAGATGCAAGTTCTGACATCACAGCCGCCTCGGCTTCAGCTGCGTAGAGCGTCAACAGCGGAGGAATAGGCATGAGGGAGTACAGTTTGTTGCCCTTCTTTTCTTCCAGCATGACTGCCCCTTTGATCTTCTTTCTGCCGTGGTGCAGATTATACTTTACAGTGCCCAACGTGACGCCCATGGCGTTTGCGATCTTGCTAATAGAAAAATTTTCCAAATAGAACAGCGTTATAGCCATTCGCTGACTGTGCGGCAGGGCGTCAATGATCTTAATGATCTCGTTTCGTTTTTCAGCCTGCTCCAGCCACTCGCCAGGAAGCACCTCTTCGCTCTCTGCCGCAAGTTCGCCAACCTCGTCTTGGGAGACTAAGACCTGTTTTTTCCTACGCATGAAATCAATGCACTTGTTGGTGACGATCCTGTGCAGCCACGGCTTGAACTGCGCACCCTCCTCAAAGGTGTCAAGTTTGGAAAAAGCGTTGAAATACGCCTCTTGCAGGACATCCTCCACATCCGAGTCGTTTTGCAGGTACCGTTTGGCTATAAACCAAGCATAGTTTTTGGTGGCATCGTAGAGTTTGCGCAAAGCTTCCTGATCGCCGTTGCGCGCACTCTGGATGATCCCCTCGCTTTGGGGCTGTAAATGAAGGGCGGGTTCGCTCATAAAATCACCTTTAATTGCAAAATTCTGCTCTGCGCTATTGCGCAAAAGCAACGGCATATTCAGCCGCCACAATTATATCACAAATAAAAACTTTGCGCAAAAATTTCTTTTTCGTCCCAACTTTTTATGATTTTTCTACGTATTATTGTTTGGAAGAGATGTCTTCCGAATAATTCTGTTTGAAAGAGGGGAAAAGACATGTACACCAATTTATCCAAAAAACCATTAAAAACGATTGCGCTTATTCTCGTTGCCACCGTTGTGCTCGCCTGCCTGCCCGTCACCTTTGCCAGTGCGCTTCCGGTACCCGGTACGCTTGCGGCTCACAGCATCGGGCCTCGCGCCAATACGGTTGCAGATCCGGTAGGCGGGATTTATGTTTCTCCCAGCGGCAATGATGCTTCAGCAACCGGCTCCATCAGTGCGCCTTACAGGAGCATCAACTCGGCTTTGGCGGCTGCCCATTCCGGAGATACGATTATCCTTCGCGGCGGTACCTACCAAGAAAGAATCAATGTCCGTGTCCGCATACCCAACATCACTATAAAGTCAAGGCAGGGCGAATGGGCGGTCATTGACCTTACGACCTACGATCCTGGCCACAACGAAGACTCCGGGGTTTATTTCGACGTCGGCTCGTCAGGCGGCAAACTGCAAAATGTAGAAGTAAAAGGCGGGTTTTATGCCGTTTGCATGGAAACCAAATGGGACTGGGGGCAGCCTGACCGGTCCGGGGCTTCCAACATCGTCATCGAAGACTGCATACTGCACGATTCCAGGTACGACGTAGTTAAAGTCAAACCAAATTGCGACAACATTACCATTCGCTACAACGAAATATATAATTCCGGGCGGGCGTTCAACGGCATGCCCCACAACGGGGAGCAAAATGCCGAGGGGATCGACAATGTCAACGGCAACAGCATGACCGTGCAAAACAACTACATCCACGACATCATATCAAACGCGATCTACGCAAAAGGCGGCGCAAGGGACGCACTGATTGAAAACAACTGGATTGAACTTGCTTACGGTGCCGGGATCATGGTTGGTTTTGACGCCAGCCCGGA
>WRJK01000096.1 GCA_009782285.1 Clostridiales bacterium
GCAACTACAAACTACAAACTACAACCCAAACCACCAACTACCAACTACAAACTACCAACTACCAACTACGACCCAAACCACCAACTACCAACCACCAACTACAAACTACAAACTACCAACTACCAACTAACAACTACAAACCACCCACTACCACCCCAACTACCACCAAAGGAAGGAGGACGGATTGTGAAAGCAGCCAACAAATTTATAATAAAGCTCTGCAGCGTACTGTTTGCGTTTTTTCTGATCGCGCTCGTTTTCCTTGCTTTTAACCGTTCTGAGTTTTTTTTCAGAGTTGTCTTTTTTGCCCAGCTGGCGGCGTTTGCCTTGGCGATGTACGCTGCCATCCGTTTCGCGGCTAGGACACCCGAGCCTGAAGTTCACATCAAGGTGCGGGACGTCACAAAGATTGCCTTGCTCTCTGAAGCAAATGAGTTAAAGGAAGAATTTTCGTTGATTGACAAAATGTCTGCGCTGATTGGCAAGAACGAAACCGCTGTCTGCCTCATTTCTGTTGACGATGCCGAGGTTGACAAATATGCTGTAATTAACTGCGTTGACGGTTACTGGTACATTGAGCGCGTGTCAGACGGGCGGAGCGTGGGGCTTAAGCGCGCAGGTGAGCAGTATGTGTACAAGCTAAAAACAGGCATGCATTACAGATTGCATGAAAACGATGTTATATATGTAGAAAACGAACGATTACTGGTAATATAGGAGGGAATGTAAAATGGCGCTACAACGCTGCAAAAACGGGCATATGTTCAGCGAGAAAAAGCACGGGAAGATATGTCCGTACTGTAACATTGCAATAGGGCCGGAAAAGGGCGAAACCACAGAAGACCCATTGGGGCAGTACACCGAAAGCTATCTGGACGAACTTGAGGACAAGAAGCGCGTCGTGGGCTGGATCGTCTGCGTCTCCGGCGCGTCCAAGGGAAAAGACTACAGAATACTGCCGGAGAAAAACTTTGTAGGGCGCTCGCCGGACATGGACATACGGATATTGGGCGACAATTCAGTCAATGCCAGAAACCACGCAATCATCATGTACGACCCAGAAAAAAACCACACAGTTGTATTGCCGGGCGACTCGCAAGGGCTTGTTTACAAGCTGGACAGCGAAGATTCCTGGGAAGTGGTGTACGAGCCAAAAGAGCTGAGTTCCGGCGACCGCTTGAAAATAGGCGGCAGCGAATTTATATTTGCAGCATTCTGCGGCGACAACGAGGGCTTCAAGTTCAACTGGCGGGATTTTGACAATGAATAACCGTTACCAAATTGGCAACGCCCAGATTATCGGGTGCCGTGAAATACAGAGCAATTATTTTGCCACGGTTTTCAACGAAAACGACGATTTGCTTGCTGTTTTGGCTGACGGGACTATCGATCATCCGAACGGGCGGGCCGCTGCCATGATGGCAGTGGAAATCTGCACAAACACGTTCAGGCAGAGGTTTGCAATCGTGCAGCACGAGCATGGCAACCAGTTTCTGTTTGACACTGCAATGAAAGCCAACAGCCGCATACAGGAAACGTTTTACTTTGGGAGGAGCCCCCGGGTGTCCCTTGCCATGGTTCTGTTTATTGGCGACAAGCTGCAGTATTTCAATGTAGGCGTCAGCAAAGTTCTCCTTTACAACGGGCACAACGAACGCACTTTGGGCAATGTCACAAGCGGCTCCTATTCCAGCGGCATATGCGAATTTCCCCAAGGAAGCATTGCAGGGCTTTTCTCAGCAGGAGCGCATGCCAATGTGCACCCGATGGAACGCCTCAAAATAATTGAATCAAAAAAAGAAGTATTTGACAAAGCCCAAGCCGTAATTGACACGGTTCGCAAAAAAGGCTTAGACAACCAAATGAACGCAACGGCGCTTCTTGTTGAAGCCGCAAGGTGAGAAGATTGAAATGAGAAAACTTAACAGCTCGATAGTGGTAGATTTTTTTTCTGAAAAAGGCCTGGACAAAGTCGGCAGGACGTATTTTGCCTATGTCCCGCTGGAAAACATGGTGTGCTACGCCGTTGCCGAAAGCTATGACAGCGACAACGACATAAACAGCGCGGAAATGGCCGTGGAAGCTGTGCTTGTGGCCTTTGAGCGCAACCCGTCGTTTCGGAACCTCAAGAGCTACATTGATTATGCAAATGGGCAGCTGATGGCCAACAGCGTAAAAAACAAACTGGAAACTGCCATAACCGTGGTGGTTTCGGACTATACCCGGATCAAGTATGCAAGCTGCGGCAACATAAAGCTTTTTTTGCTCTCCGACAACGCATTTTACCTGAAGAGCGAAACCCAGACTTATTATCAGTTCGCTGCCAATGAGTACGGGTTTGACAAGGCGCCGCGTACCGAAAACAAAAACCTCACCCAGTATTTGGGCAAGAAAGACGGCATTAAACCGTTTATTTCCAAGAAAATAGACTTGCTTGAAGAAAGCACCATGCTTTTTGCAACCTGCGGCGTATGGGACCGGGTTGACGACGTTGAGATACTGGACGCTTACGAAGAGTCGGAGCCGGACAAGTTTTTGGGCAACATCCAAGAGCTCTATTTACAGACCCAACTGAAAAACCCAGCAATAGGAAGCTACACCCTAGCTTCTTTGTTTGTTGAAAAAACCTTCAAAGAGGACGTCAACAAGAAGAAAAAACGCCGGCGCAATATTATCATAGCCTCTATAGTCCTGCTCATACTCCTGATTGTAGTGACGGTTCTGTGCATAGCAGACAGCAGCGCGATGGCAAAGATACGAGGGCTGGACGACGAAGGCAAGCGGTACTCGGATTACGGGAATTACCAAATGGCTTTTGAGCAGTACGACAAAGCGAAGGGGCTGACCGAAAAACTGAGGAAAGACTTGCTATTCATCAGGGACAAAAAAAACCTGTCAGAAGACATTATGGAGAAATGGCGCTTATTCAACGGAATCAAAAGCGGAGACGAGTTTTTGGAAACAGGCAAATACGTCGAGGCGCGGACTGATTACATTGGCGCACAAAGGGCTTCCCGTTTAGTTTTTTATAATGTGGATGCAAAAGCGTATGCAAAGCTGCCCGTGCCAAGCATTTTAGCACAAAAGATTGAGCAAATCGACAGGTACGTATTTGTAGACCACCTTATTGATATCGGAAAATTGTACGAGATCAACGGGGAGTACTCGGATGCGCTGGATTGTTACGAGGAGGCAGAAGCCATCGCCAAGCTTATTGGCGACTTGGCCTTGAGCAAAGAAGTGGTGGCATTGAAGTATGAGGCAAAAATGGGAAGAAAAGAAAACGCCGACGAGGGTGCAGTCGGTGCCCTCAGAGAGCAGATGACCGAAGCGGAAGAAAGGTTTGACTTTGAGCTTGCCTTGGAATATTGCATCAAAATATTAAGGATATACGAGGACATGGAAGTCACGGACAGCCAAGCCCAAGCCGATCAGAAAAGGATCAATGAGGAGATAGATGCAAGCAAGACAGCCATAAAGAATATCGACATTGCAAAGCAGGCGGCTGATGAGTCGCGGTACGACGACGCTGTGCGCTACTACGAATCTGTGCTGACGCAGTACGGTATAATGGGCATCGGCGTACAGCATGACAAATATTGGAACATAGACAATGAAATAGCTAGGCTGAAGCGTCTCATTGAAGCGGATAAGCCACGCGAACAAGAGCCCACAAGCCCGCGCGAACCGAACAACGAGAATCCCCGCGAACCAGATGCGTCGAGCACTCGGGACAGGAACGCAGACTTGGACATTAGGTAATGGAGGGCGCAGATGGACGTCAATGTGCTGAACGACAGGATAGGCAAGCTAAAAAAATGGGAGCAAACGGACTCGATAAACGAAATACTGTACAACACACTGTCCAGCTTGAGCACGTATGCACAAGACCGTTTTGACGAGCTGACCCGTGAAATAAGGGACGAAACCGCCACAAACATCAGTGCTCCTGTTATCAAGACTGCCGTGTGCGTGGAGAAAAACGTCGTAAAGCAACTTTTTCTGTTCCCTGTTTCAAGCCAGCCACCTCTGAACAGCCCCGGCTACGTGGCGACCGTTTTTGCCGAATGTGACTACCCAACCATCAAAAGGATGATGCGAAAAACATTCAAGGCGACAGTGAACTGCAAAACAGAAACCTTTGAAGCACAGGTTTCGCTGCGCTATTCGCTTAAGTATCTGCAAAAATTGCAGTCGCTCTACTACATGTACAGCGAAAACGAGCAGCCTTGGGTGACAGTCAACGGGCCATACTTTTACAAGTTTTTGGATGTCATCAGCGAGAGGGCGTTCCCGGATGGGATAGACAGCTTCGAGATAGACTTTGGGGATTACGAAAAATACGTGTCCTACGACAAAGTGTTACTTTGGAACGTTACGCCTGTTACGGAGACTGTTGCGTCTTGCGAGCCCAAGCCCGCTTACAACGCAATTATAAACGAACACGTTGTGAAAAAACTGCAGCTTGATGAGGATCAGTACTTGGTATGCCCCATGGGGGACAAGTTTGTCAGCTTCCGTCACGGGCGGGATCTGTACGTGCGCACCTACACCAAGCAGCTTACGGAAATAAAGCTGATGCGGATTACAAGCCGCGAGGATGCAGGGAACCTGCTATATTTGCCGGTAAAGTCAAACAAGAAGGAACTCGGGCTGGTTGACGCTTACGCAAGAGGGCGATATGTCCCCACCCGGGGGGAGGCAGAGAGGGTGCTCCATTCGCTCAAGAGTGTGGCGGATTTCAGCCTGGTGGACCTCAGAGTCCTTCCCTGCACAGACGAAAACGCAGCGAAGCTAAAGGGGATCGACTACAATTATTTCATCGAAACCAACCCTATCCTGTCAGACAAGAAGCTGCTGCATTTTGCGCTGAAAGCTGCAGACCGCGATATTTGGGCGTATGAAAAGATGTACTATGTGTTGTCTGAGCTGCAGCAGCGTTTTTATGAATACTGCTGCGTCGGGGAGATGGTATGAACTATATTTGGTATCCGTACATAGAAGCAATACAGACCGAATACGACATGACGAAGCTTTGCTACAGGGTCTGCGAAAAGGTGTTCTTTGTGCAATTGGGCGACGAAACGGTCAAAATGCCTGCCGGCGCACACCAGATATCGCCGCTTCTCGAGTACGTGCCGGTTGCCATGCACGACCCGGACAAAGTGGTCAAGCAGGAAACGAGGCTTTCCCGTTTGGACGTCAACCCGTTCTTCAGGTTTGGCAAAATATTCAACAATATTTTAAACCCTGAAAGGACAGACCACAACGACCTTGTCGTTTGCGACGTCATAACGCACCTGCTGGCCCATATCGACAGGATATGCGGCATGAGCAGAAGGGACTTTCGCTTGCTGCTTATTGTCAAAGAAATTGAAAATGGGTGCTACGGGAGCGACACAAGCGCTTTTCGGCTGTTCAGCGTAACTGAAAAGCGGGCTCTTGCCGAAATGTTGATTATGCTGTACGAAACAACAAACACCTTGCGGTGCTTGGACAATTTGTTTCACATGATAATGACTGATTTTGATGTGCGGCTCAGGGACGACGAGGAAGTTGAGTTTTACAACCCGTGTCGGTTCGACAAGCGGGAAGACGAAAAACTGAAATTCATCATCAAGCTGTTCCTGCCTGTGGGTTTTTCATATGTCGTGCATTGGGAGTATACCTACGGCACTATCGGGCATGATGAAAGCATGGTGCTCGGACGCTTTGTTTTATAGGAGGTGACGCATATGCGGAGGTACACGCGCCATGAGCTTGAATGCATGGACGTAACGACGCTTAGGGCCATTTGCAAAGAGCTGAAAATTAAAACCGACGAATTGAGCGCTTACGACGACAAGCGGGCGCTGATTCAAATGATCTACAAGTACCGCGGCACGTTGTCCGATCGCTACATCAACGAATGGAACGACGCAAAAATACTGCGGCTTACCAGCGCCATCGCGGAAAAAGGCGAAGAGCAGACCAGCGTGCGCGTTGAAATCCCGGCTTATTTCCAGATATACAAGGGAATAGAGTCGCTTTTCGAGCGCGGAAAGGAGCACAGGGTCTACACAGAAGCGGACATCGATATGACCAGCGCCGCGCTGGTCGACCAAAAGGGCTACATTCAAGGGATCATGAACGTTGTTAAGGCTGGAAAAAACACGTATTTTCTCAAGCTGCAAGAACACATGCTAAGCACCAGCCTGCAGCCGGGGATTTACAAAAACTTCAAAGTGGTTTTTTTCGCCGACGATTTCGAGAAAGTGCTGCGCATTTACAATCTGTCAGACGACAACGTAGCACGCTTTTCGTATATAGCAAAGGTCATACAGGAAGTCGTGGTTGAAGAGATAGAGGAAACCGACGATGCGCTAGTCATCGACTACGGCACCTCCAATACAACGGCGGGGACCTATTTGGACGGAAAAATGAGCCATATATGGTTTTACTCCGACACAGCCTGCCGGTACGAGCCAAACATTGCAACGCGCCACGCCCATTGCCGCGAATGCGGGCGCTGCGCACTTTGCCCCAGCATCATTGCAGTCAAGGAATGCGACGGCAGCATAGTCGAGCTCTTGTACGGCCACGATGCCAGGGACCGCTTGCCTATGGCTAGGAACAGCATATTTTTCGACACGAAGCGCTGGGTGAACGATTACAACGAAACGATAGACGTAAAGGATCTGGGCGGCAACACTTCCCCCATCAAGCGCCGCGAAATCATAGAGGGGTTCATCAAATTCGTCATACACACCGCCGAACAGCAAAACAAAGTGCGTTACAAAAACATATGCTTTATAAGCCCGGTCAAGCAAAAGGCCACGTCGCTCTATATGTACAAAGACATAATGAGCGGGTACAGCGTGGAAGAAAAAGAAGCCATCGACGAGGCCGTGGCAGTCGTTTACGACTCGGCGGCGCCGCTGGTGGAAAACCTCGAGTACGAGCGCGGCTACGAACGAAGCGTCCTTCTGATAGACTGCGGCGGCAGCACCAGCGACATGGTGAAATGCAACTACTCCATTAGCCACCAGAAAAAACGCAGCAACATAGACGTAACAGTGAGGTACGCCAACGGGGACACCAATTTTGGAGGCAACAACCTCACGTACCGTGTCATGCAGTACCTGAAAATCAAGCTGGTGAATTACTACAGGAAAAAACCCATGCCGGACATCGACGACCTGCTGAACATTTCCAACTACGACATCTTCGATTATGTGGACGACAAAGGCATAAAAACCCTGTACGACAATTTTGAGGAAGCCTACGAAAAGGCCGGTTACTACATACCCACAAATTTTGGCAATTACGTAAACGACGCCGAGACCGTCTATTTCAACGTAAGGGGGAACTTCTACTTCCTTTGGGATTTGGCTGAAAAAATCAAAATCGACCTGTACAGCAGCTCCGGCGCTTACGAGTTTTCCTTCGACCATCTGAGGGCGGGCAAGAATTTGTACATGCTCTCAGTCCGGAATGAAAAAGGGGTGTTTACCACCTATACCCAGTACCCTTCACTGCGGGTTTTGCGCGACGAAATCAACCTGCTCCTCAAACCGGAAATATACAACTTGCTGAAAAAGTTCATCGAGCCCTACTACATAGAAGATGAAACCATGAGCGAAATAACCAACATAATGCTGTCAGGGCAGACGACAAAGATAGACCTTTTCCGTGACGTGCTGAAAGAATACATCGCAGGGCACAAGACCCGTGCGCCTTTTGAGCACAGCTACGCAAAAAAACTCAAATGCATAAGGGGCGCCGTCGCGTACCACGGCGCAAAAGCCATAGGCCGCATACGCCCCAGCATAGAATACGAATCAGCCATAGTGCCGTACTTCCTCACAGTGGAGACCTTTGACGAAAAGAAGGAAAAAACCCTGATAAACCAAGGGCAGCTGCTGGCAGACATTTACTCTTTCATAGACAGGACCTACGAGACGAGGATAATAGTTTTTGACCTGCGAAACCACGACAGGGACATCCTGCAGACCCTGAAGTTCAACTTGGATGTCAAGAATTACAGCAAGACTGACTATCTTGAGCTTCTTGAAAAGCACGCTTGGCTGAAGCAGGGGGACGTGGACAGGATCGAAGACGGCGAGGTGCGCTTGTTCATATACAGCAACGATGAGAGCTGGGGGTTCAAATGGCTCGGCATAGCAAACTACGACGGGGAACTGTCCTGCGGCAAAGAGCGTTTTGTGCCCTTTGAGAGCACCGCATGGGAACTGAACTTTTTCAACGGCACGAGGTAGGGTGTTATGCGAAACGGCTATTATCCGCTTTTTATCGATGGACGAATTGTAAAGCCTGAAGGTCTGAGCTACCTGCGCGACTTTCCGGAAGACCTTGCGTCCTTGGCGCTGGAAAACTATTCAGACGGTGTGCTTTTCGGATTTTCCATAAGCACACAAGAGGGCAAGGTGCTCATCACCAAAGGCGCGGTCAAATACAAGGGCGAAATCGCTGTTGTTTCAGACAGCGCCATTGATATGGTGGGGTTTGGGCACTGGTCCCACGTCAAGCTGGTGCTGGGCGAGAAGCGGAAAACAAAGGATAATACAATCTGCTCGACAGAAGTGGTGGTTGACAGCCATGAGGCAAAAGCAGAAAACGAAATAGAACTGGGGCGGTTTTGCCTGAACCTAGGCGCCGTTTTGCGCCGCGAATACGATTCGTTTTCCGACTTGCGCACACCTGAAAACACCTTGGACATCACAAGGGTTCTCTATGCAGGCAAGGAAGCGCCCACATTGCACCCCAGGGTGCTAAAGGAATTTGCCCAGGCACTGATGGCCTGTTCAGACGAAACGCTTGACGTCGCCTTTGCGCTAACGTGCTTCAACTCAAGAGTTGTCCACAAGAGAAGCATCCAGTGGTACCTAGCCAAAAAAACCGACAACCCCTACGAAGACTTTGCGCTCGACGAGCTGTTTGAGAGGCTAGTGGAGCTGCTGCCAGACCAGTACTTGAGGCAGAAACCGAAAAGGCCACGGGGCAAAGGACCGGATATTAGCTAGTTGGGGATGGGAGCTGGTCGAAAATACCAACAGCTCATTTCATGAAAAGCCCATTAATTTAACACACAACTAACCGAGCCGCATTTTTAGTTCTGCTATGAGTGCGGCTTGTTTTTCGGTTAATTTCCATGATTTGTGGCGATAAAGACCCAACCAAAAGAGAGCATTGCATTTGCCTCTGCAATCGTTTATACTGAACTCGGAGAAGCAAAATATAGGAGGCATTGATTATGGCAGATGAATACGTAGTTGACGGGGCACATTTGGAATGCACCATGGGTGTAGCGCCAGGAACGCTTGCGGTATTGCCCCAGCACCGTGTGCAGCTGAAGGGGAAAGGCAGAGCCAACATATTGGATTGCAAGGCTTTTGTCAACATTTCTTCATTTGGCGCCTGCACAGTGACCTCTCCACCTAAGCCATGCACTCCAGCCTGCGTCAAGTGGCTTGGAGGTAAAGCCGACTTTCTGGTTGACGGAGAGCCTGCGTTGTTGAAGAGCTGCAAGGTAGTATGCAGCGCCGGCGGTGGGATGATCTCAATAACGGACAGCGGGCAGTAGCATTATTGCACAAGGAGGAAAAAGCGTTGAGTAAAAAAGAGTACGGGGACGAAGAATTTATTTGCGAGATAGTGGGTGCCGAACAGGAAAACCAAGGCGAAGAAGACAGCATAGTGCTTGGTGAGCGCTGCATCATCGAAGGAAGGCTCTACATGTTGATCCCGGAAGATTTCGTCATGATGCCGCCTGAAATCGCTGAAATCAAGTATCCAAGCGAAAGCAGGCCAGACATTACGTATACTGACAGCGAGGGCACGACCACAATTAGTTTCATTCTGACTAGGGACAAACTGAAAAGCGAAGACATAGAGGCAGCCATGGAATACCTGCAAAAGGTATTCACCAGAGTGCATCCGGCAAGGGGAATACTGTCCAGCGATATCATCGAAGGAGAACTGCGAGTAGGGCATTTCGATTTCATCAGCCCTGCCATCGACGGCGAAATATACAACTTGGTTTTCATATTTTCGCTGGACGGCAGGCTAGCATTTGGCGCTTTCAGCTGCCTGCATCTGGACATGGCCACATGGCTGGAAACAGCAGTGCAGATAGCCAGCACTGTTCGGATTGCGCATCAGGCAACGTAGCGCGAAAACAAAATAGCACAAGGAGGACAACATGAAACTTATCGATGTTGGGAAGATAGCGGTTTCACAGTCATAGCGGAAAACGACGGTGCTGTGACGTACAATGCAAACGCGAAGACAGTAGAGAACATCATCCTGCAGTACAACGAAACCGACTGGGAATTCGCCAAAAGGCTAGCTTCCCACACGAGTGACGTGCTGATACCCATCACAGCAGACGGCCCGGAATTCCATTTCGGCGTACCGGACGATGGCGGCACAAAGGTGCTGTCAAAAGACTACGCCGTTTCAAAGGACTACGACGCACTCAGGAGGATGTCTGCAGAAGCAGATCCGCTGACCGCAGACGACGTCACGCTGCATGCGTTTGAGACGGACGAATACCTCTGCGACTTGGGCGAGAAGCTGAACCTGAACGGAACCGATTTGCACGTGTGCCGTTTGTCGCTTTCCCTTGTTGATTCCGCGCTTGCCGTGGCGTACACGCTGTGCGGGAAAAAAGCCGTTTCCACGCCAAAAGCCTACAACCGCGCCATAACCGGCCTAGTGCTGGACGGAAAAGTGACCGAGGTAAAAAACGACACAGTGAAACTGCGCCTTGACGACGACAACGAGCGGGGGGTTGAGCAGGACACCGAGGAAGCCCATTTTTTCAAATATGCCACAGACTACAGCATGGAAAGCCACACTGGCTGGTACGTAATGCCTGAAGAAGGCGACACCGTGCAGCTGCTGTTCCCAAACGAAGACGAAAAATACGCCTACGCAGCCTCGTCCGTAAGGCAGGAAGATACAGGCAAAACCACAGACCACATGGTGAAGTACCTCAGGACCTCTTATGGCAAGGAGATCAAGCTGGACGAAAAAGAAATACTGATCACCGCAAAGGACGGCGAGACCTTCATCCAAATCAACGAAGACTCGGGCATCACCATCAAGACGCCGAACGCGATAACTATCACAGCCGGCGGAACCATGGACGTCAAGAGCGGGAAAAACATGACGATAACCACAGACGAGAACCTCACCATAACCGCAAAGGACTCCATAGTGATGAACTGCGGCGGCAACAACGTCAAAATCGATCCTCCTGCAGGCATAGCGGCCACCACAGACAAAGAGATAAAAGCAAGCAGCGACGGGAACGCTTCCATCAGCAGCAAAAAAGAGGTAAGCGTCAAATCCGGCGAGGACATGAAGCTTGACAGCGGCGACAAACTCATAGCATCAGCAAAGAAGGAGCTGAAGCTGACTTGCAGCGGAAGCTCAGTCAAGATGGACGGCGACATCGACATGAGCGCCAAGTTCATCAAACAGAATTAGGATGTGAGGGAAGATGGGGATAAAGGCTGCAGCCCCAAAAGGGCTGGTAAAAAACGTAAAGGCGAACAAAGCGCTGGACGGCGTGCAGCTGGGGCTCGGCATAGTCAGCATGATACCCGTGGTGGGCAACGTCGCGAGCCTGGTTGACGCTGGGATATCGCTCGCACGGGGGGACTTCCTTGGCGCGGGCCTTGCGCTGATCGGCGCGGTGCCTCTGGTGGGGAACGCCTTCAAAATAGCCAAGAACGTCTTCAAACTGGGGGGAAAGCTGCTGAAAGGGGTGAAGGGCCTCAAGTTCCTGAAAGGGGCAAAGCTGCTGAACTTCAAAAAAATCGTCACTGGCGCGAAGAGGTTCGGGAGGTTCAAATCTTGGAAGAACATCAAGGTTGGGAAGTTCGCAAAAAAAATAAAAAACGCCGCCAAGTTCAAGCCGACAATGAAGCAATGCGTCAAGGATCCCGTTGATGCCATTGACGGCTTCGTGTTTTACGACTTGGTTGACTTCGAGTACCCGGGCGTGATACCGCTTGTGTGGGAGCGCAGCTGGAACAGCTGGAATGTGGGCTTT
>WRJK01000097.1 GCA_009782285.1 Clostridiales bacterium
TCATGAGGAAAATCCCCAGAAAAACTATCAATATTTTCAGTTCGCCTTGCTCACCGTATAGCTGTCTATCACATAGCTATACTGGTTCTCCTCGTCTTTGATTCCAAGCAGCTTGTTTCCCGCCACCACGCCCTTGATTGGCACTTCAACCCTGTAATGAAGGATGTCGCCGTCTTCCCAGCAAGCAACCAGCACTTCGCCCTGCGGCACGCCAAGTGCTTTGCTCAAATTCCTCCTCAGCTTTTCTTGGATGTACGGGGTAAAGCTCCCCTCCAGCTTCGCTTCCTCCTTTGCCGCGTAGACCATGTCTTGCACAATGCTCGTCTGAAAGCTGCCCCTCTGGTCGCACACGGCTTGCATGACAAATATCATCAATATTGGAAGCACCGCCGCAAGCACTATGAACTGCTTCATGTTTCTACCTCGCTTTCATTCTCAATAGGCATCCGCCCTGCAAGCGATTTCTGCCTTCCACAGTTCGCGAAGCTCGCTTTTTACAGAATTGTCGCCATCACCGGCAATCAGGTTGAATAAATACACCCCTAGCATTATCATGGCTGACATTACGATTATCTGTTTCATAGCGCACCTACTCGCCGCCGCCGGCAGAGCCGCTGAACGCGCCGCCCGAAGCGCTGTCCGCTTTCGCTTGGATGCTTTCAATTGCTGTCACAACGCTGCTGTTAAGGTTGTCTGCGTTGTCCTTTAGATTGAAAATCAGCCCTGCGATGAAAATTCCCAGTATGATCATGGCTGACATTACTATAAACTGTTTCATGTTCGTTCCCCTCTCTTTAAAATATCATGCTGAGCAAGTGCTTCTGCTCCATGAAATACCCTACAACGATAAAATTGATGAATATGACAAATACGTTTATTACCACCGGAAAGTAAATGAGCTCGCTCACCAGCTCGTCGCGTTTCCTCTGAACCGTGCTCCTCGCTTCCTTGATGCCCTTCTGGTACGAAATCAATATCTCAACAAGCTCTGCCGGATCTACTGCGTCCCATTTGAGCAGCAGGTTCCCGAATTCAAACCCGGTTGGGGTGAAAGCCTCGCTGGAAAAAGCCTTTATTGCGTCTTCCAATTTCCCCAGCCTCAAAAACCTCAGCATCCTGATGTAGACAGGCTGCAAGGCCCCTTCCCTCTGCGAAAGCTGCTCTATGACGTGGTCTGCGCCGACGCGCCTCCCGTCCCCAAGCGCAAGGATGTTGCGAAGGAACGAAATGCTCTCGTAAATCTCTTTGTCGATTTTCTCGCCTTTGCGTTTGACCAGCCATTCCCTGAATTTCATTTTCTTTGAAAGCGCCCCTGCCTTGCTGACGAAACGCCTGCCGGACAGCACCATGTTCATTCTGTGAAGCCTTATGGTGTTCTGCCTGCCCCGTATCAGGAAGACGCCGGCAGCGACAAGCACCACTGTAACGGCATAAACTATGAATTGCATCGCTCACCCCTCCTCAGTAATCGAATTGCTGGTTGTTGACCAGTTCCAGCAAGACCAGGTTCAATACGAACAGCAGCACTGCGGCTGTGAACATCATGAAGCCTTGGGCTGTAAATATCTGGTTGTAAATGTACCTTTCGAGCGAAATCCCAACTTGCCTCACGGACATGAACACGCTCAGGCAGTACAGCGCCGGTATGAAGAATTTCACTATTCTCGCCGCTTCGGCGTTTACCCTTTTCCGCTCCTCGCAAGCGGCTTTCGCCTCCCGGAGCTGAATCAGGATGTCTTCCAGCGCAAGGGAAATGTTCGTCCCCCTAGTCACCGCAAGCTTGATGTTGTATGCCAGCATCCTGCCCCAGTTCGTGTTTATGGCGTAGGCAAATTTGCCAGTCGCCCTGCTAATTTCCACATGGTTCGCCGAGCCCCTGATTTCAAGCAGTATCCTTACCATTAGCTCAGAGCAGCTCTTCGTTTTTTGCTTGCTTTTCCCGGTTTTTTCCATTGCCTCGAATATGTTGCAGCTGGAAATCCTGTAAGCGCTCAGAAAGTTCCCCACAAACGCCTCACCCTCGTAGCTGCTCTTCTTTCGCATTATTTCAAGCTTTATCCGCAGGACTGTGTACGGGAGCAGCGCACAGGCAAACGCAGCAGCAATTGCGGAAGCCGCTTCCATGCTCCTTAGCGCGACGACGCACACTCCGAAAAACAGCAAGCCGCAAAGCCAAATAAAGTGTGCGCTTTTAATGGCGCCTCCCATTGTCGCCTGCAAAACCATGTCCAAATGCCTAGTCATGGCGTCTTCGTCCCTGTACCTCTTCCTTGCCGCGCTCAAACGGCTCCTTACCCGGAACGCCCTGCTCAAGCCGACTATTTCTTCATAGAACAGGAGCATGTACCCGCCTAGGATGGCGCTGTACAAAAAACCGCCTGTCAGTATTGCAATCGCCTCTCTCATGCGCTTCCTCCCAAACCTGCCAGCATGTTTGAAAACTCCTCAAGCGCCAGGGCGTCCTCTTCTGCCGCCGCCTTTCGCTTGTCTTCGCCCAGCACGTTCCGCCACTGCCATTTGTCTGCCTGAAAATCGTATTCGCACACCGGTTTCATCAGTATCTCGTCACGGCTTCGGTCATAGGACAGCTCATGGATGCTTTTCAGCTTTTTTCTGCTCTTGTCCTTGAGCTGGACGAAATGAAAGACGTAGTCAAAACTCGCGGCTACTTTTCTGGCCATGAAATGGACGTCTCCACCTAGGCTGCCCACTATCTCGCAGGCGGCGTCGTATGGGAAATTCAGAGGCTCCCTCGTGTGGTAGGTTATTTTCATGCGCCTGCTCCCCTTCGCTGCAAGTTTTATTGCGGTGTCCAGCGCGGCGCCTTCCCTGGCTTCCGCCATTATCATGTAGTCTGCGTCGCTGCGCAGCAGGTTCTTCACTATGCTGCCGAGCCTGTCGTTGTCCGCGATCACCTGCACCACCGGCGCGTCCGGCATGAGTTTGTGGAGCGGTATCTCGGGATCCGTCTCTACCATGACGCCTTCGAGGCTCTTGTCCTCGTAGCTCTGCCAAGTGGACAAAAATGTGGTCTTAGCTGTCCTGACGGCGCCCGTGAAAGCCATGTTGTAGCCAAGGCCGACCATAGCCTTGAAAAGCGGCACCGCTTCTGCCGGGATCGTCCCCCTCTCCGCCTGCTCCTCGAAGGTGTAGGTAGGGATGATGTATCGCCTGAAAATTATCACGTCCTGCCCTTCTTTGACCATTGCTCCCCCAAAAATCGTCACCCTGGTCCCGTCCAGCATGTATATCTCATGAAAATTCTTGTCGAGCCGCTCCTCGGGGGTCAGCAGCAGCAGCGCCCTTATGAGCTGCTCCCTTCTCTCCTTCGAGATGCGCTGCTTTTTGAGCTTCATCTTGCCGTTTTCCATGAAGTAAATCCTATCGCCGATCACTTTCGCTGAACTGCTTTCCTTGTAGCCGTCGCCAAACCACTCGGCGATCCCGGAAAGGCCCCAGTTCTCGTGGTAAATCCCATCTTCGAGGCTCTTGTACCAACTTGGGACGTCTGTGCAACAGCCGTATTTTTTCAACAGCTCGATGATCTTGTTCTTGAAAAAGGACACTTCCTTTTTGTGCCCGATAATGGCGTTTTTCTGAATGTCAAGGTCTGCTCTGATGTTCTCTTTCTGTTCGTCCCACTCGTCGAGGAAATCCTTGTTTATCAGCTTGCACAGCTTTTCGAAACTGTAGTCGCCGCCCTTCCGGCTGTGGTTTTCTGCAGCCAGGTAGTCTTCTAAATAAAACTGTTCCATGTACGTTTCCTTCTTAAGTTAATGCTATCGAGGTTCATCGCCTCCATGACGCTGTTAGCTATTTTCAATATGTCGCTTCTGTATTTGTCGCTGCCTGTCTCAAGGAGCGTCTTGTATTCCATTTCAGACACCCTGCCCTTGTCCGAGTAGCTCACCTCCATGAACCGGGATTTGTCCGCAGAGAGCCGCGATGAAACATAATTCAACGTGTAAGGGTCGCCTTCAACGAATTTGCTGAGTATGCACTTGTCAAAACTGACGCCCAGCTTCTCATAGGTATCCATCATTTTTTCGCATCGCCTAACAGCGCTCTCTGTCTGCTCGATTACCAAGTATTTCAAGCCTTTCATCTTAACTGCGCCAACGGCAAGCCCGTTGTCAAGGTCGCTGCCGGAATCAATTACGACAAGGTCGAATTTGCTGAAAAGGGATTGCCCCATCGCTTCTGCCATGTCAGGGAAAAAATGCCTCGCTTCTTCTTCCTTGTCAATCCCCGCAATTATGTACAGGTTTTCCGCCTTTTTGCTCGGGCTGAGCATGCCCTTGTCTATGCCCATGCCGCTTTTGAGCTGAATTTTGAACTCGTCAACGGAAACTGAGTTTTCGCTCAAGTACTCTGTGCTCCTGCGGCCGTTCAGTGCCGCAAACAAAACCATTAGCTCCTTTTTCTCTTTGGCGACAAGCTCTGCCACGCATTGCGCCGTCATTGTGCACCCTGCCCTGTGCCCCGTCCCGTGGAAAACAACCGTCTGGCTCATCTCTCACCCTCCTTTTGCACTATCAATAGTTTTTCCTCTTTCAATTCGACAAACTTCAGTATTCTTTGGTATTCGTAAAGCTCTGCGAGTATTTCAATGTGGTCGACTACCCCGCTGCCATGAGCCCTGTCCCTCACGCCTCTTTCAGGCTTTCCCTGCCTGACATAGCTCAAATCCTCGCTGACGATGTCCGTAATCTCCTTGTCCGAGGCATCCTTCACGTACACTACCTCAAACTCGCCGATTAAGGTGTCCCCGTTCCTGCTGTATATCCCTACAGTGTCACCCCTGCGCAGGGAACTGCTCCTGCTGTCTATCCAGTCGCTCTTAATAAGGTAAGGGGACAGTTTGTCGGCTTCCTCTTCTCCCGGGTCGCTAAGCAGCGAATCAGAAATCTGCTGGTTTTTAGCAACTGCCTGAGCAGCCACTTTCCCCTCCACCTTATTTATTTCATCGGGCTTGAGCGCTCCTGCAACCACGGTTTCCGGGATGGCGCTAGCGGCACTGAGCAGCTGGCCCGTTATTTTTTCGCCCTTTGCAATGTCTGCGCCTGCGACCAGTACCTTCTCGGTCATAATTTGGTCCCTTCCTGCCGTCTCCCAGTAAACCATTGCTGCAATGGCGAAAACAATCAGCAGTGCGCCTATTACCTGTTTCGTTTTTTTCACAATCAACCTCACTAACATTTATTAATTTATTTAACATATTTTGTATTTATAGTATATAACAGGCTGCCTCTCGTGTCAAGGATTTTATGTAAATATTTTCCATATTTTTTGACCAAGGCCATTTGCGCTGGTGTTTCAGGGCACAATAAAGACGGCGCCTAAAACGGCGCCGCCTTTCGGGTTATTTAAAAGCAAGCAGATAATTTCCTGTTATTCGACGTCCGGCTCTTCTTCCTCGCCTTCGTCATCGCCTTCGCCTTCGTCACCCGGCTCTTCGTCCGGCTCTTCAATGATGGCGGTTTCCACGATCATGGTGCGGGTCGCGTCATCGTAGTCCACGTCAAAACCAACCAATGCGCCAAGGCCCCTGAGCTGGAAGTAGTTGTTGCCGCCGATGTTGTAGACTAGGACGTCCACCTGTTCGCCGTCAACGACAAGCACCTGTTTGCTGGGTACGCATGACGCGCTCTTGTCGTCGCCTTTTGCAAGGTCGCCTTCGATCGTCTCATAGGCTTCGCCGATAGTGACGACGATGTTCGGTGCCTCATAAGTAACGTTGAACTGCGATCCTGTGCCTGTCATAAGGGCAGCCAAATCGCGCAGCTTGAAATAGTTGGCGCCGTCGATGTTGTAGGCCTCCGCTTCAACCGCCTCGCCGTCTATCGTCAGCGCCTGGTTGGATACGACCACCTTGTCTGGGACCGGTATCTCGAAAACGACCGGCGCCGCTTCTTCCTCAAGATCTGCGTCAATCGGCTCGGCCTCTTCTTCCGTCACTTCAGCAGGCTCTCCGTCCACCGGGTCGTCGTCAGCCCAAGAAAACGCATTAACGCTGAAAATTAGCAATACTGCCATTAAAACCAATAATAATTTCCTCGTCTTCATCTTTTTTCTCCTTTAATAATTTGTGTCAAGATTTATTTACCTGTATTCTACACTATTGATAAGAATATTACAAGAATTCTTTTGCAAATAATTTACATTTTTTCATGGAAATTTGCAAAATACTGTCACAGCTCTATCTCGTGCGTCTCATTTCCGTAATATTCGACAACTTTCCTCAAGTCATTGGGGCTTATCCATACAGTCGCAGAATTGTCGTTCGGGTGCACCCCGATCCTTTCAAAGCCGAATATGTCCTTGTCGAACACCACCTTCACCGTGTGCCCAGTGTCGTTGACGATCCCGAAAGGCGTCACTCCCCCCTTGTGCAGCTTAAGCATCTCACCAAGCGATTCCTCTGAAGCGAAAGTCAGCGGCCTCGAGTTAAGCTTAGTGCGCAAGGCTTTCAAGTCTGCCCTCTTTTCTTTGCACATTACCAGAATGTAAAAACTGCGCTTCTTGTCGTCCCGGAGGAACAGGTTCTTCAAAACCTCGCCTTTGAAGCCCAAGCCAAGACTGTCCATCTCCTCAATCGTGAAGACAGCGGCATGCTCAGAAACCTCGTATTCTATTTCCATCTTGTCCAAAATATCGTAAACTGCTTTTCGCATGAGAAACTCCATGTCAGTGCCAGTAAGCCAGCTTCAGGAATGAATCAATTAGTTTGACCTGCTCTTCCATGACCGCGCTGTCTGACGCCCCGTAACTCTCTGGCAGCATTCCCCTTGATGAAATGGTCCACAAAAAAGCTTCCATCCTGGGATATCTTCCGATGTTCTGCGACGCAAAATGCAGCAAGTCGCAAAGCCTTTTGTATTCTTCAGTGCAGCCTTTTTTCGCCGAGTTGAATTTGTCAACGTCAACAATCAGGCCGAGTGGCTCAGCTGCGGCCAACCTAGCGTCGAATTGTTCGAAATCATTCGTGAAATTAGCATAGCTTTCGCAAAAAATCCTATACATCGTACCGCTCCTTGAACGTTTGGAGGTTTCGCATGTGCTTCTCCAAATGATTATAACCTATGCGTTCAAGCAAGGTCAACCAGTTTTGCGCAGCTGACGCTCTCTGATATTAGTGCGGATGCCATATTTGTCCAGCTTGTGCACTCGTCAAGGATACCTCCGTCTGATGTTGCGACACAGGGTTTGGCCTTCAGAACAGCGTCCACATTTTTAACAAGTTCCACGCGGACACCGTACCCGTACCCCGCTAGCAGCTCTAACATCCTAACCTTCAGCCTGCCTGTGTTTGAAACGGGCGCGTCCAAATAAAAATCCGCCCCGGCGACACCCATGGATTTGAGTTTGTCGCCAATCAAGGCGATTGCCGCATCGGTCTTGTCGATCAGCCGGTACGTGCCCCGAAGCCCGGCCAAATCCCTTACCGTCCCGTCCATGCACTTTATCAGAACCGAGCCGGAAAGCGCCACCTCCAGCGTGATTATCAGGTTGAGCCCGTCGATGCTCACAACTTCCCCCTTGCAATCAGAAACCTCTTTGGCTTTGCGCTGCTCAATCAAGCCTGTCTGCGCAGTCGCCCTTGTAAGCGCAATGCGCTGCCTTGCAGAGAACAAGTAGCGGTTGCAGACGAAAGTTGCCGCGTTCCCAATGGGGTAGCCCCTGTCGAGTAGCCAGTGGATTTCCTCCTGCGCTTTCCTCAGCGCGTTTAAGGACCCTAAAGAGAAATCCCTCTCGTCGGTTTCCGCATAACCTCTCCTTGGCGATTTTTCTTCCATCAGCTTTTACCCCCTACCAGTCCAGCGAATCGCTCTTGTTCCTGTTGACTTTTGAAAAATCCGTGTTGACGAAGGACAAGGTCGACAAAACTAAAAATACCGCGCCGAACGCCAGCAGTATGATCATCGACGCGAATGGCGTCACCGTAACCCCAAGCATCTCAAACGCCAGCTCTTCGTTGACCAGCTGCTCCTGCGGCAGCCCTGTCTTTTCGAGGACGATTGCCCTGAAAAGAGCCACTGCATACGTCATCGGGTTGAAGTAGCCTATGGCAACAAGGGTTTTCGGCAGCAGCGAAAAGGGGATGTACGCCCCGGAAATGAACGTCATCGGCATCGTTACCGCCATAGAAACTACCTGAAATGTCTGTATGCTCTTCGTCCTGCTGGCTATGAACAGCCCAAAACCTGAGAAAACCAGCCCGATGAACGCCATGGCAAGGATTGCGTTAACTATGGTCAGCGGCGTGCTCACGCGGAGCCCGATGAAGAAACCCACCAGCAAGATGATCAAACCCTGCGCCGTGGCAATCGTTGCCGACGACAAGAACTGCCCTATTGCAACAGACAGCCTGGAAATGGGCGAAACCAGCACTTCTTTCATGAACCCTGAAACCATGTCGTCTATCGTCGAGGAGGATATGCGCAGGGAGAAGTCGAACACCGTAGATATCGTAACCCCTGCAAGCATGTACGGCACCGGGTTTTCAATGAACTGGTTTTTGAAGATGGCGCTGAAAACGTATATGAAGAAAAATGGGAATATGCATGAAAGCACCAGCCTGACCCTGTCCCGCATGAACGCTTTCGTATTCCTCGACCAAAGGGCAATGATAGTATCCAAGTTAGTCAGCCCCCTCCCTAATTTCCCTTCCTGTTATCTCGAGGAACACGTCATTCAGCGTCCCCTTTCTGATTTCCAGATCCGAAATAACGTCTTTCTGCTCGCTGAGCACGTTGAGCAAACTTGGGATGTCGTCTGCGTCTACGCGGTGGTAATTCGCTTTTTTTACGAAGCCTATACCATACCTGTCCAGCAGCCCCTCAAGTTGCCCTGGGTTTCCCGTGGTGATGTAGGCCCTGTCCTTGGTGTGCTTCTTTTTAAGGGCGTAAGGAGTGTCGTTCGCCACGATGACACCGCCGTCTATGATAGCCACCCTAGAGCAGATCTCTGCCTCGTCCATATAGTGCGTCGTCAAAAATATGGTGATGTTCTTTTCACTTTGGAGTTTTACGATGTATTCCCAGATGTGGGACCTAGTCTGAGGGTCGAGCCCCGTAGTAGGTTCGTCAAGAAAAAGCACTTTGGGGTAATGAATCAGGCCGCGGGCAATTTCGACTCTTCTCTTCATCCCCCCTGAAAGGGAGCTTACGTACTTTTTCCTCCATTCCGGCAAATCCACAAGCTCAAGCACGAACCGTATGCGCTCGTCGACTTCGTTCCTTGGAACCTTGTAGAAAACGCAATGCATTCTAAGGTTTTCCTCCACAGTCATCTTAACGTCCAGCGTAGACTCTTGAAAAACCACCCCGATGGCCCTCCTGACCTCGTCCTTTTGGGTGGCGACGTCCTTGCCGTCAATCAGAAGCACCCCTTCCGTCTTCTCGAATATGGTGCACAGCGTGTTTATTGTCGTGCTCTTGCCCGCGCCGTTTGGTCCGAGGAAAGCGAAGATGCTGCCCTCGGGAACGTCAAACGAGATATTGTTTACGGCGGTGAACCCGCCGTATTTTTTTGTGAAATTCTTAACTTCAATTATCGGATTCAATTCGTCATGCCTTGTTTTCGTTCAACTTCCTTACAATGTGCTCAATAACTTCCTCGGCTTTTTCATAAGGGACTTGGCAGGTCCCCACCATCTTGTGGCCGCCGCCGCCGTGTTTCAGCATCAACAGCCCAATGTCCACGTTGCATGTTTTGTTTAATATGCTGTACCCTACTGCAATAGCGCAGTTTTGCCTCATCTTCCCGTCAACCACCCAGACCGAAACGTTCTGCTCCGGGTAAATGCTGTAAACCATGAACCTGTTGCCCACGTAAATGGTCGAAACGCCTCTGAGGTCCGTATATATCACGTTGCCTTTTGTCTCCGTGTGCTTCTTCACCATGTCTTTGAACTTTTCTGTCTGATCCTTGTAGACCTCCACGCGCTCCACCACGTCCGGAAGGCTCAGTATCTGATCGATGCCCATTGTGGCGCAAACGTCCATGAGTTTTTCCATCAGCCTGTAATTGGGTATCGTAAAATCCCTGAACCGACCAAGCCCGGTCCGCGGATCCATGATGAACCCAAGGAGAATCCAGCCCTGCGGGTCGTAAACGTCGTCCCTCGTAAGCTGCCCTGAGTCAACCTTGTCAGTCGCGTTGACAAGGTCTTCAAAATGCGGAAGCTTGTCATAGCCACCATAGTATTCGTAGACGACCCTGGCCGCGCTTGGCGCAAGGCGGTACTCCCCTTGAGCCAGCACGTCTTTGCCGATGCGCGCAGTTTCGCTGAAATGGTGGTCGAACCACATGCCGCAGCCTTCCACGTACGGCACGTTCGCAAGGACGTCGTCTGCGGTAACCTTTTCAACCCCGTCCTGCATGTCTTTTGGGTGTACAAACTTCCAACTGTCAACAACTCCCACTGCCTTCAAAATGGCCCCGCAGGCAAGGCCGTCAAAGTCCGAACGCGTCAGCAACCTCATGAAAAATCACTCCCCACAATATACTCGCTTCATTCGAATAGCCTATTGCTTATTTTAACTAATATTTCTACAAAAGTCAATATGGGCGTAGAATGTAAACGGCGAGGCAGATTTATCCGCCTCGCCGAAAACTGCGTTATTCTGCCTGAAACGCCAGTCCTTTAGTTCGCCGTGTAGCCCGGCCCATAGAGTACCTGTCCGGGGCGTTCTGCCAGCCTGCCTGCAACAAACGCTCCGTCGTCTACTACCACAACGCCGTTAACCAATACGTAGCCGATTCCACCTGGCGCTGCGGCGACAGCAAAGGTGGCATTGTCCTTGACCTTGTCTTTGTCAAAGACTGTGATGTCGGCCCAGTACCCCTCTTTAAGCATTCCCCTGTCTTCGAGCAGAAGCCTCTGCGCGGGAAGTGCTGTCATTTTGTAAAGGGCCTGGTCCAGCGTCAGAACGCTGAGGTCCCTGACGTATTTTCCGAGGACTTGCGGGAAAGTGCCGTAGTTCCTTGGGTGCTGCCCGTTGGAATAGGAGCGTATCGACCCGTCGGACCCGATGGAAACGTAGTCTTCTTTTATGAGTTTTTGCACATTCTCTTCATTCATTCCAAACCCGATCATGCTGGGGTTCCGCAATTGAACTATTTCAATGAAAAGGTCCGCAAGGTTTTCAACCGTGCCGTCGACGCCCCTGGCTGCCAGCATTTGCGACAGGGTGTGGGCGACATAGACGTTCCCGGCTGCGTCAGTGTAGCTTGGTATCTGAATAAGGTCGCCATCGCTGTCGAAAAAGGTTTCGATTTCCCACATGACATGCGCCTTAATCGCGTCTCGGAGCTCGGGGTTGTTGTTCCACTGGCTTCTGGTATAGTCCCCGTATAGGAAGCTGGCGCCTGTGCTCCATGCCAAGTACGGGTATATGTCTACGGTCACGTCCAGCCCTCTGGCACGAGCGTCCCTGAACAGCCCGATGACAGTATCAACCTTGTCCCAAACGCAGGACCCATCCAACTTCACATGTGAATACTCAAGCGGCGCCCCTGATTTTTCGCTGATTTCGATGGCTTCTTCGACGGCTTCCACAACATAGAGCCTTTCGTCCCTGCTGTGGGTAGCGTAGAACCCCCCATACTTGGCAGCCGTTTTTGCAACTTCAATAACTTCATAAGTGGAAATGAAAGGATCGTATTCAATGCCGGTAG
>WRJK01000098.1 GCA_009782285.1 Clostridiales bacterium
TTCCCGGCAAATCCGCCCACCCCCCCAGCCGATACGCCTGTTATGTGTACATTGTCAAAGAAATTCGTATTTGTAGTCAAAGATGCTATTGTTGTGTCAGTAGTCGCTGCCTCGTTAATATTCGATATTGACATAATAAATGTTTCCCCAACTTCAATTGCTGTCAGCCCGTTTGGTGCCTGAAGGACTTCTGTAATGTCTTCATCTGCTGCAAAGGTGCCTGGAACGAGTACGATGCCCGCTACTAGTGCCAGCACGGCGAATGCCGCTACCAGCATCTTGAATGTTTTTCCTCTTTTCGAATTAATATATGTATTCATTTTTTATCCCCTTTCGATATTTCTTTTCGTGGTTTCTGTGTTCTAACTTACTAATTTTTTATTTGTTGTGGGAGCAGGAATCACCGTAACTTTGTTCATGGTACCGGCTCCCACTGTTTTGAACCATTCTTTAATAATTTGCCCAGACGCAATCTGTATAAAGCATGTTTATTGTAACTGACGCGCTTTGGCTGCCCCTCTGCATTAGCACCTGAACAGGGATAGATATGTTCATTTTGCCTTGTGCTGCCATGTATGACCTGAGTTCTTCCTTGGTCGGCTTGTAGCTGAAGAGGATTGCCTGCTTTCCGGAGTGCTGCGAGCAAGCGCCAAGCTCAATGTTAGCAGCATATTTCGAGTCAACAGCTGTGGCTGTCACGCCTGCGTAATTGCCGTCTGTGATGATGTCTTCCAAGTGAACGGCACCTCCGTGGTAATAAATGTTGTTGAGAGCATTGCTCGGATCCTTGAAATCCTGTTTGTAGTAAGAACCGTCGCCAGTTTCAGGATTGCCGTTGTATATCGGGGTGAACGGGCCCGGATTTACCGGAAGCTCGCTGCCACCGCCGCCGCCTGTGGTAGCCGGCACAACTGTGATCGTGATGGTGTCAGAGACTCCGTCGATGGTCAGTGTAATGGTGGCAGTGCCTTCGCCTACGCCGATGATGTTTCCGCTACTGTCAACGATCGCCACTCCTGTGTTGCTGGTATTCCAGAACGGGTCGCCGGTGGTGCCGACTGACGTGTATCCAGGAGTGTAGATGCCACCGACCTCAATAGTCTTGTTGCCGCCTTGGATTGCTACGCTTTTGCTCGGGTCTGTTGTTCCGCTGGCAGTAACCGTTACAACCACGCTGTCTGAATAGCTGCCCACGGACAGGGTGATGACTGCTGTGCCTTCTGCTACGCCGGTTATGACGCCGTTTTGGCTAACATTTACGAAGCCGCCGTTGCTTGTCGTCCAGACCGGGGTGCCGGTAAGGCTGTCACTGATGGTGTAGTCAAGGTTGAAGGTTTCGCCAACGCTCAGCACTTGGTTGCCATCAAGGATTTTTACAATGTATTCCGCATCTTCCGGGTGCATGCCGGTTATGATGTCGATAACTTCTTTGCCGTCGTCTGTCGCTTCTGTGTATGTCTTGCCTGAGCCGTCTTCCGACTCCTCGCCGTCTCTCCACATCGGGATGTCTTTGATGTCAACTGCCTCAAGTATAACGTCGATTGCATAGTAGTACTCTTCATGTTCGAGTACCTGTGCCAGCCCAACACCGTTGAGCAACAGGCCTGTCGCCTCGCCGGGAAGCAGGGGCTGCGACCAATAGGCATAACCGTCAGTATCGTAAATCCAGCCAGTGAAGCCTTTTGCGAATTCCGGGTCGGCTTTTGCCGCCGCAAGGAAATCAGCAGCGCTGATGATCACGGCATTCGGTGTTTCCTTTGCGCCTTCAACGTTCTCGTAGTTTTTGATGTCCTGAACCAAAGGCCTTTTGCCGTCGGTCGGCATGTACCACTTCTTTCCGCCCATCGACCAGAAGAAATAATCGTGGAATGCTTTCCCTTCTTCGGTGAGGGTGTCGTTGGGACTGTTCTTGGCACTGGTGTGCCCACAATTCCAATGGTTGTTGGCGTCTTTTGTTCCGAGCGTGTGGGTTACCCAAGCAGGCGACTCTTTTGATAGGGGCCTCCATTTGTGGCTGATCAGGCTCATTGCCTCGTTCAACTTGATACGTACATACATTACCATGGAACCTTGGTTCTCAACGTATACGTCTTTTTGATTCAGTCCCGGGTCGAAATCGTCGTGCAATGTTACTCCGTCTTTCTGTCCTAGGAACTCGTTGGTTACAGATATTACCTGGTTGAACGCGAACGTTCCTGTTGTGAGTAGCGCGACTGCTGTCACTGCTGCTACTATTGATTTGAATTTGATACTCATTTTATAATCTCCTTAATCTTTAATCTTATACCTTACTTTTGATTTCTAGTAAATTCATGCCTTTTCCTGAAAAATAGTGCCTTTCTGAGCAAGATTGTACTTGCTGCGAGTATTATGAGCCATGGCCTTGGGTCTGCACCATCTCCTGTTTTCGGGATGCCGATCGGCAATTCCTTGCCGGGCTCGGGGTCCTTGCCCGCTGTCGGCGGGTTCTCTTCGCCAATGTCTATTGTGTCAATGCCTGCGTAGTCGCCTGGCGTATCTGTTGGCGGTTTTGTCGGCGGCCTTACCGGCGGTTTTTTTGTCGTTTCCCGTGTGTTTGTTATAATGAAACCGTCTGTTGCGCTACCTGTTACTTTTTTGACGTACCCTTTTGGAACATCGGGCTCGTCTACCGTCCATGTGTTGTCTTTTTTAAGTTCTGTCCATCTGAAAGTCCAGTTGTTGTTTGCGTTTAGTGTTTCGGGACTTCCATATGGTTCTCCGTCGCGGTACAGTTGCACTGTCACGCTGTCCGGATGCCCGTTTGCTGGGTCCCATACTTTTGTAACGTTTACTGTTACTGTCTTGTCTACTGGAGGCGTTACACTTGGTTCGCCCATAAATTCGTTTGTCACTGTTTTATCGTCTACCGAACCGTATGTCGCGCCTGTCATCAGCACGGCTATAAGCATAATTGTCACTAAATATCGGAGCAGCCGGTACGACTTTTTATTTAATTCAGCCATTTACAGCACCTCCTCTTCACCTCGTGATTACCCCCCTTTCTGCGGGCTTACATCCCGCAATGCCTTTTTTAATGATAGTTGATGTTGTTTTTATATATGAAGCGGCAACCCCCATCCCCATATGGTGCGCACTCCGGGATATCCGGCAGCCGCCGCTTGTCATATACTGCTTTTGTTTTTTGCCTAGGGTCGTTTTCGTGACCCGCTTTCGTTCTTGTAATGTCTAGCATACATGTTAAAGCTGCTTTAATGTCAATAGGGTTTTTGAAATAATTTCAAAAATAATTGTATTTATGTAACTGCATCCAGAATTGGAGACTATGGAAATTAGATTTTTGAACGACTTTGACGGTAACGTGTCAGATCCTGCCAGTCAATATTTTTTCATGGATAGCTCGATTTTCCTCTTTTGCATAGCAAAAAAGCCCCCCGTTTTGCTATGCAAACCTTAAAGGAGCTCGAAGGTTTTTGGCCATTTTTGCCATATTTTGGTATTTTGCAGTTCTGTTTTTGTCAATTGTTACGAAATTATTACGAGATTGGATATGGAAAGCCGAGGGCGTTACCGCCCTCGGCTTTTTCTTGTTTTCATGTTGATGACATCTGCATCGAATGCCAATTTGTATTTCATGTTTGATACTATTATAATTTATATTGTACTGTGTAACCGTTTATTTAAGATGTACTCTCTATCTTCCTATGTATCTGATGTGCCTTTCCTTTTCCTTGCCGCCTTCCTGCATGTTTTCCTTAAATGCTATATGGAAGTGTTTTCTACTGCCTGCTTGAGTTCACCTTTTGTATTGCGCTGCCGCCTTTTCGCAATCGTTGGTTTCATCCGTTTTGGTAGTTGCTGCATTTCTTCGCTTGCCTGTACTTATAGTATAAAGGATGGAGCAGCTCGAATGTCAATAGGTTTTTTGATATTTTCTTAATTATTTTTGATTTTTTGTAACCTTGCTTGTCCTATCATTTATATTCGTTGGATTTCAGCCGTTTTCTCGATTGCGATGATTTGCTTATTTCTGTTGAGTTTATAATTATGCTTCTTCAAACCGCGTCTTTCTGCTTTTATATCCCTATTGTTTGTTGCTAAAACTCTCGAGCCACCTTAGTGTTGTTACATATTTTCTATTTCGATTTATCTTATATTGTTGTTTGTAACTCTTTTCGTCGGATGTGGGTTTTACCCTTCATCATGTCTTTCCTTGTCTTTCGCTGCTATCCTGTCAGTCTTTCGTTTTTGTTTGAGAGTGCATTTTCTGCTGCCTGCCTGAGTCCACCTTTTATATTGCGGTGCCGCCTAATCGCAATCTCTGGTTTCATCCGTTTTGGTAGCCTTTTTGCTGCTTCCCTCACTTGTAACTCTAGTATAAATGATGGAGCAGCTCGAATGTCAATAGGTTTTTGGATATTTTCTTAAATAATTTTTGCTTTTTTGTAACCTGACTGTTTTCAATTTTGATAATCGTTGATATTCAGCCATTCATACTGTCCTGTTCTTTAAGTATTTAGTGTTGATTTTATCAGATTTACTTCCTCAAACCGCGTTTCTTCTCTCTCGAATCCCTATTATTTGCTGCTAAAACCTTCGAGCCACCTTAGAGTTGTTACGCTTATTCTTGTTTTTTATATGTTATATTGTCTTTTGTAACCTCAGTACTGAATGTGTTTTTGAATTCAACACTTGTTAGGCTGCCTCACATATGCTCGCTTTCTCCAACTTCGGCTAGCCCGTGTATCTTGTCTATGACATCCGTTGATTGCATGCCTTCCTTCCAAATTTGGACGCCGTTACTGCCAACTGCTTCAAGCTGTACGTTAATAGCATAGCAATAGTCTTTTCCCTTTAGCTTTGAGCCGGCTTCCACTCCATTGAGGATGAGGCCTGTCGCTTCTCCTGCCTTCAGAGGCTGCGACCAATAAGCAAAGCCGTCCTCAGTGAAAACCCAGCCTGAAAAGTCTTTTCGTTCTGAATAACCCATGCCAATAAACTCGTCGCAGTAAATAACTGTTGCATAAGGCGTCATCTTCACCCCATCCTCGCTGCCATCGTATACGTTCGTGTCTTGTGCCAATGTCTGGGAGCTGCCTGCCGGCATGTACCATTTCGAGCCGCCCATGGTCCATTTAAAGTAGTCATGAAAGCTCTCGCCTTCTTGGTTTTTGTTCCCACAGTCCCAATTCCCGTCTTTTAGCCCATACAGATGGGTTTCCCACATGCTGTCCATGTCGTCAGGCATTATGTATCCTGAAAGGCTCATGTTCTCTGTCAGCTTGACACGGATGAACAACACTGAGGTACCTTTGTTTTCCACATAGATGTCTTTCATCCCCGCTTCTGGATCGTAGTCGTCGTGGAGCACTGCCTCTTCACTCTCGTTTACGAACTCCTTTACCTTTCCCATTGCCTGTTCGTAAGCAAACGACCCTGTTGCAAGCAAAGCGCATGTGGTTGCCATCGCAACCAAGGCTTTTATTTTGATAGACATTTCACTTCTCTCCTTTGTATGTTTCGATTTGTGACTTTCTTGTCCCCTTGCTTCCTTCCATATAATACTAGTATAAATAATAGAGTTACTCGAATGTCAATAGGGTTTTCAACATTTGTGAATATTATTTTCATTTTCATGCGATATGATCAGGCTCTACTGCTGAATCTGTTGAGTTTCTGCCATTTTCAAGAAACTCGCTAAGTTGAACTTCGTGTATAGCTTTCCAATATCCACTGATGTTTCTGTATCATTATACGGTTTTCCCCCCTTGTTTTGCCTCTAAACCCTATAGTAGCTACTGACTGGATTCTGCCTCAGAAAAATGTCTTCCATTTAAATATATATATACACCATGCGCGAATTCGAGTTACGCTTCAGCGTACTATGCCGTGTTTTGGTGTATTTCACGTAACAACGTTACAGCTACTCGATAGTTTTTGAGCTATAACGAAGGGGTATTTCGGCAATTATACGGCGTTTTCAAGGCATTTACGAAGGGGTTTCACATGGCTCGAAGGCTGTATCGCCTCACGCAAACGGCTTGATTTGAACGCTTTACGGCTGCCTCCACCGACTCGGTTACATAATTTTAATTATTTTTGAGGTTTTTTCATATTTGCTATTGACATTCAAGCTGCTCCATCGTTTAAACTATAGTTACAGGCAATAGAGAGCAGACGGCAGGTAGAGTGCCAGGGGGCCGCCCCCGGCAGGAACCGCCGAAGCAGGCAATAATAAAAGAAGCGGGCAAGCCCGCAGAAGGGAGGCAGCCAGGATGGAAGCAAGGAGGTGCCGCAGATGGCAGGATTGAACAGGAAGGCATGTAGGCTACTCCGGTATGCACTCACAATAACAATAATTGCCATGATGCTGACAAACATGGCATACGGCCTCGTCGGAACAAGCTCGGCACTCAACGAGTTCGCCGGGGAGCAGGGTAAGCCACCGCCGCCCCCCACGGAGGACAAAAAGACCGACGTGAGCGTGTCGAAGGTATGGGAGCCTGCAGACGGGCACCCGGACAGCGTGAGGGTGCAACTTTACAAAGACGGCAAACCTTACGGAGGCCCGGTGACGCTGGACAAAGGCAACAGGTGGGCGTACAAGTGGAAGAGCTTGGAAAAGGGACCCACGTGGACAGTGGACGAGCTGGACTTGCCGAAGGACTACGAAAAGACAGTGACGGGCAGCAGCGCACACGGGTACGTGATAACCAACACGAAGAAAGACCCTGAGGAGCCAGAGGAGCCAACGACGGAAACACCCGAGGCACCGGAGAAAAACGAACCACCGTCGAAGATACCGCCCGCACCAGGCGACATCGATCCAGACTTGATAGGCATCGGGGACGATGGCACACCGACGACGGGGAGAGACCCCGACGCAGGGCTGCCTGGGAACATACCGAAGACCGGCGACGGCGCAGACCCGAGGGTGTGGCTGCTGATACTGGCGGCCAGCACAATAATATTGAGGAAGGCTCTGTTTTCCAGGGCAAGGAACAAAGCAAGACAAGACTAGGTTGACATAAATCAAAGATAAAACCAAAGGATTATAATTTTAAGGAGGAAACTTAAATGTCACTAAAACTAAAAACAATCATCGCAGCGGCGACCGCGATAGCGCTGCTGGTCACAGGGACCTTCGCCTTCAGCCAGGCGGTACACAAGGTCAACGAGTTCATAGGCCAGGCGGACGGCACGACGCTGCACGACGACTTCGACCCCGACACGGGCATGAAGGACGTCTACGTTGAGAACCAGGGCTCCCTGGTGATGTACGCCAGGATCAAGCTGTCGGAGGCGATGGACCTCACGAGCTACAACAGGCCGTCCAACATAGCCGACCTGTGGCAGGCCCACGCCTACGACGGGACCGGCGACCCTGCGGACTGCAAGCACTCAAACGGCGCCGGCGCACTCTTCCACGACTACTTCAAGTGGTCCATGGGCGGCTCGAAGTGGTACATGCCCTCGGACGGCACCTACCAGCTGAAGCAGGACACCAACGTGTACACGAGCGCGGACGCGGCCAGCGGCGCGAAGGAGACGCCGGACGCCCAGATAGCATACTACAGCTCTTACGTCGAAATGCCCTACGCGCAGCGAATAGGCTTCCAGGGCTGGATCTTCACCGACGACGGGTACGCCTACTGGTCGCAGCCGCTCAAGAAGGGCGACGTGACGGGCCTGCTCCTCAGCGGGGTCGCGACCGACGCGGGCCTCAAGGGCAAGGACTACTACTACGCGATCGACGTTTACCTGGAGACCGTGGACGCCGCGGACATCCCGATGTGGAGGGACGGCGAGAACCCGGTTGACGGCTCCACCAAGGTGGGCCACGCCGAAGCAGACGGCACGGGCAAGCAGACCATCGACAAGATACTCGAAATGCCCTTCGTGCAGATCAAGGGCGGCGACAGGACGATCAGCGTCGACCAGAAGTACAAGCCGGGCCTGGCCGCGACCGAAAGCATTAAAGGCAGCGCGAGCTGGAGCAGCGACAGCGCAGGCGTCGCCAAAGTCGACGGGACCGGCGAAATCACGGGCGTGTCGGAAGGGACCGCCAATATCACAGTGACGATAACCGACGACGAAGGCAACACGTACAAAGACACCATCACGATCACAGTCACGATGGGCAGCAGCAGCGGCAACGGCAGCGGCGGCAACGGCAACGGCGGCTCAGGCGAGCCGGGCGAGCCGGGCGGTTCGGGCGAGCCGGGCGGTTCGGGCGATCCGGGAGAGCTTCCGACAAAAGGCAACGGGCCGTTCAACCCGATATTCGACCCCAACCCTTACAATGGCGACGGCCACTACTACAAGCAGGACTTCGTGGACCCGAGCAACCTAACTAGCAACGAGGACATACACGCAGGGGCAATCCATTTGAAAGATGTCATCGCTGACAGCAATTACGCAGGCGTGACAGCCACGGCAGTGAATCCTAAATATGCGCCATACATAACAATAGGCAATTGTGAAGTGCATAAAAGCGAGCCGGCAATTCTATTCAACTACAAACCGACAAACCAGGAATGGATTGACAACGGAAGCTTCGACTTGACGACCCCGGTGCAGGTGGAGTTGAGCAGGGGCGGCCAGACAGCGACCGTGACCATCAACATGACTTACCCAAGCTGCCTTGTCACTCTCGACATGGAGTAGGCGCAAGGGCCGGCTCCAACGGCTAATCGCGTTGGAGCCAGCCCCCCGCAGCAAAGGCAAGCGACTGAAACCAAATACAATGCAAACAAATGCAAACTATTGAATTGAAAGGAAAATAACAATGGGTACATATAATATTAACTCACAAAGAGGAAAAACGTTCAAGATTCTGGTGGCGGCTTTCGTTGTGCTGGCGATAATGACAGGCGTCCTGTTCGTTCCGGGCACCTTGGCGGCAGATGGAGACATCGAAGTGGTCCTCAAGGCTCCCAACGGCATCATTTCCGCGAGGACCATCGAAGTCAAGGCATCGAAATCCGAGACGATCGGCAGCTTGAGCCAGGTGTACAGCACTGACGCTTCGAAAGCCACCGTCGAAGTCGTGGGCAGCGGTTTCGGCAACGTCAAAATTACCGGCGTTTCGGCCGGAGTGGTGAGCGTTGCAGCGGGCAACGCGGCTGGCACGATACTCGTCAACGACTACCAGATCACCGACTCCGGCAACATCAGCGCCTACACCATCAAGAACGGTGGGCTAGTCGTGCTGGCCAAGGCCAGCGACACCGCGAAGGTCCCTGTAGAAACCGTGCCAAGCGGCGGCAGCATCGCATGGAAGTCCCTGAACTCGGCAGTTGCGTCCGTCAACGAAACCACAGGCACCATTACGGCGAACAGCGACGGTTTGGCCATCGTTATAGGCGAGTTCACCGACAAGTGGGGCGTCGAGCGCGACCTACACATCCAAGTCGTCGTAGGAAATATCGACATCGGCACTGGCGGCGGCAACCGCGAACTGATCGAAGGCGACAACGGCAGCTGGTACAAGCCGGTCGGCCAGCCCCCAAACATTTATGAAAAAGTTGACTCAGACGGCAATTCCCTGACGGAGCCGTCCGAGTATGTCTACAACCCGAGCGGCAAGCCCGGGAACAGCAGCGACAAGGAAGCGGTCAAAGAAGGCGGCACCTGGTACGTGCAAGACCCTGAGAACATCTGGACGCCGGTGAACCCGAACGGCAGCCTGAATGAGGAAGGCGCCATCTGGGGCGGCCCCGACGGCAAGCCCGGCGGCGGCGACGACTGGCCGGTCACCAAGTTCGGTGGGAGCTACTGGCTGCACTTGGGGCAGAACGTCTGGAAGGAAGTAGAAGGCCCATACAACCTCGGAGATCTCACAGGCGGCGGACCGGACATGGATCCGACGACAGACCCTGTGAAGCCAATCTTTGACAACACGGCAAACGATGGCAAATTCTATGTAGGCCCGCTTGAACCCGGCGGCAGCGAATACTACTACGGAGACCCCGCAGGCGGGAACGGCACACTTGACAGCACAGCCACTTCAACAGAAAAAGACGACGTCGTATACCGCATGGACAACAACGGCAACATGGTTTTGGATCAACCCGGAACGGTAACCAGCGTCGAAATTATAGGCCCGACAGAAGTTTACACTATCAGCCCCATCCAATATTTAGTTATTGTACATGGCGACAACGCTGACCAGGGCGTGCACTGGGAGCTTCAAGGCAACAGCTCGGAATATACCGTTGTCAACAACGGCATGGTGTTTGTTGCATCCGATGAAGCTGCTGCGGTACTGACCTTAAAGGCAACGTCGACTGCTGACAGCTCAAAATTCGACACCATCAGTATTAGCGTCATCAAAGGCGGCAGCGTTATCAACGGTCTGCCCGGTGGCGTCTGGGACGGCTCGCAGGTGGGCAAGACCTTTAATGTGGACGGCAGGGACTGGATCGTAATCAAAGCGGACGGCAACGGCAACCTTCTAATTGTCTCAGCCACCTCGATTGAAGAAACCGCGTTCAAGAAGGGGCTCCTCACAGGGAACAAGTACGAAGACTCCGACTTGAGGACGCTGATGGACAGCTACTACAGCAGCAACAAATGGCCCATACTATTAAGCTACGTCAAGGGTGCTGACATCCCGTGCGAGGTGTGGAAAGAAAACCTGCACACGACCGCTGCGGCATCTTCGGTAAACGAGTCAAGCACTGACTACGTGTTTGCCCTCAGCGCCTCGGACATCAACACGTCGTACTTCAGTGACAAGGCAGCTCGAAAATCGGAAAAGGCCTTCTGGCTCCGTTCATCTGGCGATATACCCGGCAATGCTGTTTTCGTCAAAGTCGATGGCTCCTTCTGCGGAATCGCAGCTTACACGAAAACCGGCGGGGCTCGCCCGGCCATGTGGATCGGTAAATAGCGACAAAATAAACAATTAACCAAACACGGCTCTTGGGGGTCAACGCCCCAAGCCATTAATAGGAAACGGCTCGCCTATTCGTAGGCGGGCCGTTCTTCATATTATGCGGATACTCTGTGAAATTTGGTTACGTTTCAGCATATTATATCGTGTTTTAGTGTATTTCACGTAACATCATTACAGCTACTCGAAGGTTTTCGAGCAAAAACGCAGGGTTTTCGACAAGCAAACAGTCGTTTTACGGGCTACGTTTAAGGGTTTGCACACGATTCGAAAACCGTTTGGCTTCTATAAAACGGCTTGGTTTGAACGCTTTTCGGCTATATATGCAGGTTTGGTTACATAGTTTCAATTATTTTTGTAGTTTTTTCATATTTGCTATTGACATTCGAGTTGCTCCATCGTTTAAACTATATTTATAGGAACAAAGCAAGACAAGACTAGGTTGACATAAATCAAGAATAAAACCAAAGGATTATAATTTTAAGGAGGAAACTTAAATGTCACTAAAACTAAAAACAATCGTCGCAGCGGCGACCGCGATAGCGCTGCTGGTCACAGGGACCTTCGCCTTCAGCCAGGCGGTGCACAAGGTCAACGAGTTCATAGGCCAGGCGGACGGCACGACGCTGCACGACGACTTCGACCCCGACACGGGCATGAAGGACGTCTACGTTGAGAACCAGGGCTCCCTGGTGATGTACGCCAGG